>NZ_JAQDPG010000002.1:0-381409 GCF_027659535.1 Enterococcus malodoratus | reverse complement strand
GCGAATCAAAAATTATTATCGAGCAACCAATGACGGCAATGGCGCGATCGAAATGTTGGTAGCGCTTCAAGTGAGAGAAGAATTGTGCGAAGAGGAATTTTCTTACATGCTGGCGAACTTGGTTCAACATATCTTTTTAAGAACACGATCAAGCGCTGCATTGCGCCGCTATTATGTTTTCTTCGCTGAATATTTCGAGAAGAAAGAATGGCGTTTATTGCTAATCAAATTATTTCCTGCTAAAGCTTATATCGCTGAGAAGCTGAAAACATTATATACGCAATTTATCAAAGAACCGTTGGCAGGGTTAGTCGGTTCATGACGACGAACAACGGAGAATGATCGATAAGAAATTTAAGACGAAAGGAATGAGAAAATGAAAACTTTAGAGGCAGAATTTGAAAAAAGCAACGGAAGAAAGCAGTATTTGCGCTTGAAGGATTTTGATACAACGAAATCCGCGGAAGAAATCAAAGCATCCTTAAACAAGCTGACTAAGCTAACGCTGTTTGAAAAAGATGGCGTGGGCTTATTCAAGAGGCTGCGTCATGCGAAATTGATTGAAAAGATCGAAACGACGATTTTTGACGATAGTCAATCAAGCGCGAAAAAAGCGGTTGTTGAAATAGCACCAGAAAAACCAAGCACGCAGGAAAAAACTCCTGTGCAGATGATAAAAGAACTACAAAATGTACGGATTCCGGAAGACTTAAAAATCACTATGGAAATTCCAGAACCGGGCAGTTTGATTCAAAGAGTCAGATTACCAGATGGGATCAATCTGCGAAAAATGACGGAAAGTCAGGCAATGACAGTGATCACGGCTTGCCTACCAGATGACTACACATTGGAAAACGTTCAAATCGAGGATAACGAAGAACCGGCAACACTTGTTTTAACAGAAAGATTGAAAGAAGGCCGAGCAGAACCGCCTGGAATCTCTGCTTCTCCGCCTGAAACGAAAAGAAAACGCTGGCGGCTACTGGATCGTATCCGGAAACGAGAGTAGCGAGCGAAGCTGTTCCATCAAAAAATCCAACGTTGGTATGGAACAGACAACTAGCATTCAATTAGAGGACTCTTTTTTAGCCTGCTGTTCAGCGGGCTATTTGTCGTACACTTAATATAGAAGATAATTGAATAAAGTAAGTCGTTATATGAGATTTCTTAATGATAGAAGGAGAGTAGGTATCGGGATTTATCAGCAAAAGTATGATGTGGCTCAACGAACTAAAATGAGAAAAAAACGTTATGTTTCATATTGGCGTTTTGTTTCACGGGTCAGAAGGCAAAAAGAACTGATTTTTCGCGTTTTCATCTATGGTTTCTGGTTTGTAATCTTTACGTAATATTTCGTTTGCTGTGTAAAAGTCTAAACACGAACGAAAAGTTTAGAAAAAGCTTAGTCTCACGTATTTTTTTCCTTTTTAAATTTTTTCTATGTTATAATATTGAAATCAAGATAGGAGGGAAGCAAAATGGAAAATATTTCTTCTGATTTTGCCATTAAAGTGTTGCAAGAGGATGCCAATCGCATCAAATTGTTGATTCGTAATCAAACAAACAGTCTTTGTATTTCTCAATGTAAAGCTTTTGAGGAAGTCGTTGATACACAAATGTATGGCTTCTCACGCCAAGTCTTCTTTGCTGAAAAGGTAGGTATCTTGAAGCGAGGAGAGGGGCAGCAAATGCTTAGTGAATTGGAAGCGGAGCTGAATCGTTTATATACGGAATTGTACGAAACTCGTCAAGATATGACGGATGCCGACTGGGAGGCTTAGCTCTTGCCTACTAAGATAAAAAAACGTCATTTTTTAGATTATAGTATTTTGATACCTTATTTGATTTTAACCGTGATCGGTTTGATTTTTGTTTATAGTTCAACTTCCTATTTATTGATTTCAAATAATGTAAGCCCGACAAGTCTGGTGATGAACCAAGGGATTTTTTGGGCTTTAAGTTTAGTCATGATTAGTTTGATGTACAAGATGAAAACGGATGTTTTGAAAAGTCAGCAGTTAATTATTTTTGCGACTTATCTCATTTTTATTCTGTTGATTGTTGTCTTTTTTATTGGTGATGAAATCAATGGAGCAAAAGGCTGGATTCGAATTGGTTCCTTTAGTATGCAGCCGGCCGAATATTTGAAAATCATGGTCGTCTGGTATTTATCCTATATTTTATCGAAGCGTCAGGAAACGATTCAAAATAATTTTACAAACGATATGAAACGTCCGCTAATGCTGGTTTTTGCCATGATCTTTTTGGTTGCTGTCCAACCCGATATGGGGAATGCGGCGATCATCACACTGTTAGCTTTGATCTTACTATTGGCCAGTGGTGTTAATTGGATCTACAGTTTGATTGTCGGCGGTGTTGGAATCGTGGGCAGTTTTCTAGCCATCGAATTTCTAACTCATTTTGGCGGCGCTATTTTTCCAAAACGTTTGCAGTACATCTTTAATCGTTTTGAGAGCTTCAAAAATCCGTTCAAATATGAACTGGATCAAGGACATCAAATGGTTAATGGCTACTACGCTATGTTTAACGGCGGCTGGTTTGGCCGCGGCTTAGGCAATAGTATCGAGAAAAAGGGTTTTTTAAGCGAAGCTCACACGGACTTCATTTTTTCTATTGTAATAGAAGAAGTTGGTTTGATCGGCGCTTTAATTATTTTAGCAATTTTGATTTTTATGATCGCTCGGATCTATTTGGTTGGGATTCGTTCGAAAAAGCCTTTCAATTCATTGATTTGTATCGGAATTGGAAGTCTGTTGTTATTGCAGGTTTTTATTAATCTTGGTGGTATTTTAGGAATTATTCCATTGACCGGGATCACGTTCCCATTTTTGAGTCAAGGAGGAAACAGCTTGCTTGTATTGTCAGTTGGTGTGGCTTTTGCATTGAATATCAGTGCGGATGAGAAACGAACCAAACTCGCGATCGAGTATGAATACTTAAAAAGTCAGGAGTGAAGTGCATGAAAAAGGTATTGGTAGCAAATAGAGGAGAAATTGCAACGCGGGTCTTTCGCGCGTGTAGCGAATTAAACATTAAAACGGTGGCGATCTTCGCAGAGGAAGATCAGTATTCGGTTCACCGCTTCAAATCAGACGAGGCGTATTTAGTCGGCAAGGGGAAAAAACCGATTGATGCGTATTTAGATATTGAAGATATTATCCGAGTGGCGAAAGAAGCAAAGGTGGATGCGATTCATCCAGGCTACGGCTTCCTTTCAGAAAACTTAGAATTCGCAAAACGTTGTCGTGAAGAGGGTCTTATTTTTGTTGGACCTGAGTTGCATCACTTAGATATTTTCGGCGATAAAATTAAGGCTAAAACAGCGGCTTTAGAAGCTGGGATTCCGTCAATCCCTGGTTCAGATGGCCCGGTAGATACGATTGAGGGCGTGCTGGAATTTGCTGAATCTCATGGATATCCGGTTATGATCAAAGCGGCATTAGGCGGCGGCGGTCGCGGTATGCGTGTGGCTCATGATGAAAAAGAAGCTCGCGAAGGGTATGATCGTGCGAAAAGCGAAGCGAAAGCGGCTTTTGGGAATGATGAAATCTACGTCGAAAAATATGTTGCCAATCCTAAGCATATCGAAGTACAGATTTTAGGAGATACACATGGAAATGTCCTTCATTTATTTGAGCGGGACTGTTCTGTTCAACGTCGTCATCAAAAAGTAGTTGAAGTGGCACCTTGTATTTCTTTAAATACGGAACAACGTGAAAAAATCTGTCAAGCAGCTGTTCAATTAATGAAGCATGTCGGCTATGTAAATGCCGGAACTGTTGAATTTTTAGTTGAAGGCGATAACTTTTACTTCATTGAAGTGAACCCGCGTGTCCAAGTAGAACACACGATCACTGAGTTGATTACTGGTGTAGATATCGTGACTTCTCAATTGATGATCGCCCAAGGCAAAGATCTGCATAAAGAGATCGGTTTGCCTAAGCAAGAGGATGTTCAAATTTCTGGTGCGGCTATCCAATGTCGTGTAACGACTGAGGACCCGTTGAATGGGTTCATGCCTGACACAGGTAAAATCGATACGTATCGTTCGCCAGGTGGTTTCGGCGTACGTTTAGATGTTGGTAACGCCTATGCTGGCGCAACTGTTACACCTTACTTTGACTCATTACTAGTAAAAGTTTGTACGCATGCGATGAACTTTGATCAAGCGATTGAAAAGATGCAACGTTGTCTGATCGAATTCCGGATTCGCGGTGTGAAGACCAACATTCCATTTATGCATAATGTAATCAGCCATCCTGTTTTCCAAAGCGGCGATGCGAAAACAACCTTTATCGATAATACACCTGAATTATTTGAATTTCCGCGCGTTCGTGACCGCGGCAACAAAACAATGCGCTATATTTCAGAAATCACGGTCAACGGATTCCCTGGGATCGAAAAACAGGAGAAACGCTACTTCGAAACACCACGTACACCGAAAGTCGAAAAAAGAGAGCTCCTTACAGCGAAAAATATTTTAGATCAAGAAGGTCCTGAAGCAGTCACTAAATGGGTCAAAGAACAAGATTCTGTTCTATTGACAGACACGACTTTCCGTGATGCCCACCAAAGTTTATTAGCTACACGAGTACGGACTCACGATCTTGTAAATGTGGCTCAAGCAACAGGTGAAGGAATCCCTGAATTGTTCTCAAGCGAAATGTGGGGCGGCGCGACATTTGATGTGGCCTATCGTTTCCTAACAGAAGATCCTTGGAAACGACTAAAATTATTGCGCAAAGCAATGCCCAATACGTTATTGCAAATGCTTTTCCGCGGGTCAAACGCGGTTGGCTACTCAAACTATCCAGACAATGTGCTGGAAGAATTCATTAAGGAAGCCTCACATAATGGCATCGATGTTTTCCGAATCTTCGATAGTCTAAACTGGATTCCACAAATGGAAAAGAGCATTCAGTATGTTCGTGATGCTGGGAAAATTGCTGAAGGTACGATTTGTTATACCGGCGATATTTTAGATCCAGATCGCACGAAATACAATGTTCAATATTATAAAGACATGGCAAAAGAACTGGAAGCAATCGGCGCTCACATGATCGCTATTAAAGATATGGCGGGATTATTGAAGCCGCAAGCAGCTTTCCGTTTGATCAGTGAGTTGAAAGAAACGACTGATCTGCCGATTCATCTGCATACACATGATACAGCCGGAAATGGCATCATCACACTCTCGGCTGCGGTTAAAGCGGGTGTCGATGTTGTCGATGTCGCGACCAGCGCAATGAGTGGAGCAACTAGCCAGCCAAGTATGAGCAGTCTGTATTATGCTCTTCAATACGGCGAACGCACGCCAGAATTGAACTTGAAAAATGTGCGCAAGTTGAACCATTATTGGGAAGATGTTCGTCCATACTATGCAAGTTTTGAAAATGGCATTATGGCGGCTCAAACCGAAGTCTATAACCACGAAATGCCTGGTGGGCAATATTCAAATCTGCAACAACAGGCCAAAGCAGTTGGCTTAGGCGAAAAATGGGATGAAATCAAAGAAATGTACCAAACAGTCAATCTAATGTTTGGCGATATCGTAAAAGTGACACCGTCCTCTAAAGTGGTTGGAGACATGGCGCTGTTCATGGTGCAAAATGATCTGACTGAACAAGATATTTACGACCGTGGAGACGAGCTGAGCTATCCTGATTCAGTGGTCAGCTTCTTCCAAGGAGAACTAGGTCAGCCTGTTGGCGGGTTCCCTGAAAAACTGCAGCAGATTATTCTGCAAGGTCGTCCAGCGATGCAAGAGCGTCCAGGCAAGTTTGCTGAACCAGTCAATTTCGATAAAGTAAAACAAGAGCTGCAAGAAATGATCGGCTTTGAGCCAAGCAAAACGGATGTATTGAGCTATTTGATGTATCCGCAAGTATTCTTGGATTATCAAAAATCATATGGACTGTTTGCAGATGTTACATTACTAGATACACCGACATTCTTTGCTGGTATGCGTCTAGGTGAAACGATCACGGTTCAAATTGAAAAAGGCAAAACATTGATTATTCGTCTGGATGAAATCGGTGAAGCCGATGTTGAAGGAAACCGGACATTGTTCTTCAACTTAAACGGTCAACGTCGTGAAATCTTAGTTAAGGATGCATCAATCAAGAGTGCGGTCCAAACCAAACGTAAAGTAGAACCAACCAATCGTGAACAGATCGGCGCGACTATGACTGGTTCTGTCTTGAAAGTCTTGGTTAAAAAAGGCGATCATGTTGAAAAAGGTCAGCCATTGCTGATAACTGAAGCGATGAAGATGGAGACCTCGATCGATGCACGATTTGCTGGAGAAGTTTCTCATTTATATGTTGAAGAAGGCGAAAGCATTTCTTCCGGCGATCTGTTGATTGAAGTTAAGGAAAAATAGAGTTATTTTGTATTAGTACGAATTAGGATGTCAGTTCCTCTTTGATAGTTTTAATCAAATAGCATCTATAAGTCTGGTTGTTGACCAAATGTGGTGAGAACTGTTTAGAGGAATGATATACGGCATGGGAATAAGAGTCATTTTTCATTTGAAAAATGTATTCATTAGTACGAATTAGGAGCGTTGTTGTGTGAAAAGAGTAATTGGTTTTCTTAGTATTCTGTTTTTGGTTTTAATCGGCTACTATTTACAGCCAGTTTTCTTTCCACCCGCGCAAAAAAAAGTTTCTGTAGAGCCTGCTAATCAGGTCGTTCGTCACAAGGCTTTGAAGCACCAGACGATCAAGGCTGAAGGTTATGCGAATTATATTTCGCAGCCAATCGAAAATTTTGAGCAGAGCTTTGGTCATCCGACCAAGGTGGAAGACAGCGGCTTCTTTTTTCAAACGCGTGATTATGCGTTGGAGCAAGGAATACTTGAGGTCAATGTAGAAGCGGGCAAAGTCAGCGCGATTAAAGTGATGGCTAAAAAGACCGAGATTCATCCTTTTAAGTTTGGCATGACCAGCAGTCAGCTGTCGGATAAAATCAATTTATCCGCAGATTTCGCTTTAGCTTATGATGAAGAACCTGTGGCGATTGAACTAAGCGAGAACGATATGCGTTATCGGCCGTTAGTCGCTTTTGACAATGGGACGTTTGCGATGCTCTTTTTCAATAGTGAGAACGAAAAAATGATTGGTGCCGTATATTTAGATATAGAAAATCTATTGCGGTTGATGCCCTATCAAATTAATAGCGGAAATCCACTGGCCAATCGGGTGCAAGAGAGCAACCTTGACTGGAATGTCTTGAATCAGCAAAAGCAGACGCGAATGGTTGAGGCGATTAATTACTATCGCAGTTTGCATAAACTACCAAGTTTAGCCACAGCTGATAGGTCGATGGGCGACAGCAGGAAACTGCTAAAAAGTTTTTTAACAGCACCGAAAAAAGTGTTGTCGAAAGAGCGATTAGAGGAATGGCAAACGGATCAAGGCGCTCATTTAAGCAATTTATCCTTTGAATTATCCGCAACAGAGTTTAAGGATTTAGCCAAAAATGATCGGATTGATTATGAGGATGGGCTTTTTTATTCGCCTGTGGTCGATCCCCTGTTCAATTTATTTAATTGGCTCAGTCATGCGCATTCGAAGGCGGTCTTCGATACCTCGGAGGCAGAGCTTGGCGTTGCAATTGATCAAGAAAGTATGCTAGTCTTGTTACAGGAACCAGAAAAAACAAAGGATAGTGAATAAGTTGATCATTAATGATGCTTTCTTTCAGCTGGAGGATCAGAATCAAGTCTTGATTCAGGCCATTTTAGCGAGCCAAAGCTATAAAAACTATCTGAAAACAAGAAGACGGATGAATAATAGTCCAGAAGTGGCAAAGTTGAAAAAAAACTTTCAAACGGAAAAAGATAAATTTGAACGAATCGCGGCTTACGGCGAATATGCACCTGATTTTCGACAACAGCAGCGAAATGTACGCATGAGTAAACGAGCACTAGATCTGAATGAGGAAGTTGCAGCTTTTCGCTTAGCCGAATCTGATTTTCAACGATTGTTGGATGATGTAGGCAAGTGTTTGGCGCAAACTATTTCTTCAGAAATCAAAGTGGATGCAGGAAATCCTTTTTTTGAAACAGGGAATCATAGTTGTAAGGGGAATTGTCATGGATAATACTGAATTTGTAACGCAAAAAAGACGAGGAATGATCGTTTGGGTATATTCCTTGAAACAATTGAAAACCTTGAAACGATATGGCTTGGTTCATTTTGTCTCAAGAAAAATGAAATATGTGGTACTGTATGTGAACGAAGAAGTTGTCGAAGAAACAGAAGAAAAACTTCAAGCATTGCATTTCGTCCGTCAAGTGGAACGTTCATATCGACCAGATATTGAAATGAATTTTGCGGATCGGATCGGAACGAAGGCTGCTTATCAAGTAAAAGACGATGATGAGTTGGATGTTGTAGAAGCCAATACAAAGATTCGATTAGCAGAAACAGTCTAAGTTAAGGTGAAAAATGTCTGATTTGTTCAAACATTTTTCATCTTTTTCTTTGATAATAGAGAGACAAATTAGTTTTACTGCTGTCTATCATTCAAAAATAGTAAGCAGAAGAGATGCGAAAGTTTAGCTCATTTTTCCCCCGAAAATTGAGTTTGTTCAGCACGAATAACGAGAGGGGCATGAGAGTCATGCGGGTAGTTGCAGGTGAATTTGGTGGTCGCAAGTTGAAGACCTTAACGGGAAACAACACACGACCTACAACGGATAAGGTGAAAGGGGCCATCTTTAATATGATCGGTCCGTATTTCGATGGAGGCGCGGCGCTAGATTTGTTTTCTGGCAGCGGCTCACTGGGAATCGAAGCTGTTTCTCGTGGAATGGATCAAGCAGTTTTGGTAGAGAAAAACTTTCGAGCCATGGAGATCATTCGTGAAAATGTCGCTATGACTAAAGAAGAGGCGGCCTTTCAGTTAATGAAAATACCCGCCAATCAAGCCATTCAGCAGTTGGTAACAAGCGGGATGCGGTTTGACTTGGTATTGCTTGACCCGCCATATGCGAAACAAGAAATCGTGAAGCAAATCGAGCTATTGTTAGAGAATGATTTACTGACTAAAAGGGCCATCGTTGTTTGTGAGACAGACAAAGAGGTTAAGCTGCCTGAAGCAATCGGTCAGCTGAAAGAACGTAAACGCAGCGATTATGGTATCACCGCCGTAACGATTTACGATTGGGAGGATTAAGATGAAACGAATCGCACTTTTTCCCGGCAGCTTCGATCCGTTGACGATGGGTCATTTAGATACGATCGAACGAGGCGCCAAACTATTTGATGAGCTGATCATCGGTGTTTTTGTCAATACAAATAAGAAGAGTTACTTTACTCCAGAGGAAAAGCTGGCGATCGTGAAGGAATCAGTCAAGCACATTCCCAATGTCCGAGTGATCGGTCAAGAAAATGAACTAACCGTCAACGTAGCGGAGAAGCTGGGGGCAAAATTTTTATTGCGGGGAATCCGCAGTATCAAAGATTATGAATATGAAAAAGAAATCTCCTTGATGAACCGGCATTTGGATCATGAGTTGGAGACGGTCTTTTTACTGGCAGAGCCGAAGTACAGCCATATCAGTTCATCGATCTTAAAGGAAGTTTGGACATTTAACGGTGATGTCAAAGAATATTTGCCTGCTGCAGTTTATCAGGCGTTGGAAGAGAAGCGTGAGAATAGTGAAAAATAATAAACTTGTCAAACGATTATTACTTATTTTTTTAGCCTTAGTGCTGGTCGCCTGTGTGATTGTGCCAATTCCTTATTATGTGGAAGAACCAGGTGAGACGATCAATTTGAAAGAATTGATCACAGTTAATGATAAAAAAGATGAACATAAAGGGTCATTCAGCCTGACATCAGTGGGAATCCGACGGGCCACGGTTTTTACCGCATTAAAAGCGAAAATAGAACCCTTTCATGAAATTATTTCTGTCAATGATTTGACTGGCGGAGCCAGCGATGATGAATACATGCAGATTCAGAAGTTTAATATGGAGACTTCTCAAAATTTCGCGATTGAGCAGGCGCTGAAATTAGCTAATAAACCCTATAAAATGGAATACAAGGGTGTCTATGTTCTAGGCGTTGAAAAGAATTCAAACTTCGCAGGCAAAATTAGCGTAGGCGATACAGTAACCAAAGCTGACGGAAAAACATTTACCAGCAGCGAAGATTTCATGAAGTATGTGAAATCACAAAAAGTCGGCCAAGAAATGAAGGTCACCTATATCCACGATGGAAAAACGAAGGAGGCCACCGAAAAATTAATCAAGCTTCCTACCGATAAAAAACCGGGGATTGGGATTACATTAACTGACCATACAGAAATCGATTCTCAAGAAAAAGTTAAAATTGATGCCGGAGATATCGGCGGCCCATCAGCCGGATTAATGTTCACGTTAGAGATTTACGAACAATTAGTTGATCAAGATTTGCGTCACGGCGAGAAAATCGCCGGTACCGGAACGATCAATTCTGATGGCGAAGTCGGACGGATCGGCGGTATCGATAAGAAGGTGGCTAGTGCAGCCGCAGACAATAACAAAGTTTTCTTCGCTCCAGACGACAAGATCACTAAAGAGATGAAGGAAGCCCAACCAGGTATTAAATCAAATTACCAAGAAGCCAAAGCAGCGGCTAAAAAACTGAAGACCGATATGAAGATCGTTCCAGTTAAGACAGTCAAGGATGCATTGGATTATCTGGAAAAAATGAAATAGGCTTTTGAACGAGTGTTGGACAGATTGTCTGGCACTCGTTTTTTGTTAAAATAGGCGGCCAATCGAGTTCGATTGCGTACTTTAAGCAAAAGGAGGCCGTTATGAAAGAGTACTTAAAGAAATATCCCTATTTGCTTGCGATACCAGTGATTTTGGCAGCCGCTGCCTGCTTCTTTTTGCTCAGAGAACCTGAGAAACCAGCAGCAGATCCTATGCTTTTTTCTACCCAAAGCAGCGTTCAAGTAACCAAAGAATCCAGTCAGCAAGAATGGTATGTTGATGTCAAAGGAGCCGTCAAAAAAACAGGAATGTATCGTATTACACAGGGGATGCGCCTAATGGATGCGATTGATCTGGCTGGCGGTTTTACGGAGGAAGCGGATCAGAATCAAGTCAATTTTTCTAAATTACTGACCGATCAGGAAATTATCTATGTGCCAAAAGCTGGTGAGGAAATCCCAGCGATCAACGAAACAGCACAACAGCCGGCGGGAACGACGTCCTCAGGATCAGACAAAAAAATCAATATCAACACGGCAGATGCCAATCAGCTGCAGGAGCTATCCGGTATCGGGGAAAAGAAGGCCGCAGACATTATCAAATATCGTGAAGAAAATGGCAGCTTCACCGCGGTAGAGGATCTGACGAAGGTATCCGGCATTGGTGAAAAGACGCTTGAAAATCTGAAGGAGTCGATTACAATATAAGAAAGAACTAAATTGACTCGAGTAGTTTGCGTGTGATTCCTTTTTTCTCGGCATAAATATAAAACGCTTACTTTCGAAGCATTAGTGAATAAAGACCGACGCATATTTAACAATAAGGAGCTGAGTACACATGAAAATGATTCGATTACCTTGTTAAAACAAAACTAGAAATAGGGTTCGAGGATCTCCCAAAAATATTGTTTGCTTAAGAACAAAAGGGAGGTTCTAAAAGTGGAAACATTTAATGTAAAGATATTGTATTGCTACAAATTCATGAGCCACTGCTTGCCAATTTATGCTTTTTATACACTCTTGTTCCTCGAGAGGAATATGAATCTATCCGCAATTGCCGTTCTCATTTCACTGTGGAGCGCGTTCAGCATATTGTTCGAAATTCCATCCGGTGTTTTGGCCGATCGGTGGAATCGAAGAAATATGCTGGTTGTTGCGGCACTTGTAGAAGGAGCTTGCTTTTTTATCTGGTCCTTTTCCGATTCATTTGCTTTGTTTGCCCTCGGATTTTTCTTTTGGGCGATCGGCAACGCATTTGTTTCTGGTACCGAGGAAAGCTTGATTTATGACAATTTAAAAAGTGATGGCCGTGAAGACCAATTCAGCACAGTCTATGGTCGGAGCCGTTTTTTTGCAAATATTGGAAATTTAGTCGGGATCGCCGCAAGCGGTGTGCTGGTCACCTTCATCAGTATAGAAAAAATCTCGCTGCTTTCAGCGGGGATTTGTTTGTTCAACGCCGTGCTTGCTTCAAGGCTAAGAGAGAGAAATTATTATGCAAGTCAGTTGAATAAAACAGCGATTGCCGTTCAACGAACAGCTAAAGATGCGATACAACTGTTCCGAGAGAACCAAAGCTCTTTGTTGATACTTGCTTTTTTAATCTTATTCGCCAGCCTCGTAACCTATTTGGATGAGTTCGATGCATTGGTTGTCAATGATTTTAAGGTAGATACGTATTGGGTCAGTGTATTTTTGACCATGCGGTTCATTTTTATTTCCATTGGTGATTTATTGGCGCCAATAATAGACAGAAAATGGCAATCCTTTAAGCTGGTGTTTCTTTTGTATGGTCTTGGAGGAATTTTCTTAGCAGTGTTTTCTGCTCTTTGGCGGCCTTATGCAATTGCTGTTTTCGGCTTGGCGATGATGGTGATGTCGATTTCTGAATTGCTGTTTATCAAGTCTTTGCAGGAAGCTGTCGAAGACGAGGGAAGAGCAACCGTCATGTCCTTTTATGGAGCGGGACAAAATGTAATAATGATTTTCTTTAGTTTGATCTATGGTCTTTTGACAAGATTAGTAACTATCCAAACGGCTTATCTGCTCTTTTCTGTTTATGCCATGGTTGGAGCAGCGGTCTTTTTCCTAGTTTTCAGTTTGATCAAAAAAACAGCAGTGGCTAAGGGGAAACAAAACGATTAATCTTTAATAGGTAGGAAAAAGTGATGACTTATGGATGAGTCATCACTTTTTTGTGCCCCTTTGATTGACCAAAGGTTTTAACTGGAAAAAAGCACTCGTTCTAAATTGCGTAATTTATTTTAAACAGCAGAATAGAATGCACAAGCTATCGGTAAAAAGAAAGCCGCAGATATCATCAACTACCGCGAAGAGAAATGGCAGTTTTCTTCGCGTTGAGGGATTTGATGAAAGTATCAGCGATCAGCGAAAAAGACGCTTGAAAATTTGAAGCACTCGATTACAATATAAGAAAGATCGAAAGTGAGGACGAACAATTTGACGACTGAAAGAATACCTTGGGATCAATATTTCATGGCGCAAGCCGTTTTACTATCATTAAGAAGCACGTGTACTCGCTTGGAAGTAGGCGCGACAATCGTGCGAGATAAACGGATTATCGCTGGCGGCTATAACGGCTCCGTCAGCGGGGATGTACACTGTATGGATGATGGCTGCTACATTGTCGATGGACACTGTCTGCGGACGATCCATGCGGAAATGAATGCCATTTTACAATGTGCTAAATTGGGCATCGCCACTGACCAAGCGGAAGTTTACGTGACTCATTTTCCTTGTTTGGCCTGTACGAAAGCTTTGCTGCAGGCGGGGATCAAAAAGATTCACTATTTGAAAGATTATCGCAATGATCCTTACGCGATCGAGCTGATCAACCAAGTTGGCGCCAGTGCTCATCAGGTTCACTTGGAGAGTAAATACTTCAGCAAACTGCAATTAGGAGAAGATGCTGCCACATCACCAAAAGGATAGCGGCTGTTCGGAATTATTTGGTTTTACCGATTTTGGCTGCGATTCTATTTGCGAGCCTGATTTATCAGTTCAATCTATGGCTGCTTGTTTTATTGAGTATTTTAATGATTCGAATCCTCTGCATGAAAAACCGTAAGCTGTTAGGGCTGGTTTTTTTGTGCAGTCTTTTTATTGGTTTACGAACGTATTATTATGTCAACCAATTGGATAATACCGCAAAAATTTTCACCCATCAATTAGTCAAGGTTCAGTCTGACTCGGTAAAAGTTGACGGGAATTTCTTAAAGCTGATTGGAAAAATTAAAGGCAAGAAATATTTAGTGTACTATTCGTTGAAATCACCAGAGGAAAAAAAACGATGGACCTGCAGAGAACTGCCGAATGTACTATTAATCGATGGCGAGTCAGAAGCATTTGACAGTGCCAGAAATTTGAACGGCTTTGATGAAAAGAAGTATTATCAAAGTCTCGGCATTAGTCAGATCATCCAAGTCGAGTCTTTAAAACCATCAAGACAAAAGCAGCTGACATTAAGCGGCTTGCGCCAACAATTAATCTGGCGGATTGATCAGCAGTATTCCCAACGTTTAGCCAGTTACATTAAAGCGTTAGTGATTGGATATAAGGATACACAGTTCGCTGAATATACTGCACCGTTTAAAACAACGGGACTGCTTCATTTATTTACTCTATCCGGACTTCATATTCAGTTTTATTTGGGCGGCTTGCATTTATTGCTGAAAAGAGGGAGGCTGATCCGAGAATCGCGTTTAGCCATCTTGAGTGCGGTTGGTCTTTGTCTGATTTTTTTGACTGGCGGCAGCTTCAGTACGATCAGAGCTGTTTTGAGCTTCTTGATTGCTTTTGCCTGTTTAACTTTTGACATTTCACTTTCTAAACTCGACCAATGGAGTCTCATGTTGTTTCTATTGGTCTCTTGTTTTCCGTTGGTATTTTGGTCTATTGGTGCTCAATTGAGTCTTTATTTTTCTTTGCTGCTGCTGTATCTCAGCGATGCACGGCTCAAGACTTGGCAGCAAATCCTCCTGTTTTCGATTCTCTCACTGCCAATGCTGATTTATAGCTTCAGCGAGTGGACGATTATTGGCGGGTTATTTACCTTGCTGCTGTTTCCAATTTTCGAGTGGGTGATTCTGCCAGGCTGTTTATTGCTCTTCCTAGGCTGCTTTTTACCAATGCCGTCTTTTTTCAGTCTGCTATTAGATACCTCATTTCAGCTGCTGGAAAGATTTCTAGCCTTTGCTGCTTTTCCTAATCTGATCATCGGTCGACCGACATTTCTAATTATGCTGGCTTTGTTGTTTTTGGTCTTTTCAATGATTGATCATCTGAAATATCGGCAAAAATTTTATTGGCAGCTGGCAGCAGCTATCTTACTATTGGTTTCCATTTCTTTTTCCGCTAATGGGATGGTGGCCTTTGTAGATGTCGGCCAAGGGGATAGTATTTTTATCAAATTACCGTTTAAGCAGGAAACGTTTCTAATCGATACCGGTGGCCGGTTGAAGTTCAAGCAGAAGAAATGGCAGGCGCGTCAACAAAAGCAGCCTTCTGATTATAATCTTCTGCCGTTTTTGAAATCGCTCGGGTGCAGTCGCATTGATCATTTGCTGATCACGCATAATGACGCCGATCATATGGGCGAGCTGGTCCATGTGCTCGATGAGATCAAGGTTAAGCATCTTTATTTAGCAAAGGGCTCGCAGATGGAAATAAGAAACCTGCTAGAACCAATAAGAGGAACGACGATTCATCTAGTGAAGACAGGAGATACGATCGGCGAACATTTAAGGCTGCGGGTATTGTCGCCAGAAGCAAGTCAAGGTGAAAACAACGATTCACTAGTTGCTTATTTTTCACTGAATCAGCAACGTTTCTTATTAACTGGAGATTTGGAAATTGCCGGTGAAGAAAAACTGATTGAAAATTATCCGCAGCTCAAAACCGATTTTCTAAAAATCGGACATCACGGCAGCAACACCTCAACTGGGGAAGAACTGCTGAAAAAGACAGAGCCTAAATATGCCATTATCTCAGCTGGAAAAAACAATCGTTATGGTCATCCGACAGAGGAGACATTGGCCAAATTGAAGAAGCGTCAAATCAAGGTATTTCGGACCGATCAGCAAGGAATGATCTACTATCAATGGTCTGTCCTGACGAATCGAGGAGAAATCAAACTCTTAATAGATTTTCTCGATTAATCGTGGTAGCATGAATAGTCAGGGTGCCGATTGCTCCTTACGTGAGCAACTTATTTTCCAAAGGCGCTGAAACACTAACAGATGAACCTAAAAATATTTTTTAATAGTGAAGTAGGAGTAATGACATGAATACACAAGAAGCCCTTCAGCAAATTAGAACTGCGCCATTGAAGTCTGTCTATCTTGTTACCGGAACAGAAGATTATTTAGTTCAGGAAATTCGGCAGGCTTTTTTAGATCGAATGAAAAAGGATGACTTAGAAGAATTAAATTTCATGTCTTTCGATATGGAGGAAAACGGCTTAGGTGCCGTGATCGATGAAGCAGAAACTTTACCGTTTTTCGGTGATTATCGACTGATTTTTGTCGAAAATCCTTACTTTTTAACCGGTGAGAAAAAAAGCAATGTCCCAGATCAAGATGTTGATGGTTTAGTCGACTATTTGAAGCAGCCGTTAGATACCTCAATTTTGGTTTTCTGGGCAAATTATCCGAAACTTGATGCTCGGAAAAAAATCACCAAAGCTTTGAAAAAGACGGCGGTGATTGAAGCAGCCCCGCTGCAGGAACGCGACCTGCGCAATTTCTTACAGCGTTATATCAGTAATGAGAATGTGAAAATCTCAAAAGAAGCTTTTGATTTATTCCTGCGTTTGACAGACTTCGATCTTTCAAAAGCGATGAATGAAATCGAAAAATTATTACTGCTGGCTGGCGAAGGCGGAACGATCACGCTTCAACTGGTTCAAGATCTTGTTCCTAAAACGCTGGAGCATAATATTTTTGAGTTGACGGAGCAGATTTTGAAGGGCGACACAGAGAAGGCTTATCAAACGTATGAAGAGCTGCATTTACAAGGCGAAGAGACGATTAAATTGACGGCCATCTTAATCGGACAGATCCGTTTGCTGCTGCAAACGAAATTACTGCAAAAAAATGGCTATCAGCAGGCCAATATTGCGGAAACATTGGGTGTCCATCCTTATCGGGTAAAATTAGCGATGCAGCAGGTGGCTAAGTTCCCGTTGAATCTATTGGTCTCAATGTATGATGAATTGGTTGAAAACGATTATGAGGTAAAAACAGGACAGGCCGACAAAGAGATGAACTTCCAATTGTTCATCTTGAAGACAACCGAAAAAATTAAAAAATAAGAAGAAAATAGAATCGAATGATCTATTGCTCACTCTTATGAAAGAATCGACAGACAAATTATTTTGTCCTGTCGATTCTTTTTTTGTTCATTATAAAGTCGATCCATGCTTTTTTTGGTAAAAAATGCAACGAATCGGCTTGTGATAAGTGAAGGAAATAAAAAAACACCGATAACTAGTCATTTATCGAAAAAATAGAATAAAAATCTCTCAGCAATGTTTAATAATTCACATTTTTAAGGTATGATTAAACAAAGGTGGCAAATACCTAAAGCGAAGCCGCAGAAGGGATTCACTGAGAATTAATCTCAATTAGCCTGCGGGATTTGGAGCAGTTCATGTAAGATTGGATCTGTTTAAAAATTTATCTTTCCAGACGATAATAGTCAGCTTGTTCTGACTTTATATATGCACCACAAATGTATAAACCTATAAAAGAAAGGATGAATGAAATGACATTAGCAAAAATCGTTTATGCAACGAACACAGGAAACACAGAAGGAATCTCAGAAATTCTGGAGGATGCTTTTGAAGATATCGGCGTTGATGTTGAACGCGTGGATGCGGACGACGCAGAAGCGGATTTTTATGAAGATGCGGACATCTGTGTCCTAGCTACTTATACTGATGGAGACGGTGAACTGCCTTTTGACTTAGAAGACTTGCATGAGGAATTACCAGATGAAGATTTATCAGGAAAAATCTATGGCGTAGTAGGAAGCGGAGATAGCGAACTATATCCAGATTATTTCTGTCATGCGGCAGTTGCTTTCGATGAAGCCTTCGCGAAGACCGGGGCTAAAAAGGCAGCGGAAACTGTGAAGATCGAAAACGAAGCTGATGACGAGGATGAAGAAGTATTGAAAGCATTTGTGAAAGCTTTGGTAGAAGCAGCGGAGTAAGAATCACATTGGAAGAATGGGGTGAGAATTTGTTTAAAGTATTAGAACGCAAGGAGTTGGCACCAACTGAGTACGAAATTTTAGTTGATGCTCCACGAATTGCCAAGAAAGCACAACCGGGGCAGTTTGTGATCTTGCGAATCGACGAACAGGGTGAGCGGATTCCGCTGACGGTCGTTGATACAGACAAAGAAGCGGGTTGGGTACGCTTAATCTTTCAAGTGATCGGCAAATCGACAGCCCAGCTCGCTACAGTCATGGCTGGTGAAGCCTTGATGGATATTGTTGGACCGCTTGGTAAGGCGACCGATATTGAAAATTATGGTACCGTTCTCTTGGTTGGCGGCGGTGTTGGGATCGCAGCATTGTTCCCAATCGTCAAAGGACTAAAAGAAGCAGGAAATCATGTGATCACGATTCTTGGTGCAAAAAATGCCGAGTTGTTGATTCTGCAGGACGAGTGTGCGGAATATTCAGATGAGTTGATTTTGATGACTGACGATGGGTCAGTTGGGCAAAAAGGGCTCGTGACTCAAGCAATGGAAGAAGTCTTCCAGCGCGAGGAGATTTCAATGGCTTGGGCGATCGGTCCAAGTATCATGATGAAATTTTGTACATTGACTGCGCAAAAGTATGATGTACCGATTTATGTGTCATTAAATCCGATCATGATCGACGGCACAGGAATGTGCGGCGGTTGTCGGGTGACAGTGGCGGATTCGATTAAGTTCGCCTGTGTTGACGGGCCGGAATTTTTAGGCGAAGAAGTCGATTGGGATGAATTTGTCAATCGAATGCAGCAATATCGTCCAGAAGAAATGATGGCAAACGATAGATATGAAAAGCAGGTGAGTTCGAATGGCTAAACGCAGTTACACAAAAACACCAATGAGAGAACAATCACCTGAGATCCGAAACCAAAACTTTGATGAAGTTGCTTTAGGCTATTCATTAGAAGAAGGACAACTGGAAGCTAGCCGCTGTTTACAGTGTAAAAATGCGCCTTGTATTACGAATTGTCCAGTAATGATCGATATCCCTGGTTTTATTAAGGCTATTGAAGATGCAGATATGCCGCTGGCTTATGAAATTTTGAGTCGTTATACGAACCTGCCGGCAATTTGCGGGCGTGTTTGTCCACAGGAAAAACAATGCGAAATGGTCTGCCGTTTGGGCCGTTCGAAGAAGTTTGAATCTGTAGCGATTGGGAAATTGGAACGGCTAGTCGCTGATTGGGCGTTGGAACAACCAGTTGAATACAAAGAAGTTTCTGGTGATAAAGGACGCGTCGCAGTGATCGGTTCTGGACCTTCCGGGCTAACAGCAGCCGGTGATTTAGCGAAATTAGGCTATGATGTCACTGTTTATGAAGCGTTACATGCTCCAGGCGGTGTATTAACTTACGGAATTCCTGAGTTTCGTCTGCCAAAAAGTACTGTGAAGCAGGAAATTGAGCGAATCGTGGCTCAAGGAGTAAAAATCGAAACCAATGTGGTTGTCGGAAAAACGATCACGATGGATGAGATCATCACCGATTTTGACGCCTGCTATTTATCTGTCGGCGCAGGGGCACCTAGATTCCAAGGGATTAAAGGGACGTCATTAAATGGTGTCTACTCGTCTAGTGAGTATTTAACACGGGTTAATTTGATGCACGGCTATCAGTTCCCGCAATATGATACGCCAGTTCAAAAATCGAAAAATGTCGTGGTCATCGGCGGCGGGAACGTTGCGATGGATGCGGCACGATCCGCGAAACGTTTAGGCGCGGAAAAAGTATCAATCGTTTATCGACGTTCGCTGGAGGAATTGCCAGCGCGTGAAGAAGAATATCATCATTCAGTCGAAGAAGGAATCGAATACCATTGGTTGACGAATCCAGTCGAATACATAAATGATGGCTCAGGACGTCTATCAGCCGTTAAATGTGTTCAAATGGAATTGGGCGAGCCTGATGATTCTGGTCGTCGTCGGCCAATCGTGATTCCTGGCAGCGAGTTCGTTATTGAGGCAGATACAGCGATTGAAGCAATTGGTCAAGGGGCCAACAAAGTTCTATTAGATACATTCCCTGAACTAGCACTGAATAAATGGGGCTACATCGACGCAGATGAGGAAACCTGCGCGACTTCAATTCCGGGTGTTTTTGCCGGCGGAGATATCGTGACGGGGGCAGCAACAGTTATCTTAGCGATGGGTGCTGGAAAAATCGCAGCAAATGAAATTGATCAATATATTCAAAAGACAAAGCAGGAGCAGTTGGTTTAAGCGAGGTGCAAATGATGAAAACGATGAAAACAATGGATGGAAACACTGCGGCAGCGCATATCTCTTACGCGTTTACTGAAGTAGCAGGGATCTATCCGATCACTCCTAGTTCAACGATGGCGGAAGTCGTTGACGAGTGGGCAGAACAAGGTCGTAAAAACATTTTTAATGAAACAGTCAAAGTAGTTGAGATGCAATCAGAAGCAGGCGCCGCTGGAACAGTTCACGGTTCGTTAAAAACCGGGGTATTAACCACGACTTATACAGCTTCGCAAGGTTTATTATTGATGATTCCAAATATGTTCAAAATTGCTGGTGAGTTGCTGCCAACCGTTTTCCACGTAGCGGCACGTGCAGTATCAACAAACGCCTTAAGTATTTTCGGTGATCACAGTGATGTCATGGCTGCCCGTCAAACAGGTTTTTGTATGTTGGCTGAAGGCGGCGTTCAAGAAGTAATGGATCTATCAGCGGTAGCTCACTTGGCGAGTATCGAAGGCAAGTTGCCGTTCATGAATTTCTTTGATGGCTTCAGAACGAGTCATGAGCTGCAAAAAATCGAAGTTATTGATTACGAAGATTTGAAAGCAATGATGAACTGGGAAGCTTTAGCTGATTTTAGAAAGTTAGGAATGAACCCTAATCGTCCTAATGTATCAGGGACAGCACAAAATCCCGATATTCATTTCCAACAAAGAGAAACAGTCAATCGCTACTATGACGAAATGCCTGCGATTGTGCAGAAATACATGAATAAGATCAATGAGCTGCGCGGTACGAATTATGATCTGACCAATTACTACGGCGATCCAGAGGCGACAGAAGTAATTATCGCGATGGGCTCTGCTTCACCAACAATTCAGCAAACAGTAGATTATTTAAATCAAAACGGGCGCAAAGTCGGCTTCCTAGATATTCACTTGTACCGTCCATTCCCAGCAGAAAACTTGTTGGAAAAATTGCCTGCAACAGTTGAAAAAGTTGCGGTGTTAGACCGTACGAAGGAACCTGGATCTGACGGCGAACCATTGCTGCTGGATGTACAAAGTGTTCTCTATCGTCATACGAATCGTCCAATCGTGATCGGCGGACGTTACGGTATTGCATCAAAAGATGTGACACCAGACCAAATCGTAGCCGTATTTGATCACCTATTAGTACCAGCGGCAGATATGAAGCAGCGCTTTACGGTCGGCATCAAGGATGATGTAACGAATCTATCCCTGCCAATGAGCGATGTGTTAGATTTGACGCCAAAATCGACTTTCCAGGCAAAATTCTGGGGACTCGGTTCAGATGGTACAGTCGGAGCCAACAAACAAGCCATCAAAATTATTGGGAACAACACGGATTATTATGCGCAAGCCTATTTCTCTTATGATTCGAAGAAATCTGGCGGTTTGACAAATTCTCATTTGCGTTTCGGGAAAGAACCGATTCTTTCGACCTACAATGTTGAAGCAGCAGACTTTGTCGGTTGTCATAACAGTGCGTACATCCACCAATATGACCTAGTAAAAGGCTTGAAAGACGGCGGAACCTTCTTGCTCAACACTGTTTGGGATGAAGAAAAAGTCAAGAAACTATTGCCAGGCCGGATCAAACGTTATCTAGCTGAGCATGATATTAATTTCTATATTATCAACGCGATGGAAATCGCTCAAAAGACTGGACTAGGCGGCCGAATCAACCAAGTAATGTCGACAGCGTTCTTTGAATTGACCGATATCATGGATCATGACACTTACTTGCCACTGCTTAAAGCAGAGGTAGATGCGGCATACGGGAAGAAATCCAGAACAATCGTTGAACGAAATTGCGAAGCGATTGATGCAACGGTTGCTGAATTGAGAAAAGTTGAGATTCCAGCTGAATGGGCAGAGATCGAAGTTCGTCCGCAGGTTAACGGTGAAGACCAAAATAAACCAGCGTACATTCGCAATATTTTAGAACCGATCAATCGTCAAGAAGGCAATCAGCTTTCTGTTAATGACTTGATTGAAAATGGAATGCTAGGCGGCGTGATGCCTTCTGGTACCGCGGCTTATGAGAAACGCGGAATCGCTTTGGAAGTCCCTGAATGGATTCCTGAAGCGTGTACGATGTGTAATGAATGTGCCTTTGTTTGTCCGCATGCGGCAATTCGGCCATTCCTTGCGGATGAAGCAGAGATGGAGGCCGCTCCTGAAGGATTTATCACACGGGATATGCGCGGAAAAGACGGCTTCAAGTATCGCATCCAAGTGTCGTTGGAAGATTGTACAGGCTGCGGACTTTGTGTAGAAGCTTGTCCAGCGAAAGAAAAAGCGTTAGTTATGAAGTCATATGAGGACCAAAGAGATCAAGCTGTGAACTGGGCTTTTGCAATGACCTTACGTCAAAAAGAAAATCCAGCGAAGAAATTCTCAGTCAAGGGTTCGCAATTCGAACAACCATTGTTAGAGTTCTCTGGAGCCTGCGGCGGTTGCGGCGAAACACCTTACGTGAAACTTTTGACACAGCTTTATGGAGATCGCATGATGGTGGCTAACACCACCGGCTGTTCTTCAATTTGGGGCGGTTCTGCACCAGCGACTCCGTATACAGTCAACAAGGATGGACGGGGACCGGCGTGGAGTAATTCACTCTTTGAGGATAATGCTGAATATGGTTTGGGCATGCACGTAGCGAATGAAACTAAACGGAATCGTGTCGCAAACAAAGTTGAAGCAGCTTTGGACAAAGGTATCGGTTCTGAGGATACAAGAGCACAGTTGCAAGACTGGCTAGACCATATCTTAGAAGGCGAAGGCAGTCAGCAGCGAGCTGCTAAACTGGGAGCAACGCTGAGCGAGGAAACAGACGAGGCTTTGCAATCAATTTTAGCCGACAAAGATATGTTTGTGAAACCAAGTCAATGGATCATCGGTGGCGATGGCTGGGCTTATGATATCGGCTTTAGCGGAATCGATCACGTTTTAGCTTCAGGTGAAGACGTGAATATTCTGGTAATGGATAATGAAGTTTATGCCAATACAGGCGGTCAAATGTCGAAAGCAACGCCATCAGCGGCGATTGCGAAATTCGCGGCCGGCGGTAAGAAGACGAAGAAAAAGGATCTAGGAATGATTGCGATGACTTACCGGGACGTATATGTTGCGCAAGTCGCAATTGAAGCGAATCCGACACAAGCATTGAAAGCGATCCAAGAAGCGGAAGCTTACCCTGGGCCATCATTGATTATCGGCTATACTCCATGTATCAATCATGGTATTCGCGGCGGCATGAGTCAATCAATCGAGGAATCGAAGAAAGCTGTAGAGTCTGGTTATTGGCCGCTTTATCGCTTCGATCCTGTTCGAGCGCAAAAGGGCAAAGACCCAATGCGAATCGACTTCAAGAAAACGGACTTCAGTAAAATGAATGCATTCCTTGAAGGACAAACACGTTTTTCTGCTTTACACAACATCAAAAAAGATGATGAGCTGGTAGAAGAAATGCTGAACCAGACGGTAGAGGATATGGAAGAACGTGCAAAAAGCTATACAGAATTAACGAAATAATCGGTAATAACAAATAGCGTTGGTAGAATCATCTACCAACGCTATTGTTTTAACTATGGACAAATAAAAAAACCGATCAAATGATCGGTTTTTATTATTTAGCTAATTTTTTAGCAAGACGTGCTTTATCACGGTTTGCTTTGTTTTTGTGAATCAAACCTTTTGATTCAGCCATATCGATCGCTTTAGCAGCTTCGTTGTAAAGTTCGTTCATATTTTCAGCGCCAGCAGCTGCCGCTTCTTCAAATTTCTTAACAGTAGTACGCATTGCGCTCATTTGTGATGAGTTTTTAGCGTTAGCAACTTCGCTAGTGCGAACACGTTTGATTGCAGATTCAATGTTTGGCATGGATTTCACCTCCGAATTCAGTCTTATACGGTTATAGCCGTACAATTCAACATTACTCATTATACATAAAGCCGCTTTTCAATGCAATAAAATCGTGACAAGTTTTTTTCCTTAACAGAAATTAAGAAAAAATAAGTGGAAAAAAGAGACAAATCTTGATTTTTAAGGACTGAATGGATTCGGTATGCTATCATAACTTTGGAAATAAAAAAAATGGTGGTGCAGCAATGAGTATTGCATTAGTTGTAACGATAACATTAGTAATGGGTGTTGTTTTTGTTAATGGTTGGACAGATGCGCCAAACGCAATTGCCACAGCTGTCTCAACACGGGTATTGAAACCAAATGTCGCAATTTGGATGGCGGTTGCAATGAACTTCTTAGGTGCCCTTGTGATGACGTACTTTAATTCACAGGTTGCGGAGACGATTAGTAATATCGTGACTTTTGAAGGAGCGGGGAATGCCGCACAAGTTGCGCTGGCGGCGTCTTTATTTGCGATTGTTGTCTGGGCGGTGGCCGCTTGGTATTTCGGGATTCCCACAAGCGAATCTCATGCACTGATTGCCGGATTGACTGGATCAGCTATGGCGATGGGCGGATTGGAAGCGGTTAGCGGTGCAGAGTGGACCAAGGTTATTGTAGGGTTGATTGTTTCAACAATGATGGGATTCGGCGGCGGATGGCTGGTCACGAAGCTTATTACGATTATTTTTCAGGACGTCTCCAGACGGATCGCCAATCATGTATTTACTATCGGTCAGGCAATCAGCGCCGCAATGAATGCCTTTTTGCACGGTGCGCAAGATGGACAAAAATTCATGGGGGTCTTCATGTTAGGCCTTTTCTATAATAATCTGGCGGAGAAAACTGGTAACGGTTTTGTTATTCCTTTATGGGTAATGGTTCTTTGTTCATTGACGATGGGCTTAGGAACTTCCGTTGGTGGAATGAAGATCATAAAGTCTGTCGGAATGGATATGGTAAAACTGGAACGGTATCAAGGCTTCGCGGCGGATTTAAGTGCCGCAATCTGCCTCTTCCTAGCGTCGGTTTTCGGTGTTCCAGTTTCTACAACACATACTAAAACAACTGCGATCATGGGCGCAGGAGCCGCTAGACGCGCTTCCAGCGTTGATTGGAGCATTGTAAAAGAAATGATTAGCGCATGGCTGTTGACCTTTCCTGGTTGCGGAGCCATCGCATTTGTTATGACGAAGTTTTTTGTCGCAATCTTTTAAGAAGGGGATCAAAACATGGCTAGAAAAAAACAATTCGATTATTTCGGCAGAATGGAACAAATGGCACAATACGCGTCTGAATCGGCAACATTATTACTAGATTTAATCACGAATTACTCGACTGAAAAATTTATTGATAAATCTGAAAAAATCCATCGTTTGGAGGATGAAGGGGACCGTATTCTGAAAGAAATTATGACGGAACTTTATGATGCCTTTATTACACCGATTGATCGAGAAGACATTATCTTGATTACGAACCGGTTAGATGACATTTTAGATGAATTAAACGCGACTACCTATTTGTTTGAAAACTTACTGGTTTACACGATTCGGCCAAATACGGATCAATTTCTTCAATTAGTTGTGACAGCTACTTCCGATGTGGTTCAAGCAACAAAAGAGTTTGCAAAGTTCAAACATTCAAAGGTGCTAAAACAATATATTGAGCAGGTAGGTAAAACGGAGTCAGAAGCTGATAAGTTATACAGCTCATTGGTGAAGGATCTTTTCGCAAACGAGAAGGATCCGATCGAAGTCATCAAATGGCGGGATATTTATAATCACCTTGAGAAGATTACTGATGCTTGTGAAGCCGCCGCCGATATCATCGAAGGTTTAGTAATCAAAAATTCATAGCAAAAAAAGGTAGAATCTAAAGATTCTACCTTTTTTAATGCGCCGCCTTATAAAGCGGGCAAGTTGTACATTTTGTTTCATCAAGATTGACCAGCTCTTTTAATGGCAGCAACATCCGCAAGCCGTTTAGAATGACCAAAATGGTGCTTCCTTCATGACCTACAACGCCTAGCGGCAAAGTCAAGAATTGCAGGAAGTTGCTCGCAATCAGCAACACGATCACACCTAAAGAAAAAATGATATTTTGACGAACGATTTTCTTCATTTTTTTTGCTAATCGGTGACTGTACATCAGTTTAGTCAGATCATTTTTCATCAAGACCATATCAGAAACTTCCATCGCCACATCTGTTCCTTCACCCATAGCGATTCCAACACTGGCAGTTGCTAAAGCAGGTGCATCATTGATGCCGTCGCCGACCATGGCGTTAATCATATAGTCTTTTTGCTGCTGCTTTACAAAATCCGTTTTATCGGCAGGAAGACAGCCGCCGTGATAATCGTTTAAACCAAGTTGTTGGGCTACGTAACTTGCGGCACCAGCATTATCTCCTGTAAGCATCACGGTTTGAACCTCTTGTTCTTGGAAGTACGCGATGACTTCTTTCGTATAAGGCTTAGGTAAATCCATTAGGGCAAGTAAAGCAATCAGTTCCTGATTTCGGCTAAGCACAACCACGGTCTTTCCTTCTTCGTGCCATTGTTCGATCAATGGGTGCTGCTGTTTCTCAGTGGGCTTGCCAAGCTGCCAGGTTTGACCAAGATAGGTTGTTTCTAACCCAAAGCCGGCTTTTTCTTCTACTTGGAGAGTCAAAGCCTCTTCATCTTTGAAGAAGTTCGTGATCGCAACCGCTAATGGATGCGTAGACTGTCTTTCCATTGAGAAGAACAGCTGCGGAATGATCGGATCATCAGAAAAAGTCTTATAATCGGTCACGCGCGGTTTTCCTTGGGTCAAGGTTCCGGTTTTATCAAACGAGATTGCCCGAAGGTCGGCCAGCTTTTCTAGCGTTTTGCCAGATTTGAATAGAATTCCTTTTTTGGCACCGTTGGAAATTGCCGCTAAGGTTGCAGGTGTAGCAGATGCAACTAAGGCACAAGGGGAGGCAACGACCAATAGAACCATTCCGCGATAAAAGCTTTCAGTAAAGCTCCAGCCCAATAAAAAGTGAGTGAATACGATCATTAGAGGAACCGCCAGCAATACAATTTTGACATAAACATTTTCGATTTTTTCAATAAAGGTTGCTGTAGCACTTTGTTCGTTTTGAGCATTTTCAACTAAACGCAAAATTTGTGCGAACAACGTATTGTTGCTCGTCTTGGTTACTTCTAGGGTGAATGCCTGTCCCAAATTGATCGTTCCGCCAAAAGCTTCATCGTGGATGTCTTTTTCAACAGGCACTGACTCGCCAGAGATCGCTGACTCATCAATTGAGGACGCCTCCAGCATACGGCCATCGATCGGAACGGCCTTTCCTTTTGGAACAAAAACCAAATCCCCCAATTTTAATTTCTCAACAGGGACGGTAATGTGTTTGCCATCAACGATTTTTAAGGCGTCATTTGGCGCTACATTCATTAAAGCGGTGATTTCTTTTGTGCTTTTGTTGGTTGCATATTCTTCGAGGGCCCCGCTTAAGCAGAAAATAAAGGTCAGCATCGCACCTTCGAACCAATTGCCGATCAAACAGGCGCCGATTGCGGCAAGAGCCATTAATAAATCGACGTTTAGTGTGCGATCTTTTAGCAACTCACTAACACCTTCATAGGTTTGTTTCCAACCGCCGCTAACGATGGCTAAGATGAAAAAGAGGGGATAGGCAGGATGAGAAAAACTCATGAAAACTTTGCCTGCAATTAATAACAATAGACAGAAAAGGGTAGATAGAAAAGCATTGCGCTCTTTCTTACTCATAACTTTTCCTCCTTTCTCAAGATAAAGATAGTCATTTTTGAACCATTGCTCGTGTCAAAACGAGGTTCTTTCGAAAAAACAAGGCAAAATATCATTGGTTCTCTTTCACCATCATAGTAACATAGAAATCACAGTAAATGATAATGAAATTAGCTAATTGAGAACGAAAGTAATTATCAATTAGAACTGAGAATGACTATCATTAGCAGATAACAAAGGAATCGTTGATTTTAAAGCGAATATTAAAGTTATTTCTGTTTATTTTTTAATTATAATAATTATCATCAAAATAAAAAGACCTGCAAAAAATGCAGGTCTTACAGTTTACATAGCGATCAGCCAGTAACCGATCAGAATAATACCTAAAACGATTCGATACCAGCCGAAGGCAGTGAAATCATTCCGTTTGATATAGTCTAACAAGAACTTGATAGCAACGATCGAAACAACAAATGCAGTAACCATTCCGACTAGCAGAACAATAATTTCCGATGCACCAAAGGTATTGCCGTTCATTAGAAATTTAACGATCTTCAATCCGCTGGCACCAAACATGACCGGAATACCAAGGAAGAATGAAAATTCTGTCGCCACAAAACGTGAGCTGCCGATAATGATTGCACCTAGAATTGTCGCGCCGGAGCGTGAAGTACCTGGAATCAATGAAAGCAGCTGGAAAGCTCCGACAATCAAAGCGGCCTTGTAAGTAAAGTCATTTAAGTTTGTACATTTCGGTGTCTTAGTTTTGTTATGTCGTTCAACTACGATAAACGCGATCCCGTAAACGATCAGCATAATCGCTACCGGCAGGAACTTATGGAAGTGAGCCTCCAAAAAATCATCTAAGGGCAAGCCGATTACTGCTGCAGGTAAACAAGCAATAATGACCTTGAACCACAACGTCCATGTATCTTGTCTTTCTTTATGCGATTTACTAGGGGCGAAGGGGTTCAGTTTGGTAAAGTACAGAACTACTACCGCGAGAATCGCTCCTAATTGAATCACTACATTGAACATTTCAATAAAAGCAGGGCTCATATTTATTTTGATAAATTCATCTGCTAAGATCAAATGACCCGTGGATGAAATCGGCAACCACTCGGTGATTCCTTCTACGATCCCAAGAATAATTGCTTTAAAAATATTTGCAATAAGCATAGTGTACGTCCTTTCAGGTTAATAACATAAAATAGTATACCGTTTCCCTAATGAAAAGACCATTGAAAAAAGGCTAAACTTTTTTTAAGAAAAAAACTGTTGGCAATTACCAACAGTTTTCAAAGCTTATTCGTCTGTATGATCTGAAATAGTTTTTCCACGTTCCATGTAGCTGATATCATTAATCGCACGGATCGAGAATTTGCCGTTTTCATAACGCAGGCGGTTGATACTGCCATTTAGCAGGTTAGCCCGAACAGGTTGTTTTGAATCAATCAAGCTTAATAAGAAAGCAATCGTTAAGCCATGAGAAACGATCAATACGTTTCCGCCGCCGTGTTTTTCTCGGTTTTGTGCAATATCCTCAAAGCCGTTCCAAACACGATCACGCAATTGTGTGTAAGGCTCTGCCCAATTAGCTGTGTCTGCACCTTCAACTGCATTTGCGATTTCTTCGAAGCTGACATCCGTTGCGAATAAGTCATCCTCTGTCTTGAAATTCAACACGCGAGGTAGAACACCCCACATTTCAGCATCATAGGCGCCTTCTAATGAACCAAAACACCATTCACGGATACGCGGATCTACGTGATAAGGAATATCTTTACCATCGGGATGCTCGCCTAAAAGAATGCGCATTGTTTCGATCGCCCGGCCAGAATCGCTTGAATAGGCTTCTTCAAACTTTGTATCCTGTAAACCTAAGCCAACGTAGTGAATGCCGTCGCGGCCGCTTTTTGTCAGCGGTGTATCACACCAGCCTTGTACTCGAGCCAACGTATTGAACATTGTTTTACCATGTCGAACAATATAAAGATTTGTTTCTGCCATATTTAAAACCTCCAAAAAGTTGATTAATTAAAGAACGGATTTGTATCGACCTCGTGACCGATCGTTGTCGCATCACCATGTCCGGGATAAGCCGGTAATTCACGAGGAAGAGTGAATAAATAATTTTTGATGCTGTATAACAATTGCTGCATGTCGCCAGAGTAAAGGTCGCTGCGGCCAATACTGCCTTTGAATAGGGCGTCACCGACAACTACAAAGTCATCAAATAAAAAGCTGACACTGCCAATGGAATGTCCGGGTGTTGGAATGACTTCAAAGGTCATGCCGCCAATCGTGTATTCTTTCATTTCAAACTCATATTCCGCTGGCTGAACGATTAAGTCAGGCATATTATCATGACGTCCCAAACCAGAAAGATTTAAGATTGGATCTCCCAACCATTTTTGTTCCAATGGGCTGACATAGACGGGAACGCCGTACTTGTTGCGCAACTGTTCCACAGCCCCAATATGGTCGTAATGAGTATGGGTCAAGAGAATCGCACGAGGTGTTTTTCCAATGCGTTTGATTTCCTGCACCAATCGATCGCCCTCCGAGCCTGGATCAACGATCAATAAATTTTGTTCATTATGAATCAAATAGCAATTTTCTTGCGCGATTCCAGTAACAAAACCTTCGATTTGAATCATTATTTTCCTCCCTGAAATACTAAAAAGTAATTTTCTTTGGTTTGATTCACTTTTACTGACCGAACGAAAAATTGCCAGTAAGAAAAACTCAGCATCACAAATTCCTTCTTCATTATACCTTAAAAGTAAAAAAATTGTGGCTTCCCTGAACGATTTTGACATATTCACTGAGAAGCCAAATGAATCATGGTTTTGTCTGAATCTTTTAGGTGATAGCTAAAAATTTTTCTCTCTATTATATATAGAATAAAACTTGACGAGTGGAAAAAAATCTTCTATGGTGAAACAGCAAAATGATTTTAACAAAGCATTTTGAACGAAACATAGAATGAGGTGACAAGATGGCGGTCAAAAAAATAGCAGTTCGTGAATTGGTAGAATTTATCTTACGAAGCGGCAGTATTGATGAAGGAAAAAACAGTAATCATACACCGCAAGAAGGCGCTCGTATTCACCGACAGCTGCAAAAAGAGGCCGGTACCGACTATCAGAAAGAAGTTTGGCTGAAGAAGCCGATTGAAATTGCTGAAACTGCCGTCCAAATCGAAGGGCGAGCAGATGGAATTTATATAGAAGAAGATCAAGTGTTTATCGACGAAATAAAAACATCGGAGACACCTTTCGAAGAATTGGAAGCGGGGATCATTGATTTATATTTTTATCAAGCAATGGTTTACGCATACATTTACAGCGAACAGGAAGAATTAACGCAAATTAATACACGTTTGACCTATTTTCAAACCACCGAAGAAAAAATCACGCGCCAAATTCGCAGCTTTACTTTTACAGAGCTGACTGAATTCTTCAATGATTTAGTTAAACGTTACGAAAACTGGCTGATTTTTCAAATGCAATGGCGGGATACTCGAAATGATTCCTTGAAGTCTTTAGACTTTCCTTTTGACACTTACCGTGCGGGACAAAGAGAGTTGGCGGCGGCAGTTTATAAAACGATCCATGCCCAGCAAAAACTATTTGTCGAAGCGCCGACCGGAACAGGAAAAACTATGTCTACTTTGTTTCCAGCCTTTAAAGCGATGGGGGAAGAGTTAGGCGAACGTATCTTTTACCTGACTGCTAAAACCATTACCCGACAAGTTGCTGAAGAGACGGTCACAAAGATCACGAAAAAAGAGGGTCGAGTTAAAAGCGTCACACTGACTGCAAAGGACAAAATCTGTTTCCTGACAGAACGTAATTGTACACCAGAGCACTGTCCCTTCGCGAAAGGTTATTATGACAGAGTCAATGATGGGTTATGGGATATGTTGAATAATGCAGACCAATATACTCGACCAGTCATTGAAGAGTATGCTCGAAAACATGAACTCTGTCCTTTCGAACTTTCACTGGACGTGAGCCGCTTTTCGGATATCGTCATCGGGGATTACAATTACTTGTTTGATCCAACGGTTTATTTGCGGCGATTTTTTGAAGAAGAAAATAAGACGAATCTAGTGCTGGTCGATGAAGCACACAACTTGGTCAATCGTTCGAAGGAAATGTATTCAGCCAGTATATCACGTGAAAATATCGCACAAATGCAAAAGGATTTGGACAAGTCCTTTAAAAAATTGAACAGAGCATTTACAAGAGTGGATAACGAATTTGAATTGATTCATCAAGCCTTGGATGGAGAAGCCTACCATCATCAACAAGCAGCTCCAGAAAGCTTGATTAATAGTCTTTTTAAACTACAGGAACAAATCAAGGAGTGGCTGGCAGAAAATCCAGATCATCTAGCACAGCAAAAAATGCTGCCTGTTTATTTTGAAATCTTGCGTTTTACCCGAATGAGCGAGTTTTATGATGATCATTACCAAACGACGGTGGAGCATAAAAGCTATGATTTGATTGTAAAAGAATATTGTATTGATCCTTCTTGGTTCTTAGAACAAACGATGGAGAAGGTCGGCAGCAGCATCTTATTCTCGGCGAGCTTTTCACCGCTGGATTACTATCAAGAAGTGTTGGGCGGAGGAGAAGAAAGCTTAACTTATCGGCTGCCTAGCCCATTTCCAAATGAAAATCGTTTAGTTATGGTCGATGCCAGCATTCAGACGACGTACCAGAAGCGGACACAAAGCATACCGAAAATTGCTGCTTCGATTGAACGGTTAGTTAAAAACAAGACCGGTAATTATCTCGTCTTCTTTCCATCATTTCAGTATTTGGATCAAGTTGCGGATTATTTTCATGATGTGTTTCCTGAATACGCGATTCAGATTCAAGGTTCAAAGCTAAATGAGACTGAACGGGAAGAATTCTTAGCCGCCTTCGTCAATCAGCCAGCAAATACTTTGATTGGTTTTTGTGTCTTGGGTGGGATTTTTTCTGAAGGAATTGATTTAGTCGGGGACCGCCTGATTGGTACAGTTGTTGTTGGAGTGGGATTACCTCAGGTTAATCATGAGCAAGAGTTGATCAAAGAGTATTATGATGAGAAACGAAACCAAGGATTTAGTTACGCGTATCAGCTCCCGGGAATGAACAAAGTTATTCAAGCGGCTGGGCGAGTCATTCGAACCATGGAAGACCGAGGAATTATTTTGCTGCTGGATCAGCGCTATACCAATCCGCATTATCAAAACCTGTTGCCGCCTAACTGGTCCGATCGAAAAGTTGTCTATGGTCCAGAGGAAGTAGAACGGGCTGCCCAAGCTTTTTGGCAGCAAAACGAATAAATAGCATTTGATTATTAATAATGGCAAATAAAAATATCGCATTTAAAATATTTGCTTAAAAACAATCCATTAGTCATTAGGGGCAAACCAGCGAGCAGTATTTAATAAGAAACGAAAAAGCCGACAACAGTGTCGGCTTTTTTTAACGATAATTCGTAAATTGTACATCAATCGGTAGATCAATATCTTTTACTAAAGTAATAACCTTTTGTAAATCATCGCGATTTTTCCCAGTTACGCGTAACTGATCTTCTTGAATTTGCGCTTTGACTTTGACTTTGCTGTTTTTAATTGCGGTAGTGATTTTTTTAGCACTTTCCTTATCAATCCCATTAACAAGTTCCGCCGTTTGCCGAGCATTTCCGCCCAAAGCATGTTCAGAATCAGAAAATTGAATGTTCTTTAAGGGAACACCGCGTTTGATCAGTTTACTGAATAGTACGTCTTTGACTTGTTCGACTTTATAATCATCCTCAGCCTTTACTACCAATTGATTTCCTTCAATTTTGATATCAAACAAACTTCCTTTGAAATCAAAGCGATTCTTCAACTCTTTCAAGGCGATTTGTACGCCATTTTTAACTTCCTCTTTATTTAATTCTGAAACGATATCAAAGCTTGCATCTTTAGCCATAGACACCCTCCTAAGTCTTTTCTTATAGTTTATCAAAAATTACTAAGAAAGCTATGATTATTCTCCAATAAGTGATTGAAAACGATTGATTATTATTGATAGAACCTGTTACTCTATTATAGGTTTGAATTGAAGGAGGAATATCGGATGCAGAAGGTTATCAATTATACATCAAAAGACTTGGCCAAAAAAATCCTTGTCATATTATTTACTGGTTTGACCGGTGCGGTCGGTTTGAACTATTTCTTGATCCCGGCAAATGTGTTTTCAGCCGGCATGACTGGGATTGCCCAGATTGCAGAACATTTACTTTCAAATGCCGGATTATCCGTCGATACTGGGATTCTTATTTTTCTTCTGAATGTTCCGGTATTCATTTTAGGATTTATCAAATTAGGTAAATCGGCGATGATTCTAAGTTTCGCTAACGTGATTTCAATGTCCTTTTTCACTACATTGGTGCCTGTTGGACAGGTGACAGACAATGTCTTGATGAATGCTATCACTGGTGGGGTCTTGCTGGGGATTGGTGCAGGTCTCTCGTTGAAATTTGGTTTTACTACCGGTGGATTAGATATAGTTTCATTATTGCTTTCAAAAACAACTGGACGAACAGTTGGAAATTATATGATGCTGTTGAATGGTTTAATCGTTGTTGTAGCCGGTTTCTTCTTTACATGGGAAAGCGCCTTATACACGATCATCACGATTTTCACTATGAGTACAGTCGTTGATTATGTCCATACTAGTCACCAAAAAATGACGGCCTTTGTCAATACGAACAAGAGCACGGAGATGTGTGCCGCATTGAATAGTGAACTCCTCCGTGGGTTGACAGTCATCCCTGCACGAGGCGGATTTAGTTCGAGTGAACGGGAAGTTATTATGATTGTTTTTACACGATATGAATTATACACGCTTAAGCAAGTGGTGGCCCACGTCGATCCTAACTCGTTTACTAATATCGTAGCGACAGACTCAGTTGTGGGGACTTTCTTGACACAAGACGAACAAAACCTCATTAAAAAATCGCAAGTTAGCAAGTAATGATTGTTAAATGAGAATAGATAGGTTTCAATTCTCATTTACAAAAGCTGGCAGATAGAGTAAAATACTCTTGAAACTCGAAAGGGAGTGGAGCAAGTGGAAGAGAACACACAAAAGTGGACCGATGCAGAAGTGGCTGAAATTAAAGAAACTATTTTGACCGCTTTAGAGTCAGTCATTGACCCTGAGTTAGGCATCGATATCGTCAACCTTGGTTTGATTTATGAAGTAGATTTCGAACAGACTGGGAACACTGTGATCAAGATGACATTGACAACCATGGGCTGTCCGTTAGCAGATATCTTAACTGACAACATCCAATCAGCATTGTCTGAGATTCCAGAAGTAACCAATGTAGAAGTGAAGCTTGTTTGGTATCCAGCATGGACGACCGATAAAATGAGCCGTTACGCACGAATTGCTTTAGGGATTCGCTAATAATAAGATAATTTGTCTCCTCTTAAATAAAGAGGAGACTTTTTTTGCTATACTTTAGAAAAGGAGTGAGGTATTTGGAAGACTATTTTTTAACAGATTATTTGGCCGCTAAGAAATCGTTGGCTTCAACGCTCCATAAAATTGAGCAGGCAATCATTTCTTTAGAGGAGAAACAGTCGGCTGGTCGAAATATGAAAGCGCAGCTGACTTTGTCGAAGGAACGAGTAAAAGCGTTAAAAATTTCGCTGGCTTTGATTGATCGAGAAATTACCCGAATGTCCTAAAACAGATGCTAAGCATGAATAAAATGTTTTCATCTGTTTTTTCTTTTTCTAATATGACAGCTTGTTGTCGCATTAGCGTTGGTATAGTTTACATGAAAGGAAGGAGTTCTATGCAGATCGAACGGTTAGTGAGAATGATCTTTTACATCGTTAGCCGCGAACAAGTTACCGCTAAAGAATTAGCGGATTATTTTAATGTTTCCACACGAACGATTTATCGTGATATCACCACACTGACGTTATCAGGAATTCCTATCACTTCAAAGAAAGGAACTGGCGGCGGAATCTCATTGATGGATGGTTATGCTTTAAACAAGTCCTTTCTGACGACTGAAGAACAAGTACAAGTTTATCAAGGACTGCAGATTCTCCAAGCATCAAACTATCCGGATGCTGAACAAGCCTTAACTAAAATTGACGCGCTTTTCAATCAGTCTTTATCTGATGACTGGCTTGAGATTGATTTTAGTTATTGGGGAAGTAGTGAAGAGGAAAAAATTACTATTTCTGATTTACGGCGGGCACTGACTAAGAAACATGTTTTAACCTTCGAGTACTTTAATTCCGAGCTTCAGCAGTCTGAAAGAAAAGTTGACCCATTACGTTTGATTTTCAAATCCCATGCATGGTATATCGTCGGATATTGTCACCATAATCATGCGGTCAGGGTATTTCGTTTATCTCGCATGAAGAGGATCAATGTCTTGTCGGAATCATTTGAACGAAGTTTGCCAAAAGATTTCTCATTAGCAGATTCTACATATGAAGTGAATTATTCAACCTTCAAATTACTGTTTCTGCCAGAAATGTCCTATCGTTTATTTGATGAATTTCAAGAGCAGCAGGTTGAACGATGCCCCAATGGCAATTATTTAGTTACCGTTCAGTATCCGTTGAACGAGTGGACCTACCATCGCTTACTTTCCTTCGGTCCCTATGTTGAAATTCTTGAACCGGCCGAGGCTCGAAAGGAATTAAAAAGGCGTGCGTTAAAAATCGCACAAAAATATGACTAAAAGGAGCGAGATTATGGAAGAGTGGCTATACGTCATGATGATCAAGAAAACCAAAGAATATCGTAAATTGAATAGAGCAGGAGTCGTTGCACATGTCGATAATTTACGAAAGCTAGACGATCAAGGCTGTTTAGCGCTTGGTGGGGCTTTCAAAGGATATCCCGGAATGGCGGGGATGTATCTTCTTAAGGCAAACAGTTATGAAGAAGCAGAAACAATTTGTCAGCAGGAGCCATTGATCGTTGCGGGGTACGCAACTTATGAACTTCATCAGTTGCAGGTTGCTAATAAAGACAATAATTATTTGTTATAAGAAAGGAGCAGTAAAATGAAAGAGGGAAGTACGTTGTTTGTTCGGATTGATTACAAGAATGGAGCGGGTGAGGTTACCGAACAGGTAGCGATAGCATCTGCTCAGTATCTAAAGCAGTTATCAGAAGAACGTTACCTAACAGCGGGAGTATTCGGTGATATGACCACAGAAGAAATTGATGGTGCCATGGTGATATTCGAGGCGGAAAATCTAGCAGAAGCGAAAGCAATCTCTGATGCAGATCCAGTATTTCAGGGTGGATTTTATCACTACGAGATTAAACAATGGCATGTAATGGTAACAGCGATTGAACAGTAACAAAAAAAGAAACGACCGCTAATAATGTCGTTTCTTTTTTATTTAGATTGATTGGAAAAGGCTTAGCATAGCTTCTGTACGTTCTCTTGTCGGTTCATTTAATGAAGACAATTCTTCTGAAACTTCGCCTGCAGAAGCTTCTTTCAGCAATAGCAACCGATAAATCAGCCGCAAATCTTGTCGACGGACTTTAGGAAAATGCTGCATCAACACTTGATTGAAATCAGCATTCATTTGGTTAATACCCAATAAAGGATCTTTTTGAATCGTATAATTTGTCAAATAGCGATCAAAATCCTGCATCGCTGATGCCGCTTCTTCAGGGATAAATCCATTTGCCCAAGTCGCCGTCAATAAGACGAAACTGTCTGCTTCCGACAGTTCATTAAGAAATCCAGTAATAGTAGCATCCAATACGTTTTCTTGTAGAGTCTCGAAGACTTCGGGCTCATTTTTCTTGATACGTAAAAAATAATTGGTGAAACCATCACTGTCTAGCAAATTCAGGTCAATCGCTTTAAACCAATTATAATGGTGAGAATTTAAATATGAGTAAGTTTTCTCTTGTTTAGTTAACTGGATTTTTTTTAGTTCATCATTTGTTTTCATCTTTTTCCTGCTTTCTTTTTTGCTTTATAGATTGAATTACAGTTTTTATTTTTCGTTATTCTAATGAATAACGAACGTAATAAAAACCTCTATAATGCAAAGTTAAAATTCTTTTTTTTTAGAAAAATATCACTATCAGAATAGGAGTCAATTGTCATTATACTACTTTTTGACCGAGCGAATCTTTTTGTCTCCCTTTTTGATTAAGTTATACTGAGAATAAGTCATAATTTTGAAAGGATCTTTTATGAATGAATTAATTAATACTTTTAGTGAAAGAAAAGACGAATTGCTAACAGCGATCTTCGAGCATTTAGCGATTTCTTTAAGTGCACTATTGATTGCTATAGTGATTGCAATTCCCTTGGCGATCCTACTGAGCCAGCGAAAAAAATTGGCAGAAGTTGTCTTGCAGATAACGAGTATCCTGCAAACCATCCCTTCATTAGCCTTATTGGGATTACTTATTCCCTTTGTCGGTATTGGTACCGTTCCTGCTTTGATTGCATTAGTGGTTTATGCCTTATTACCTATTTTCCAAAATACGTACATCGGTTTAGCAGAAATTGATCCATCAATCGAAGAGGCCGCTGATGCTTTCGGGATGTCTCGAATGCGAAAATTAATGCGAGTCGAACTACCAATGGCGATGCCGGTTATTATTTCTGGTGTTCGAACGGCTTTGGTTCTAATTATTGGAACTGCAACATTGGCTGCTTTGATTGGTGCCGGAGGATTAGGTACGTTTATTCTTCTTGGGATTGACCGTAATGATCCAAACTTGACATTGATAGGGGCGATTAGTTCAGCGTTATTGGCGATTATCTTCAGTACCCTGATCCGATTCTTGCAAAATCGCAGTGGAAAGGTCACATTGGTGGCGTTAGGTGTGATTTGCTTAAGTATTGGCGGTATTTTTTTTGCTCAGAACAATTCGATCGGCAGCGAGACCGTAACGATTGCTGGAAAATTAGGTTCAGAGCCAGATATTTTGATCAATATGTACAAAGAGGTTATCAAGGATGAGGATTCCTCAATCAACGTAGAATTAAAACCAAACTTTGGTAAAACAAGCTTCTTATTCAGTGCGGTAAAGAGCGATCAAATCGATATTTATCCAGAATTCACTGGAACAGTTTTAGAAAGTTTAGTAAAAGTTCCAAAGAGTACGCCGGATGACTTATCACCGGAGAAGACTTATCAGGAAGCAAACAAATTGCTAGATTCGCAATTCGACATGCGTTTGCTAAAACCAATGGATTATGAAAACACCTATGCCTTAGCTATGAAGAAAAGTGAAGCCGAAAAACGCGGCATTACAAAAATTTCTCAATTGCAAGCACAGCAAGATCAATTAAAAGCAGGCTTCACACTGGAATTTATTGACCGTCAAGATGGTTACCGAGGCATCCAAGATAAATACGGTGTCAAATTAAGCTCCGTTCAAAGTATGGAACCCGCGCTGCGTTATCAAGCAATCAATAATGGTGACGTCGATGTGATCGACGCTTATTCGACGGATAGTGAGATTAAGCGATATGATTTAGTGACATTAGAAGATGATTTGCATCTCTTCCCACCTTATCAAGGAGCACCGTTAATGAAAAAAGAATTTGCGGATGAGCATCCAAAAGTAGTCAAAGCGTTGAATCGTTTGGCTGGTAAGATTACTGAGGATCAGATGATCGAAATGAACTATCTGGTCAATGTGAAGAAGGAACAACCAGCAAAAGTTGCTCATGACTTCTTAGTGAAAGAAAAAATCATTGGGGAGGAGAAATAGATGGAATCGATTATTGAATTTAAAGACGTCAGTAAAGAGTTCGAAGGAAATGTTGTCTTAAAGGACTTGAACCTTACAGTAAAAAAAGGTGAGATATTTGTTTTAGTTGGACCTTCTGGCAGTGGGAAAACAACTTCCTTAAAAATGATTAATGGGTTAGTTGAACCTACTGATGGTAACCTGTACTTTAAAGAAAAACGAATCAAAGATTATAATATTCAAAAATTACGTTGGCAGATTGGGTATGTTCTTCAACAAATCGCTTTATTTCCAACAATGACCGTTAAAGAAAACATCGAAGTGATTCCTGATATGCTCGGTTGGGACAAGGAGCAGCGGAATAAACGAGTAGATGAATTATTGCAGGAAGTTGATATGGATCCAGAGCTGTTCAGAGATCGGATGCCAAGTGAACTATCTGGCGGTCAGCAGCAGCGGATCGGGATCATTCGTGCTTTGGCATCAGAGCCAGATATTGTTTTGATGGATGAGCCTTTTAGTGCACTTGATCCAATTTCGCGGGCGAGCTTACAAGATCTGGTCTTGGAATTGCACCGGAAATTAGGGAATACAGTCATTTTCGTTACACATAATATGAAAGAAGCGATGAAGATTGGTAGCCGAATCGCTGTAATGCATGAAGGGAAATTAATTCAATGTGATACCCCAGAGGAGATTCAAAAACATCCGGCCAATCAATTTGTCGAAGAATTCTTTGATGAAACCACAGATGAGGTTTATACTCAAACACTTGAAGCATTGTATAATGGCGGTTTCTATCAAAAGACTGCGGTTGCGAATACTGAATTGAGAAGCTTAGATTTAGAGACCAGCTTGAGTGAGGTTTTTGATTTATTAGCCGAGCAGGATGCTTTTACTATTAAACGAGATGGAAAATTAATAGGCTTGATCAACCGAAGCGATGTCTTCCGCTTTTTGAGTCAGGAGGGTTAATAATGGAAAAATATGATGCAATTGTGATTGGCAGCGGACCAGCTGGAAATTCTGCTGCTTATGGTTTAAAGGAACAAGGGAAAAAAGTGGCGATTATCGAATCCGACTTGTGGGGCGGGACTTGTCCGAACCGTGGGTGTGATCCAAAGAAAATGCTGATGAGCGGAGTAGAAGCACAAAAAAGAATTGAGACGATGCTAGGCAAAGGATTTGATCAAACGCCTAAAATTGTTTGGGAAGATTTGATGACTTTCAAGAAAAGCTACACTGATTTTGTTCCGCAAAATACAAAGGAAGGTCTAGATGCCGCAGAGATCGATCGTTACCAAGGACAAGCGAGCTTTCTTGATGCAAATCAGATTGTAGTCAATGATCAAGAGTTATCGGCCAACCAGTTTTTGATTGCAACGGGACAACGTCCGGCGGTATTGTCGATCGATGGTCAAGATTTATTGCAAAGCAGTACTGATTTTTTAGATTTGAATCATTTACCTAAGAAAATGGCATTTATCGGTGCAGGCTACATCGCATTTGAACTCGCAGTGATCGCGAGTGCCGCTGGTTCTGAAGTTCATATCATTCATCATAATGATCGTCCGTTAAAAGAGTTTGACCAGGAACTAGTTAATGATTTAGTCGAACACATGAAGGCAGATGGCATTCAATTTCACTTAAATGTGAATACAAAATCGGTAGAACTAATGCATCCAAATTATCGTATAACTGGTGAGAATTTTGAATTGGTTGTTGATATGGTTATCGGAGCTACCGGGCGTATCCCAAATGTTGAAGGATTGAATTTAGAAAAAGCCGGTGTCTCCTATGATAAAAGAGGAATTAAGGTCGATGAGCATTTACGCACAACGCAACAAAATATTTTTGCTTGTGGAGATGTGATCGCGAAAAAACAACCGAAACTCACACCAGTTGCTGGTTTTGAGGCAGGTTATGTCGTTAATGCCATGAATGGCGATACCGAAGCAATTGATTACCCATTGATTCCAACAATAGTATTTGGCGATCAACGTTTGGCTAGAATCGGCTTAAGCGAAAGAGAGCTTGACGATCACCCAGAAAAATACCATTCAGAAACGACGGATCTATCTAGCTGGTACACTTATCACCGAATCAATGATCAAGGAGCAAAGATCAAAATCGTTTATGATGAAGACGACAAGATTGTTGCGATTACTTGTTTAAGTCAACTGGCAGACGAAGTCATCAACTATCTTTTGATCATTCTAACTAAGAAAATGTCCCACGAAGAAGTTGAAAAATATATTTTTGCTTATCCAAGTCCAGCAAGTGATCTTTCATATTTTATTTAAAACAGGGGGCAACCTCTGTTTTTTTTATTGCAGATATGCTAAAGTTTACGAAAATACGTTCCCGTGGTGAAATGATGAAAACAACATTGACACAAGAAATCGAAAAGGCATTGTATTATTATTGTATCGAACTCGGCGGTATTGTTGTAGAAGAAGTAACGATGCCGGATGAACAAGGAATTGTTGATACACTTGCTTGTTTTTTTAAACCGAATGCAACTGAATGGCGCTGCTATGAACTAAAGGTAACCAAAGCAGATTTCTACTCTAAAGCAAAACTTTCCTTTATCGGCCATTATAATTATTTTGTATTAACAGAGGAACTTTATAAGAAAGTTCAAGAGGATATTCCTAATGAGATCGGCGTTTTAGTATACCGGCCATACATTAAGGCTGAAGATCTTCCCGCGGATGGGACTTTCTTCATTGCGAAAAAACCGCTAAAACGCGATTTGAAGGTTGAAGAAAATGCACTGACACAGCGTTTTACAGCCTCGTTATTTCGAGAGGTTCAAAAAGCAAAACGCATGTCATATGGAACTAGTTTTTTCTCAACAGAGCAGCTGTATAAAGAACTGCGGCGACGATTAGACGAAAAAGACAGCTTACAAGAAAGCAATTATTATCAACGTTTTGTTGAGGATGTCCAAACGGCGCGCATTGAAAGTTTAGAAGAAGAGCTGCGTGCTTTGGAACAAGACTATGAATTTTTACGGCAGCAAAGGCAAGTTCGGCGTCGGCCGACTGAACCATTGGAGTGATTTGATGTATTATCCATATTTACGAGGCAAACAGTTTGATCTATTGGCAGTGAATACTTTGATCAAAGAGAACCGCTGGTCGAAAAGGATTCGACCTATTATTGAACCGGTTCGTGATTCAGCAACTCTCAAAAAGACGATTGAGCTATTTGATAAATATAATTTGATCTGTTATTTGATAACCAATCCTCAGGTAGGTACAGCGAAGCTTTTCGCGGAGAAAAGATTTGAGTGGGAGTTGAATGAAGAGTCAAGTGTAAAAAAGGCGGAGATCGTGACCAAGGAAAATACTTTTGCAGCGAATCTTTACTTGTTTGATGCTCATTCTCCACGAAAAAAAGCTGATTTGCCTATCCAAAGCGAGAGTTTTTCGGTTATTCCAGATCAAGGAAGATTTAGAGTTTTAGATGTACCAAATAAAATTTTACTCAGAGATGCCTTCCAAACGAAAAAAAATGTTGCCAATTACAGTGAAAAGGTAGATGATTTTTATAGCGATGAACATCTCTATTTAGGACCGGATTCAAACGGATTCAGCGACTACACGATTGAAGGTAGTCGTTATTTTGATAAGGGCGGACCTAGTCGCGCAATCGCGATTCACATTAGCTATTTTGATGCGTATCTTAATTTGAGAATCAAACATTTTGTATCTGATAGTAATGAGAACGCAAAAGATCAAGGAGAAAAATTTTTTGAAGCACTAGAAAAATTGTCTGACTGGTATTACCGTAATCAGGATCAGCTGTTGCTGACTCTAGGTTTGGAAGAATTATTACGATATCAGGAAATAAGAAAATTTCCTGGCTTGGGAACGATTAAGAAGTGGTCGTTGGCAAACCATTTGGAATTGATCGGAGCCTTCTTAGAGCAAGGCGACCATTGGCAGAAAGGGTGGAAAAGAAATGGGATATGAAGATGAAGATTTTATTGTTAGACAAGCGAAACAAATGGGCGAACTGCTAGGGAGCTTTCTTGGAAAGAAGGATACGGAAGCGATTCTGTCATTTGGCGATGAAGCAAAGACGAGTCAACCAAAGGAAACGGCGTTTGATTTTCGTCCAAGTACTTTAGCAGACATACCCGCCATCGGTCTCATAATCGCAGAAGCTAAGCAATACTTAAAAGAACAGGGTTCGCCACAATGGCAGGACGGCCACGAGCCTCACGAAGCAGTGATCCGAGAGGATATACAAAAAAAAGCCAGCTACGTGCTGACTTTGGAAGACGAGATTGTCGGAACTGTGGCACTAATCAGCGGTGAAGACCCTGTCTACGAAGCCATCGAAGGACAGTGGCAAGGAAAGGGACCTTATGTATCTTTACACCATATAGCAGTCAGTCAGAAACATCGCGGTATTGGCTTGGGCAAAAATTTATTAAGTATGGCAATTCAACAAGCGAAAGCTTTAGGCTATGAAGATATCCGAATTGACACCTATCCTGCTAATCAGCCAATGCTGAGTCTGATCGAGAAATGCGGCTTCACTTATTGCGGCATGATCCATTTTCCATTTGAGCATGGCGAGCGCAAGGCGTTTCAACTAGTTTAGCGCTTGTCGTAATTGAAGATACATTTCTTCTAAAGAAGTCTCACCATCAATTTCAATTAGATTAGAAAAGTTCTTTAAACGTGCCAGACTTTCTTGGTCTTCTTGAAAAATTGCTAGACGCCGTTCTAGTTCTTCAGGGGCAGCTCTTTTTTCGAGGCGATCAATCATGGTTTCTTTAGAAATATTGATCCAGATGGGCACCATTTGATTGCCGAAAATCCGATGCAAATTGATGAAGCCAGTTGTAGTGATTGGATCATAGCAATCACCAGCGGCTAGGGCTTCCTCCAAGGTTGCTTTGGCAATACCATAAAACTCTTCATCATAAACATCGTATTCGGCAAATTTATCGTTGTTCACCATTTGCTTGAACTCTTTTTTCGATATGAAGTAGTAATCACGTCCGTGTTCTTCACCATCACGAGGGGCACGCGTTGTGTAAGAAATAATTTTTTGTTCAGCGGTAAAGGCTTTTTCGGCCAGGCTGGTTTTTCCTGAACCGCTTGGTCCGATGAATAGATAGCAATGATTCATAATTAACACGTCCTTTTTTATAGTATAAAGAAAGAGGACCAAAGAAGCTAGGGAGGGGACCCTGTCATGGAGAGAAGTACACGCAACACGAAACAAACAAATAAATTACCGATCATTATTGTCGCTGTTATTATTTTGCTAGTTGCCGGCTTTTTCGGTGTACGTGCTTATCAGGCGAGTCAAATCAAAAAACAAAGCGAAGAGACAGTCGAGGCCTTTGTTAAAAGTTTACAAAAGGGCAAGTATCAAGAGATAACGAAAAATTTGAATGCCGACTCAGTAAAAGAGAATGGTTTTACAAAGAAGCAAGTAGCAGAGAAATACCAATCTATTTTTTCTGGTATTAGCGCCACAAATATTAAAATGAAAAATCTAACCGTTGATAAAAAAGACAACGAATATCAATTTTCATATGACCTATCTGTAAATACCGGATTTGGTCAGTTAAAAAATCAAAAATATACGGGGACATTGACTAGTGACGGCAAAGAAATCAAATGGAAACCGAATCTGATTTTCCCTGGAATGTCCGGTAAGGATAAAATCAATTACTCAGTAGATTCGGCTGTGCGTGGTGAAATTTTGGATCGCTCTGGTCAAGGGATCGCTACCAACGGAACTGTCTATCAATCGGGAATCGTACCGAAGAATCTTGGTACGGGAGAAGAACGTACGACAAAAATCGATGCAATTGCAAAAAGCCTTGATCTTACAGCTAAAGATGTGGAATCCGCATTGTCCCAAGGCTGGGTACAGGATGATTTCTTTGTCCCATTGAAAACCACGGCAGATGCACCAAAAGAAACACCGGATGGACTGGAAGTAAAAGAAGCAACCGGACGAACCTACCCATTAAAAGAGGCCGCAGCACAATTAATTGGTTATGTCGGTAAAGTAACTGCTGAAGACATGAAGAAAAACGATGATCTTGCAAGTGATAGTCTGATCGGTCGAAGCGGCTTGGAAATGGCGTTGGATAAACAATTGCGCGGTAAGGATGGCGGGTCATTAGCTATCACTGATGATAAAGGTAACGAAAAGAAGGTCTTACAAAAGATCGACAAAAAGGACGGAGAAAATGTCAAATTGACCATTGACAGCCGTGCACAGCAAATCGCCTACAATGGTTTGAATGGACAGGCTGGCTCTAGCGTTGTGACCGCTCCTAAAACAGGTGAGCTATTAGTTGCTGCCAGCTCTCCAAGCTTTGATCCAAATAAAATGACGAATGGAATTAGTCAGGCTGACTATGATGCCTACAGTAATGATAAGAACCAACCCTTTATGAGTCGTTTTGCAACGGGCTATGCACCAGGATCGACCTTTAAGACGATCACGGCTGCAATTGGCTTAGATGCAGGAACGTTGAATCCAAATGAAGAATTGGCAATCAATGGGCTAAAATGGCAAAAAGATAGTTCTTGGGGTTCATATCAAGTTACCCGTGTTTCCGATGTTAGTCCAGTCAACTTAAAAACCGCGTTGGTTTATTCGGATAATATTTATATGGCGCAAGAAACATTGAAGATGGGAGAAAAAACTTTCCGTGCCGGTTTGAACAAATTCATTTTTGGCAAGGACTTAGATTTGCCTATCGCTATGGATAAGGCGCAAATTTCTAGTAAAGATAGTTTTGATTCTGAAATTTTACTTGCCGATACAGGTTATGGTCAAGGACAATTATTGTTGAATCCAATCCAACAAATTACAGCCTATTCTGTATTTCCTAACAAAGGAACGATGGTCTATCCTAAACTGATCGCTGACAAAAAAACAACCGATAAAAAGGATGTTATTAAAGCCGACTCGGCTGAAACAATCACCACAGATATGCAAGCGGTAGTCAGTGATGAGAATGGCACGGCTCATAGTTTGGCGGCACTGAATATTCCATTAGCAGCTAAAACCGGAACAGCCGAGATCAAGCAAAAACAAGATGAAAAGGGTCAAGAAAATAGTTTCTTATATGCCTTTGATGCGGAGAAACAAAATTATTCTGTCGTTGAGTTTCTAGAAAATAAACCTGAAGGAACCTCTGCTACAGACCTTTCAAAAGATTTATTAACTTATTTACATGAGACATATCAATAAAATACTTGTTTGAAAAGCTGATGCTTGGTAAGATATCCAAGAAGGACGGTGTCTTATGAACAAGCGACAACGAAAAAAACAGGCTTACAAGCAATATATTCGAGCAATTTTTGAAGGCTACGAAAAAATGCTGGAAGATTCAAGTATTAAGGAACTACATTTTAGTTATCTAAAAGAAACAACCTACTTGGAACGCGACGACCAAGGAAAGATTCATTTTACAACTAAAGAAAACTAATTTAAAGGGCTTCTCAATCTGCTTGGTTGAGAGTCCTTTTTCTGTCAAAAAACACAGAATTTTTGGTTTTCCCTCGGACTTAAGACCGAAAAAATAGTTAAGAGATTCTTAGCTTGGTAAATAATTGTTTAAAGAGAAGGGTTTTGAGTAAGTAAAAAGGGAGAAATCAGCTACTATGTATATATCAAGTTACAGGAGGAAATACGATGAAACTTCATAAATATCTTTTATTAGCAGGCTTAGGACTTTCGTTGGGTGCTGGCTTAGTCAGTCAAACAAAAGCTCATGCAGAGTCTGGTGACGGAGCGATCAATGAACGTTGGGGGAAACCAACTTTCGTAGCCGGTGCTGGCTTAAATCAGCAGCAATTAACTGAAACGATGAATAAATTAGGAATCAATCAAGAGAGTGTCAAAATGGAGACTGCTACAGGAGCAGATCTTGTAAAATATTTAGGATACGGCAGCGGGGACGACAGCGTTATGTTGAGTTCGGTAGTCGTTAATCGTGAGGACCAAGGAAAAGGGATCGATGTTAAAATATTGACACCGCAAAATATTACTCAGATCACCGCAGATCAATACAAAAATCCGCTAGTCACAGCAGGTATCACTGATGCGACAGTTAAAGTTGCCAGTGTTGTGAAAGTAACTGGGGAGAGTGCTTTGACAGGTGTCTATAAAGCCTTCGAATCGAATGGGGAAACAGTTGATCCACAGCGGGCGCAGCTGGCACAAACCGAATTGGATACAACATCAGATATTTCGCAATCTGTCGTTAATAAAGCAAATGAACAAAGTCAAAACCAAAATTTGTCTGATAGTGAAAAAGACAAAGCCGATGAAGCCTATAAAGCACAATTAAACCAAACGCTAGTCGATATTAAAAAGGAGCTGGCTGACCTCAAAGAGAAACAGGGCGAGTTGGCAACAAAAGATGATGTAGAAAAAATCGTCAATGACGCATTGGAAAAAAATAATTTGTCCCAGTATGTCACTAAAGACGATATCAATAAATTAGTCACTTTAGCACAACAATATCAGACAACTGATGGTGTTTTGGATAAGGAATCTATTGAGCAACTAGATAAAATCAGCAGTGATTTCAAAGGTACGGTCAATAAGGTCTCTGATCAACTCGGAAAATTCGGCGATTCGCTAAAAGGAACATTAGAAGATAATCAAGGATTTTTCGCAAATTTATGGCAGCAGATGAAGGATTTCTTTAGTGGTTTAACAAAATAATTAAAAAGATTGTGTCATTTTTTAAGATTGACACAATCTTTTTTTACTATCTCCAACATTTTATACTTATCATTACGGCTCTGCTAGGGTAAAATAAAAGGGTGGGTTTCAATTCTTACGAGAAATTTTAGGAAATATCTCTGTTTGATTTGGATCAAAGATAATTATGGTAATATTTATTATATAATTAATCAAAAAAATAAAGGAGGGTCTTAGATGGAGACTCCGGAAAAACAGGAAGAACTTCAAACTGAAACTTCGTTCGATTCAGTGAAGGAATCTGCTTCCGATGTGTTAGGTGGGTTGATGGGGCAGATTAAGCGGTTGGAAGAGGCAATGAAATTGGAGCATATGGGTGATGTTTACCAAATCTACTGGAATGAATTGCCTGCATCAATCCAACAATCCAGCAACGCGAACCATGAGATCGATAATTTCTTGACAAGTAAATTGGATCAAGAAATTCAAAGGACGTTCCCATTTATGATCATGTGCGACGTTGTTTCACCAATTTTGATGAATTATCAAATCGGCAGCTACTATCGCGAGCGTGCGGTTCTGCAAGTCGATGCTACACAGCCTACAATAAAAATATTACCTGAGATTCGTGATCAGTGGGAAAAGGTCATGAAGGGAGAATATAAAGAGCAATTATCGGAACTTGAAAACCAGCAAGATGATTTTGATGCGAAAACAATTGCTGCTCAATCAGAATTACGCGAGTTAAATGGCAAGATCGCACATCAAGAAAAGCTTAAGGCTGAGCTAGAAGAAACCAAGAGCTTTATGAACCGCAAGAAAATTGAAGAAGAAATCGAAGTGATTGATGATAAGTTAAGAGAGTTGAAGCAGCAAAGGAGTCAATGGACACCTTTTGTCGGCGATCAATTATCCGGCGAATCACAAAAAATTGAATTGGCCAATCGAATTGCCAGCCTTTCGTTAGAACAAGCGATTGCTTTAAAAGAGCTGCGCTTAATCAAAAAACGGTTCGGCGGTTTAGAAGAAATGGATGCCGCGCTTGAAATTTTTATCAAAGATTTTTTAAACAAGGGGGCGGAATAAATGACTGAGGAAAAAAATAAAATCAATCAAATTTATGATGCATTGGTTGATTCTGAAGAACCCGGATTGAATATTCGCGAAAAAGAAATTCTTCACCCCGAAGAATCTACAGAAGATCAAAATGAATCCTTTAAAGGAACACCGCAAACAAAACCAGTTAGCGATTCGTCTTTAAACTATTATGATAACCGCAGTGAGAATTATCAAGATTTATTAAGTTTGATTGACGATGCAGAAAAAGAAATCGCTGATCTGAAATTTAGAAAGGTTCTAATGGAGTCTGATTTCCCAGCCTTGTTAGATTATTTCATAAAAATCTTTGTTAAAGAAGAGATGAGTGTCTCTGCGATTGCTAAGGGTGCATTATTGGAATACTTCACCTTTGAGTTAATCAAACCATTAGAAAATCATGATCTGCACCTTTCAACGAATGAATTTTCGACTTGGGAAAGCAAACATTTTAACCTTACTTATCGCTTGACCAGTGCGAATGACATCAATTTTAGTTTTATGATGCCAACTTCAGACGGAAAATTCCGTAGTGAAAAAATAAAATTGATGGAAGTTTATCCGGATACAATGAAGGTCAAAGTATTGAATGATGCCGTTTTGACTTTATTGAAGGATTGCTATAACAAGCATATTTATACTAGTGGACAGAATTCTATGTTCAGTCGTGAAATGAATGATGTCATGGCTCATATGAAAGATTTGGGCTTTGATTTTGATGAAAACTTGTTAGACAATAGTCAGCCGTTAGATCTAGCAGTGGATCTTCACCATAAAACTCCCGTGGATGTTCTTGATAAGATTTTCATTACCACTATGGATAATGAAAATTATGATTTCAAAAAGGTTGGCGAAAATAGTTATCTAATTGCTTTAGACGGCAATCAAACTGTCACAATCAAACAAAATACAATTGATCAAACGAGCAGCCTAAAACTTAACACCGATCGTAAAAATCGATCATTGATCGAATTTTTCGGTAGTTACCCATTTTTAGTGCCCTTAACGATTACTGATTAATAATGATGAAACAACAAGTGTTGCACCAATTTATTGGTGCAGCTTTTTTTGTACTTTAGCTTTCAGCAAAGGCATTTGTCGTTTGAGACGGAATTTATTAGTCAATCCTTAAGAGACTTGGCAAACTGTTCTACCTGTTAAGAGCAATCCCTTTGGAAAAAATTAAATTTTCGGGCTTTTTTCATAGGAAATCGTGTTCACTCGTGAAAGTCCACAAATCCTATGATATACTTTGAAAGTTGATATGAAAGAGTATCAGTTTACCATTTACCATGTTTGAAAGAGGGTAGAGATTGTGTGTGGATTAGTAGGATTTGTAGATCGTTCAAATACAACGCAAAAAGAACAAATTATTAAAAATATGATGGATACGATTGTTCATCGCGGCCCAAGCAGCGCGGGAGAATTTATTGACGAAGGCATTGCTATTGGGTTTCGTCGGTTAAGTATCATTGACTTAGAGGGTGGAACTCAACCGATCAAGAACGAAGATGGTACAAAAGTTCTAACATTTAATGGAGAAATTTATAACTACCAAGGTATTCGCGAAGATTTGATCGCTAAAGGTCATATTTTCACGACTCATTCAGATTCAGAAGTATTACTGCATGGGTATGAAGAATACGGAGTAGATTTATTACAAAAAATTCGTGGAATGTTTGCGTTCGTGATCTGGGATACGAAGAAACAAGAATTATTTGGAGCTCGTGACCATTTTGGGATCAAACCACTTTATTACACTATGATGAACGGTACATTTATGTATGGTTCAGAAATCAAAAGTTTCTTGCAACATCCAAGCTTTGTCAAAGAGTTGAATAAAGAAGCGTTGAAGCCTTATATGACTTTCCAATATTCTGCTTTAGACGAAACCTTCTTCAAAAATGTTTATCGCATCAAAGAAGGTCATTATTTCATTTATAAAGACGGAAAACTAGACGTTCAACAATATTGGGACGTTAAGGAACAAGAAACGGATATGACGTTAGAGGAAACAGTTGATTTAATTGATAAAACGGTTCTTGAATCGATTGAAACGCATCGAATCGCCGATGTTGAAGTAGGGTCGTTCTTATCTTCCGGTGTAGATTCCAGTTATGTAACAGCGGTTTTACGTCCAGAACATTCTTATTCAATTGGTTTTGGCGATAAAACTTACAATGAATCAATCGAAGCGAAAAAATTAGCTGATTTAATAGATTTGAACAATACATCTCGGGTAGTTACCGGAGATGAAGCTTTCGACTATTTCCCATTGATCCAATATCATTTAGATGAACCAGATTCCAACCCTTCATGTGTTCCGCTATATTTCTTAACAGAACTTGCTAGCCGTGATGTACGAGTTGCGTTGAGCGGAGAAGGCGCTGACGAATTATTTGCCGGCTATCAAGCTTATGGTATGAATACGAAATCAAAAGCTGTCAAGGTTGTGGCCGAAGGTTTGAAAAAATTGCCGAAAAATATGCGGTACTCAATCGCAAAAGGTCTGAAAGGCAAAACTTTCAAAGGAGCTTTGCATCTGTACACTTCATTGGCACCGGCAGAAGAATTCTTTATTGGACAAGCAAAAGTCTTTGAAGAAGCTGAAGCTGTTGATTACCTGCAGCCTGAATTTCAGCAAAGTCCTACGATCAAAGATATCGTAGACGTTCATTATGAAAAAGTTCAGGATATGTCTGAAATCAAAAAAATGCAATATTTGGATATGCACCAATGGATGCCGAAAGATATCTTATTGAAAGCTGATAAATTGGCAATGGCCAATTCATTAGAAGTTCGTGTGCCATTGCTAGACAAGGAAATGATGAAGGTATCTGAGATCGTTCCTACCAAATATCTAATCAATTCTGAAAACACGAAATATGCGTTCCGTCAGGCTGCTGCACGTCATTTGCCAGAAGAATGGTACAATCGTGAAAAACTTGGGTTCCCAGTTCCTATCAAAGACTGGTTGCGTGAAGAAAAATATTATCAAATCGTTCGTGATGTCTTTACCCAAGATTTTGTCAAAGAATTCTTTGATCAAGATAAGATCGTGAAGCTATTGGATGACAACTTTGCTGGAAATGCTGATGGACGTCGCAAGATCTGGACGATTTATACGTTCTTAACTTGGTATCAAGTGTATTTCATCAATGATGGTGTTAAACCTGTACCAAGCGCAATTGCGTAAATTTTTAATTGAATTTGACAAATACAAATTGTCACGTTAGACTATTACTAAGGAAACTTAACGAAAATTATGAGGTGTCTTGGTGAGTGTAGTTATTTAATTTGGAGTAACTTGATAGCGAAAAAAGACTGTTTATACAGGGTTATTTCGCATGCCAAATTAGATGCCTATCTAAGCTAATGAATGATTATTCAAGCTGTGAAGAGGAATCTTCACAGCTTTTTTGTGTGCTTCACTATGTGCTTTGGCACATTTAGTGGAATCGTATACGTATAAGAATCATTTAACCTTTATTAATGAGTTGGCTGTCAGAATGACTACGACTGATTTTTTTGTTAAGCTTCCCCGGCCTCGATAGGTATCTTTTCAACTTGAAAGGAAGAGACCATGAATAACGAAACATTTACAAAAACACAATTTAACGAAATCAAACAACAACTAAGCAGCTACGCAATTAGCAGTTTTGGTAAGAAACTTATCGCAAATACTGAACCGCATTCAAAACTTTCAGTAGTAGAAAAACGTTTGAATGAAACGACTGAAGCGAAACAATTACTTGATAGTAACCTTCATGTGCCATTCATGGGCCTACAAAGTATTGAACACGTGACTAATCAGCTTGAAAAAGGGTTTGTTTTAACACCGCAAGAATTGATGGAGTACGCAGACTTTCTTCGTAGTTTACGTTTAATCAAACAATTCTTTGAGAAGAATCAAAGTATCGCCCCTCTATTAAATCGTTATGGACAAGGCTTGAGCGATTTCAATGAGATTGAGACAGAAATCTATCAAGTTATTCGTAATGGAAGGATCATTGACGATGCTAGCCGCGAATTACGCCGAACTCGACGAGACATCGCAGAAACGCAAGATAAAATTCAAGAATTGTTGAAGAAGTTTATTCGACAAAATAAAGAGAAAATGCAAGAAGCGATTATCACAAAACGGAATGATATTTTTACCGTGCCTATTAAAGCAGCATACAAAAAACAAGTCAAAGGAACGATCGTTGAACTTTCCAGTAAGGGGACTACAGCGTATATTGAACCAAGCAATGTTAGTCGTTGGAATGAACAGTTGACTTATCATAAGATGATGGAAGAATCCGAGGTTTATCAAATACTAGCAACACTAACTGGGTTGTTAGCCGAGGCTTTGCCATTGATCCAACAGAATATTGAAATCATTGCTGAATTTGATCATATTTTTGCTCGTGGAAAATTTAGCCGCGAATTAAAAGGGACTACGCCGGAAATAAATGACGCGGGGTACATTCGCTTAATCGGAGCGACGCATCCTTTGATTACCAACGCAGTGCCGCTTGATTTGACGATTGGTGAAGAGTATCGCGGTCTGACGATCACTGGTCCTAATGCCGGTGGTAAGACGGTTGTATTGAAGACTGTAGCCTTAATGACTTTAATGACCATGATTGGATTGCAGATCCCAGCTAAAGAAGGAACAGAGATCGCAATTTTTGAACAAATTTTTGTTGATATCGGCGACGCACAGAGTATTGAGAATGCGCTAAGTACTTTTTCGGGTCATATGCAAAATATTTCTGGGATTCTCCGTCAGACGCGAAAAAATAGTTTGATCTTATTGGATGAGTTGGGAAGCGGAACTGAACCCAATGAAGGCGCAGCTTTAGCGATTGCTATCATGGAAGAGTTTTATCAAAAGGGAAGTATCTTGATTACAACAACTCACTATGGCGAAATTAAACGATTTGCTGAGCAACATCCAGATTTTATCACGGCGGCTATGGATTTCGACGCCGAGCATCTAACACCTAAATATCGTTTGCTGATTGGGCAAACTGGTGAAAGTAATGCCTTGTGGATCGCGAAAAAAATGGCAGTTTCCGATCAGATCATTGCAAAAGCGCAGAATTATTTCACAGATCGCAACTATAATCTTGAAAAGAAAAACTTTAAAACTAAAATGAAAAAAACAGCCTCAGCGACTGTTGAGATGACGTATTATAAAGGTGACAAGGTCTTTTTATTGGAACAGCAAAAGACTGCACTCATCTATCAAGAAATTCCATTTACCGATAATGTAACTGTTTATCTGGAGGACGAGTTTATTGAAGTGCCCAAACGTCGAATCACCCTTGAGTTTCGGGCGACAGAACTTTACCCGGCCGACTATGAGTTAGAACATTTATTTGAAGATTTCCATACGCGAAAAGAACGGCGAGATATTGATCGCGGATCTAAAAAAGCGCAGCGGAAGCTTAGAAAAGAAGCCATGCAAAGAAAACAATCATAAAACAAAAAAATCCTCCAATTCAAAACTGGAGGATTTTTTTTATTCATATTGCTGATAAGTTTTGGTTTTATATAAGCCAACCGTTGATTTCTGATTGTTTTCGCTATAAAGGCTAGAAGACTGCGCGCCTTTCTGACGTTCTATCTCTTCTAAACGTGCCTTTTGATCACGATAATCAAAAGAATCAGGTCTAATCGCATCTAATCCGCTATCCTGATAATATCTCAACAGATCTCCGTTATTGATTTTATCAGAAGTGATCAGTTGTTGATCCACTCCTTGATTTAATTCAACAAAGAACTTTTCTTGTTCCGGTGTTGGTTCGGAAATTACTTGTGCAGTTTGATTATCATACATTTTTCCGCCATAGAAGGTGTATTGCGGTGTGACAAAATCACCATCTCTAAAAGCGACAACTTGTTTATGATCTGGTGAAAATAAATCCTGTCCCAACTGCAAATATTTCTTCGAATCGATCCCTAATAAATGGAGCAGAGTAGGGAGGGCATCAACTTGTCCGCCGTATGTGTGATTGACAGTACCATTCGTTGCACCAGGAACATGAATCATGAAGGGCACTCGCTGCAATTGTGCATTGTCATAATCTGTCCAGCTATCGGAATCTTTTCCTAATAAAGGCGCCAGTTCTTTGTTTCGTGTATTGGAGATTCCATAATGATCACCATACAATACGAAGACTGAATTATCATAAAGCCCGCTAGCCTTCATATAATCAAAGAATTCTTTTAACGCAGTGTCTAAATAGTTCGCAGTAGCAAAATAGCCATTGATTGTTTCATCTTTTGTGTTAGCCAAAGGGAACCCATCTTCTTCATTTTTAAAGCGAGAATAAGGATAATGATTCGACACTGTAATAAATTTCGCATAGAAAGGTTGTTGTAAATGCTCCAAGTATTGAACGGATTGATTCAAGAAAGGCTTGTCATGCATTCCGTATTGGAACGAATTATCATCATTGATATCGTAATAAGATGAATCAAAGAAATATTCAAAACCTAGGTGTTTATACGTTTTATCACGATTCCAAAATGAGGCCGAATGTCCATGGAAAACGGCAGACGTGTAGCCAGCTTTTTGCTTTAGGATGTTCGGTGCCGCTTCAAAGGTGTTTTTATCACCCATTTGAGTAAATAGCGCCCCTTGGTTTAACCCGAACAACGAGTTTTCCATCAACGTCTCAGCATCTGATGTTTTTCCAGCTTTGACTTGGTGAAAGAAATTATCGAAGCTATAGGTACTTTCACCATGATACAAACTATTTAGAAACGGTGTTACAGTATGCTTCACACCATTTTCATCAGGTAATTGGTAATCAATCAAAAATTGCTGGAAACTTTCTAAATGAATGTAGACAACGTTTTTACCTTTAGCGACACCATACATTGAATCATTTGGTTTCGCGTAATGATCCTTAACATAACTCTCAACTTCCTTGAGGTCGGTTGGACTAGCTTCAGCGCGAATTTGGTTATTCTGATACGTCTGATAGCTATCATAAAGCGTAAACGCATTGACGCCCAGATATTTCACTAAATATTCGCGGGAAAATTGTCTGCTCAGTAAACCAGAACGATCAATCTCAGCCAGGAAAATATTTCCGCTGCCGATTAACAGAGATAGGGCAGCCAAGGCCGCAGCTTGTCGAAAACGCGGATACTTCTGATCAACAGGAATTTTCTTTCTGATTAATAAAACAGGAAGTACGAATAAGTCTAAGACATAAAAAATATCATACCAGCGAAACAATCGTACAGCACTTTCGCCTAAACCTGTTGAAACCTGACCAGCACCAAGCATAGTGTTGATCGTAATAAAATCTGTAAACTCACGATAATAAACGGCATTAGAAAATAGCCAAATCGTCAGCAAACCATAAATAACAAATAACGTCGTATACGCGACTTTTGAACGTTTAATAAACAATCCAACACTAAGCAGCAGCATCGAGACGCTCAGCGGATTAATCAACAAAATAAATAATTGCATAGGACTTTGGATACCCAAATGAAAATCAACCACATAGGCGAACATATTCTTCAGCCAAAGCAGAACAATCAGCAAACCGAAGAAGCCAATTCTTGTTTTAATAAAATTACTATATTTTTTTAAACGAGACATTTTCATGCTCCTTATAATTTTTTTCCATATTCTTGAATAGTTTATCGGTTTTTTATGCGAAGGTCAAACCAATCCAAGTTAAAATTGCTGATGCACCAGTGTTTTGATAAGTTTGTTAGCAGAATATAAATAATTCTTAATAAACGTGGGTAGTGATCTAAAATGATTCTCATTAAGAGGGAAATCCTAAAAACTGCTGAAATATTTTATGGATGCTATAATGAGCAAAACAAAACGGAGGTTGAATTATGCCATTAATGAAAATCGATATGATAAAAGGTCGAACCGAAAAAGAAATCAAACAAATATTGGATATCTCTTATCAAGTTATGCTAAACGCCTTTCATGCACCCGAGGGAGATCGTTATCAAATAGTCAATCAGCATGAAGACTATGAAATGCAAATCCTTGATACTGGACTAGACTTTAAAAGAACCGGTCAGGTGATCGTGTTCAGCCTGGTGACGCGACCTCGAACCACCGAAGAAAAACAAACATTCTATTCTCAATTAGTGAAAGAACTAAATGAGCAACTTGGAATCAGAACAGAAGACGTGATGATCAATCTGACGGTCAATTCAGATGAAGACTGGAGCTTTGGTTTTGGCAGAGCACAGTTTTTAACCGGAGAATTGTAAGTAATAGGAGGATGTTTATGAAAAGAATGATGATTGGATTGGTGTTTTTGTTTGTTTTAGGAGGTTGTCAGGTAAATTCAACGGATAGCAAAACAACCGACACATCGACATCTTCTATAAAAAAGATCTCGTCAAAACCTTCAGAAAAAAAGAGTTCAAAAGAAGCAACTTCTAGTACAGAACAATTAAAGGAGGATAAGACGGTGAATTATACTCCAGGAAGTTTGATTGAAGCCGTTTCATCGAATGATTCAGCAAAAGTATCAGAAATATTAAAAACAAGCACCCATTCGATTGATGAAACAAATGAGAAAGGCGAAACACCATTACTAATCGCTGTTCATAATAATCAAGTTGAACTAACCAGAAAACTGATTGATGCTGGTGCAAATGTAAACAAACAGGACGCAATTAAAGATAGCCCATATCTATATGCTGGAGCAGAAGGCAGAACAGAAATTTTAGCGTATATAATGTCTCATAGTAAGCCAGATCAATCAATTACGAACCGATTTGGCGGAAATGCATTGATTCCGGCCGCTGAAAAAGGCCATCTTGATAACGTAAAGCTTTTATTAACTGACGAACAGGTAAATATCAATCATCAAAATAATTACGGATACACAGCATTAATCGAAGCCGTTGCGTTAAGAGATGGATCACAAGTTTATCAAGATATTGTCGCTGAGCTGCTAAAACATGGCGCTGATCCAAATCTAGCAGATAAATACGGTAAAACAGCAAAAGATTATGCTAATGAACTAGGATACGGAAACATTTCAAGGCTGCTGGAAGAACAATCTTAATGTTATTTGTATGAAAAGAGATAGTTAAAAAGACGGTTAATTACTGTCTTTTTTAATTTTTTATTTTAGTTTACATAATATACATTAAACAAAGCTAAATAGTAGTTTTTAGTATACAGATATTGGGATTCATTGATCCACATATTGATTATTTTAACTATTTATCCATTTTAACCATGCGATTATATTCTATTGATTTGTGAGTTTTTTTGAAAAAAGAATTTTATGTTCGTTTTTATTGGCGTTCGTTTTTTGATTTACTAATTTAAATGCTTTGCTAACCAAAGATTTATTTTTTGTACTTAGAAACTTTGTAAAATTTTTAGCTGAAATAATTTCATTTCTTTTAAAAACTTATCATTTTGGTAACGCTCGATTAAGTTTAATCAATTCAAAGTCTGATGTTTATTTTAAAGATTGCATTGCTTATTTACTGATATGATTAAAGTATTGATGTCAGGACTATTAAAATTTTCTCATCTATGTAAGCGCTGTAAAAGCTTTTAAAATTATTTCATGATCTGTCTTCTACTTCCGCATTTTTTTTAAATTTTAAAAAGCTGAGAAACCTTCATTTCAAGAGATTTCTCAGCTTTTTTGATATTAGAGCTTTTAAAATACACGGCTGTTCATTGCGTGATCGTCATTAAACTGGACTAAATCCCATAAATTTCCATATAGATCCTTAAAAACAGCGACAGTTCCATAATCAGCTACTTTAGGATCTCTAACAAACTCAATCTCTTTTGAGAGCATTTCATTGTAATCTCGATAAAAATCATCTGTTCCGAGAAATAAAAAGACACGCCCTCCCGCTTGATTTCCGATAAAGTCTTTTTGAATTGGTTTTGAGGCTTTGGCCAAAAGAATTGTCGTGCCATTTGAACCTTGTGGTGATACAACTACCCATCTTTTGTCTTGCTCGGCTTGATAAGTATCCTCTATTAAATCAAAATTTAGTTTTTTGGTATAAAAATCGATTGCTTCATCGTAATCGTTTACAACTAAAGCAATATGAACGATACTTTGTTTCATACTCATCCTCCTTTTCTATTATTATTTGCTATTTGTTTGGTAAAGGCAAGTTGTGTTCAGCTTAAATTATCCGCAATCGTTGGACAATTGATAAACTAAGTATTTCTTCTTCCCATCATTCTGTTCCCGTTGGTAATTAAAAGCATAGCTCATTCCTTTTTTTCAAGGACCTTTTTTGAAAAACTATTTTCTATTGCGACTTGTCCAACTACTTGCGATAAATGATATTCTGCAAAAGCTAAGCCAATGAGTTCGCGAGCAATTTTTGTTGCATACCCTCTTCCCTGATATTCCTTCTTTAAAATATAGGCAATTTCATCAAATGGTTGTGAATCAATCGTTGTCCTGAGAATTCCTGCGATACCAATCGGCTTATCAACTATTGAGCTTTTCACTATGAAGTAACTATAGCCATACTCAGTGTATTGTTGCGAGATTTTTTCGATCCATTCCATTACCTCAGCATCCGTATATGTTTTCCCCCAACCCAACAGCATTAATTCTTCATCCTGCAGGATCGATTTTAGAAATGGAAAATCATTGATTGCAATTTTTTGAAAAATAAATGCATCTTCAGTCATCAAGCTGCGCCACCCTTAATTTGATTGTTTCAATTTACGGATAATGCTATAAATTTCTACCATGTCTTTCGCTAAATAATCCGCGGCGCTTTGATCTATGGCTGCGCGTGTTTCTTCGTAAGCAATAGTAGTAATACCTGCGGCCTTTGCTGCGGAAATGCCATAAAAAGAATCTTCGATGGCGATTGCGTATTCCGGATCAACACCTAGCAGATTCAAGGTATTTTGATAAATCGCTGGATTTGGTTTGCTTTCTTCGACAAACTCTCCGCTGTAAATCACATCAAAATATTCTTTTATATCGCAAGAAGTTAAAACTTCGATGATATGCTCGTGCGTTGAAGAAGAAGCCACTGCCAGTAATATGCTATTCTTCTTAGCCCACTTTAAAATCGAAAGAATATCTGTACGAAAAAGCTGCTGATAATCGATTGACTGATACGCGACAGCATTAAATCGTTCAAACCGTTCTTTTATTTTCTCGATTGGTTCATTGCTAGCGGTAAAATCTTTTAATGTCGTGTAAAGCATACGATAGGATTGTCCAATTAATACGTCGAAGTTCGCTTTTGCTAGATCAATGGCTGGATTTTCCTTTTTTATGAAGTCCTGTTGAATTTTGAAATCCTGAAACTCAGTGTCAACGATAACGCCATCCATATCAAAAATGATTGTTTTGATCATAATACTATTCCTCCTTCGTCACTCATAAAACAAATTATTGCAAACCGTTTCATAAAAAGCAACTAGACTCAAGAAATACAAAAAAATAGCCAATCACGTATCTGTTTTACGCAGTCGGCTATTTTTTTATTTTGTCACGTAGTGCTTTTATTTTTTCCATTGTGATTATTTTTGTTGGAGGTTCTGGATTTTTTTCTGCTTCTTCTTTATTTTCTTCAACAAGTTTCAACCCTCGGTGTTCCGCACGAAAAATATTTCGTTTAATTTGTTCAACGTGTGCTAATTTTTCTAAAGATTCCGGCTCGTAGCGCAATAACTCCTTGGTTTTTCTATCATGGATTCGTTCAGTTACTTTCTCGTCAAAATAACTAGTAATAGCCAAATTGATCACTAAAGCAATCAAAAGAAAATTATCTGTCACGCTGGATTTATTGAGGTAGCCATTACTAAATAACCAAATAACGAAGCAGAGTAAAGCAATGGTGCTGAAAACTTGATAAACTCTCAATGCTTTTTCTTTTTCATTTCGGTCTGCAAAGACGGGCTTGGCTTCATAAAATAAGGCAAGATAAAGATGACGCGCCTCTGCGAATTCTGGCTGCGTCTTTTTAGCTGCTTCATAAGCTTCTCTCTTATCAAAGCCTTGCTCTTTCATATAATATTTCGCAATTTTCCTTTTTCGGATCATCTGGACCCCCTCTTCGATTCTAAGATCATGAATGTTTTGAAGATTCATAAGGTCTCTCCTTAATCACGGAATTCACATTTCAGCAACCTCTATTTTATCATTAAGTAGACAGAAAGACTAAGAAATTATTTAATATTTTTCGTCTCGTCTGAATTTCGAAAAGAGAAATCCACTCAGACAAGGGTTCTTGCTGAGTGGACCATTTTCTTTATATTTTTTTCACTGCCTCTTCGATTGGTACGTCTCCGTCCCCCATCAAAATCACTTTTTTTATCGTATTGTCTTGTTCAAGCAATTCTGCCAAAACGGCAGCCACATTTTCAATCGAGTTTTCTGATTTTTTCTCAATTCCTGTGGTTATTTTCCCGCTCCCTGGTGTCTCTTTTAGGTTGCCTGGTTGTAAAATTGTATAATCCAAGTTTGTTTTATCAATCAGCCAGCTATCAGAAAAGAATTTCGATATGTTGTAATCTGTCAGTGCTTCACTCCATTTTTCTGGTTGCAAAGCAAATAGTGAACTTAAGTGAATGTACCGCTTAATTCCCTTTTGTTCTGCAGCCTGCATTAGTTTCACCGCACCGTATAGATCCGTTTGCAATAAATCCTTTCCGCGTGATCCAGCAACAAAGTAAACAGCTTCTGCATCGGACAAAGTATCTGCAATAGCGTCAACACTTCCATGCAAGTCTAGATGAGTTGGTTGAACTGAGTCGTTTGACTCAATCTCTCCTTCGCGTCTTGCTCCCGCATAAACATAATGACCTTTCTTAACAAGATCTTTAATTAATTCTTCGCCGACCCGTCCAGTCGCACCAGCAATAAATATTTTCATACAAATGACCCCTTTCCTCATCAAATATGCTAACTTATTTTCTGATTAGAGACAACTATTTCCACTCATAATTGGATGAGATAAAAAACAACCAATTGGCTGTTTATTTTTTTTTAGACAACTTTATAATAAGAATCATTAACGAAGTCATTCTGATCTTTTACTCACTAGTGAGCAGATTGATCATCCTGTATTGATTAATTCGATACAAATAAACGAATGAACTTATGAGGAGCTTTTTTATGACACAAACAGTTCTGACAATCGCTGGTTCGGACACTTTAGCCGGCGGCGGATTGCAATCAGATTTAAAAACTTTTGAGAATTATCATTTATTTGGCCTTACCGCGATTACTTGTATCGCAGTGGTCAAAAATAACCAATTTGAGATAAACGATTTATCATCAACACTTTTTCGAGAGCAACTGACCACCGTCAGTGAAAATTTAGACTTGGCCGGAATAAAGATCGGTTTGGTCCATCAATTGGATTCCCTTGATATCGTGAAGAGCTTTATTCAAGATTTTGAGGGTCCGATTGTACTAGATCCAGTAATGGCATTTAAGGAAACTGATCAAGTATATGGTCAGGCCTACCGCAACAAATTAATCGAATTATTTCCCTTCGTTACGATTGTCACACCAAATTTGAAAGAGGCTGAAATACTCAGCCAACAGAGAATTACCAATTTAGCTGAAATGGAACAGGCGGCTCAGAAAATTATAGCTTTGGGTGCCTCTTCTGTGGTAATCAAAGGCGGCGAACGTCTTTCCGGTGAACTGGCTTCTGATTTATTCTATGATGGCGATCAGTTTGAATTCTTTTCTAAACCCAAATTAACTGAAGTGACTATTAATGGTGCTGGTTGTACGTTGGCGTCAGCAATTACCGCCAATTTGGTTTTAGGCAAGGAATTAGTAACAGCAATCAGTGAGAGTAAAGAGTTTGTTTATCAGGGAATCAAAAATGGTGTTCGGTTAAAAAATGGCGAAGGAAATGTCTGGTTAGGTGACAGTGTGAATGCGGGGGTTTTGGTATGAAAACAAGAGAAATGACAAAACTTGCGATGATGGTTGCGTTGACTGTGACGCTGTCCATTCTTTTCATTATTCCAATTCCTGCCACCAAAGGATTTGTCACACTTTGCGAGGTTGGAATCTATGCCTCTGCGCTGCTTTTCGGTCCAACCGGCGGGCTTATGGTTGGGGCTTTAAGCGGCGGATTGATTGATTTGATATCTGGCTATCCCGAATGGGCGATTTTTTCAATCCTCATTCATGGTATCCAAGGCTTCATTTTGGGTTATCTTTATAATAAGTTTCCCAACAAAAAAGGTCTTACATTAGGCTTCCTATTCGCAAGTCTATTTATGATCACTGGTTATGCCTTAGCAACTGCGCTTTTATTTGGCTGGCCAGCGGGCTTGGCTTCATTGCCGGGCAATAGTGTTCAAAATATTTTCGGTATCGCGGTGACGGTCCCTCTTTTTCAAGCGTTACAAAGAGTGCTACGCCATCCTCAATATAAATAGTTCACAGAAAGAAGTTATTTAAAATGGAAAAAGAAAAGTTACAACAACAACTAACAACAATCGTCAACGATGTCTTGGATGCGGCAAATCTTAAGGCTGGCGATGTTTTTGTATTAGGCTGTACCACGAGTGAAATCGTTGGCGGAACAATTGGAAAAAACTCTAGCCAAGAAGTTGGCCAATGGGTGATCGAGACTTTGAAATCTATTCTTGATCCTAAGAAAATCTATTTGGCGGTTCAAGGATGCGAACACATTAATCGTGCCGTAGTTGTCGAGCGAGAGCTTGCCGAGAAAAAAGATTGGGAGATTGTTTCAGTCAAACCAGCATTACATGCGGGCGGTTCATGCTCTGTTGCTGCGTTTGAACAGTTCAGCGATCCTGTAGAGGTCGAGCACATCGTTGCTCAAGCCGGAATTGATATTGGTGATACTTCTATCGGCATGCATGTTAAATATGTGCAAGTGCCAGTACGTCCTTCAATTAAGGAATTAGGCGGTGCCCATGTAACTGCTTTACGCAGTCGTCCAAAATATATTGGCGGTCCTCGCGCAACGTACTAAAAATTTTAAAAAGCTAAAAATCCCTGCGAAGAAAGATTCGCAGGGATTTTTTTAGACAAAACGTGCAATCAATTGCAGGAGTTGTTGCGACAATGTCGAAATATCTGAAATATCAACAAAATTATTTTCGCCATATAGCGTCCGGAGCTGTTCTTTATCTTCGCCGATAGCACAAGCAATAAACAGAATTCCCTTCCGTTCATAGTCAGCTAAAACCGCTTGGATATCTTGTCTGGCTTTTTCACCCGAATAATCAGGCAAAGCTTTCGGTTGGCCGTCACTAATAGAGAGTAAAACTTTAGTATCGGCAGCCTGTTGACTAAGCTTTTCTGCCAATAGTCGTAGTGGCACACCGTCACGATTATTCTGTCGAGGTTTCATGGTCGCAATCTTTGCTGCCATAAAGTCATAACCATCATCGAATTCTTTGTAGGAGTAAATCGACGTTTTTTCCCGCTGACTAAGATCGGCCGAGTCGCCATACAACATCAATGGAATATTGGTCTTTTCAGCAAATAAACTTAACGCAACTGCCGCTAACTTGGCATTTTGAATTCGATCATCACGCAGCATCGATCCTGATTCATCGACGCGCACGGCCAGAGCCAATGAAGGTTGTTCATTTGGCGGATTTTTCTTGTCGAAATTCCGCAAATCGCCGTATGCGACATGACTTGGATTGAATCGTGAGCCGTAATACTTGCCGCCAGCATAGTCATTGCTGACTTCTTTGTTCAATAGATCATTGATTACACGACTTAAGCTTTCTACTTCCGGCGAAACCATTTTGGTCAATTCCTGGCCGTTTTTGATCGCGGCTTCATTGATCGTTGGACGATGAAGAATCGTTCCTTCTTTCGCGTGGATCGTTTCTTTCAAACTCTCACGAATTTCACGGTTGAGCTCTTTTCGTTTAGTCTTATCTATCTCAGTAAGTTCATCAAGCGACATCGCCGAACCAATCTTATCTTCTTCATCAATTGACGCTGATTGACTTTGAGCATCGGCATCACTTCGTTCCGCCTCATCAGAGATACTTGCCGCTTCTGGTTGTTTTGTTTCCTCAGGTGTAGCTTCTTCTGTCTCGATCGTTTCTGGTGCTGTTGAGGAACCAGCATCCTGCGCTTCACTTTTCAGAGTGGCTTCTTCGGACTCTTCCGTAATATTCCGCAGATCTGCTTCGTCCTGACTGATTCTTCTTCCTTGCCGCAACTTTTGTTGATTCTTTACTTGTTGCAGTGCGGTTAATAACTTACTTTGTTCCAAGGCATCTTGTAATATTTTTAATTCTGTTTCGTCGGTGGTCAATTTATAGAGTACTTTTGGAAAGATACTTTCTAAAGGATCTTGGCCTTGTTTCAAACTGTTGACCCAGAAAAAATACGAGCGCATGCCAGCGACTCCTTTGATTGCGTTAGCTTTGGCTGTTTCATCTAGTAAGCGAATAATTTCCGCCATGATCTCTAGATACTCTCGATCCGTAAAATTAGTCTTAGCGATCGCACGTTCGATCATAACTTCAATCGAAGGCAAGTCCATTTTTTCGGCATGCTGTACGCGGTCACGCAAGGATTCATTTAACGGACGGTTTCCCTGATAATTACGATTAGTCGTAATAACAACAATACAATCCGGATGTCTCCGAATGATCCCAGTAGGAATATTCAATAAGCCGTTTGGTTCCAACGCGGAGTTTAAAGCAACTAGGACAGAAGCATCGCGAATCACTGTTGGTTCTTGAATTTCAAGTAAATAGCCTTTTTGCATCGCGCGAACGATTTCTGAGGGATAAAATTTATAGTCGACACTGGCAGCTTTTTCATCGCTATCTAATCGTTCGATCAGCTTGCTTAATCGTTCCTTTGCCTGATTGGCATCAATTTGAAAATGGGTTTCGATCACTGACAAAACGTCTTGTAAAGAATCCGTTTGATAAATAGCCTCCAGTAATTCTTGATCTTCGTTATCATCACTCGAAACAACAGGTAATAGCGCGCCAAAAACATCTGTCTTATCCATATCCGCAAAACAAGTCACTTTTGTATACGGCAGCTGTAAATCAGCCGAAAGTGCTCGAGCAAGTTGTGTCTTTCCTGATCCGGCATCTCCTTCCAGCAAAATATTCATAATCTTCATTTCAGGATCAAGCCAATTATTTTTGATCTCCGCTGCGATTCTTATTTCTTCCTGACTCGTTTTATGACTGGACGGTTTTTGCCAAATCATTTGTTCTTCTAACTTTGTAAACTTTCGTTCCTCTGTTAGGACAAAAGTCTTATTCATGTAACTCACCTCGCAAATCGAAATTTTTAGTAGCCTAGTTCGTCTAATAGACGTTTTAATGTGCGGTACCGTTGTGCGATCAAGTCGCCGTCTTTATTCATCGTATCATTAAATAAAACGATATCTTCATCGATCTTAGGATTTTCCGTATCTACTTGGACCTCCATTCGGCCTCCCTGCAGTCCAATAATTTCAACCTTAGGATTTTCAGGATCGTAAAATTTTTCATAGCGATAGGCATCTTGCAAGTAAATACTGGATTGTGCGACTAAAATCGCTAAATCCAGAATACGTGTTATCGGTAATTCTTCTGATTGGCGTGACCATTTTTCACCCGTATGACGCCAAACCTTCCCTGAAATGTCGACACGTCCGCGATCGTTCCATTGAGCTAATCCTAAAGTCAGACCTTTGGCATCACTTTCCCAAGCATGATGTCCATCAATTTTATCGTAATCTTCTACTAAAAAGACCGGTTTATGTTTTAAATTTGTTGGGATCTTCATTCTAATTCCTCCTAATTTCAAATAAAGCCGTTAAAAAATCGGCTTATTTTAAATCTAATTATCCAATTATACAGCATTCACTAATTTAGTAAATTACTAAACTACTAATGAAGTCAGAATACGCAATTCAGGCAATTTATGCAAACAAAAAACTCACTAAACGTCCTCAATAAGTCGTTAGTGAGTTTTTGTTTATTTTGCGACACCAAGAGCAATGGCTTTATCGCCTAAATGCGTACCGATAACGGGACCAAATGTGCCGATATCAATCGTTGCATTGGGATATTTTTGACTTAATTTCTCATATTCTTGCTGAGCTAGTTCAGGGTTATTGCCGTGAATGACAAAAATCCTTAAGTCTCCTTGATTCTCCTGACGGCGTTCCTCAATAATCTCTTCTGTACGCTGCAGGGCTTTTTTTAGAGAACGGATCTTTTCAGCTAAAACAATTTTGCCATCTTCAAAAGTTAAAATCGGTTTGATTTTTAGTAATCCACCAATAATCGCAGCACTATTAGTCAGACGACCGCCACGAACTAGATTATCTAAATCGTCAACGATTATATACGCATTCGTGGTATCGCGAATAGTATCAATTGCGGTCAATACTTCCTCCAATGAACGCTCTTGATCGCTCATTTCCAAAGCTTTCTCTACCATATAGCCCATCGGAACACTCGTGATCTTTGAATCATAAGGAACGATCTGCAAGCCATCGATATCATCCTTAATTGCAGTCAGTGTGCGAACAAAGCCTGAAATACCTTCAGACAAATGGATACTGATAACAGTGTCATAGCCTTGCTCTTTAATCGAACGGTACAACTCATAAACTTCTCCAAGAACTGGTTGAGAAGTTTTGGGGAAATCTTTGCTGCTTTTTAACTTTTGATAGAACTCTTCATAACCAATATCCACGCCTTCTTCAAACGGTTGATCGTCAATAATGACAGGGATTGGGATAATAAATAGATCTTTATGATTGCGCATGCGTTCATTCAGATAGGCGGTACTATCTGTCACGATCGCTAATTTCATATTCGCTTCCTCGTTTCAATCAAAATTTACAATAATTATAATATAGCATACTCAAAGAATCATGGGAATCAAAATCCCGTTACTTCCCTAAAAAGCCTTGAGCAGACTGCGCATTTTGGTTCGTATCAACGGCAAGCGCACTACCGGCATTATCCGTATCAATGTAGGACCATGAGCCATCAACCGGCAATGTTAAACGATCGATCCCTCCGACAGCTTTGGCAAAATTGAGGAGATGTGATACCACATACGTATTCGGCATATCCGTTGAGAGATATCCCCAAATTTTACCAGCGGCATAAGGACCGCGCAATAATACTAGTGGATTGATCAGCTGTCCAAAGACGGATTGCATAACTTGCTGTTGTCTGCGCACACGTCCAAAATCCCCTTCTTCGTCCATTCGAAAGCGGGCGTAGTTCAATAAGGTATGACCATTCATCCGCTGCGGACCTTTACTGATCGGTGCATCAATATAGGAACTCATATCCTTTTCCGCGTCAATTTGAACTCCGCGAGGAAATAAGGCATCCACTCCTTTTTCAAAGGTTTGGAAATCCACCATCGCGTAATAGCGGCAATCAATGCCAAAATTTTCTTTTAATGTTTGGCGAACAAGGTCAGCCCCACCATAGGCATAAGCCGCATTCAGCTTATTCTGTCCGACTCCGGGAATGTTGACATACATGTCCCGCATAAAGGAGACAAGCTTAGGTTTTCCAAAACCGTCGACTTGCAAAACCATCATTGAATCCGACCGACCGCTAATATTGTCTCGCGTGTCGCTGCCTAAGAGTAAAATATTTCGTTTGCCGTTTTCTGATTTCACGCCATTGAATTCCTGCGTCTCGATCTTTGGCATGGAAGAATCATGCTTTGCGGCAAAATTACCAATCCCAAAAGAAATCACAGAGTAGCCTAAAATCGCGATCAGAATCATGACTAAAGTTCTGCGCCAGCGTCGCTTTTTCTTTGGCTTTGGTTCATACGGGTTTTTTGGTTTTCGTTTAAATGGATTTTTTATGCTTGGCAGTTTAAACCCAAATTGCTTTTTCTTTGGTTCTTGATAATGATCTTCATAGTAAAATTCCTCTTCTGGTTCACGAAAAGGTTCTTTCGGTTGCTCATAAACGGGGTCTTCATACCGGGCTTTTTCTGATGCGGCTTTTGGGTCTTTTTTCATCTCACGTCGAAAGCCCAAAGGTTTTTTCTCGTCCTTCTGACTCTCCTCGTGGATCTTTTTATATTTATCCATTCGGCTCATAGTGCACCTCTTCATTTCATTACTATTATTAATAAAATAGCAAATCATCTGCCCTTTGTCTTATTTTTACCAAAAAAAATTAGAAAACCTTAACTACTAAGATTTTCTAACTTTTGGAATATAAGTTGGGTAATCACCAATTAATGTGACAGAAAAATTTTGTTTTTCTAGTTGATGCAGCACCTTCTGAAGTTTCCCATCCTCAGGTGTTTCTAAATCAATGATAAAGAAATATTCCCCTAATTTGGTTTTTTGTGTGCGCGACTCAATTTTGGTTAAGTTGATTTTTTCTGCTGCAAAAATTGCCAAACATTGATACAGTGCCCCCGGATGATCTGCCGCTAGATCAAATAGCAGAGTTGCTTTGTTCTGCCCTTGAGGTAAATCGCCTTTCAGTGGTTTAGCGCCTAACACCCAGAAGCGGGTTTCATTTTCACCAATGGATTGAATGTTTTCTTGTACAATACTTAAACCAAATTGTGTTGCGGCATCTCTAGATCCAATCGCCGCGTATTTCATAGCTGGGTTGTCAGCAACCTTTTGTGCCCCTTGTGCAGTAGATCCTGTTTGTTCAATATCAACAGTCGGAAAATGATTCATAATGAATACTTGGGATTGTGCCAGAGCTTGCGGATGGCTGCAGATCAATGCTGTCTCCTCCCATGAATCAGCATGGGTAGGATGAACCATCAATTGCTGCTGAATTGGCAACACGATTTCCGCTTGAATCGTCGGTAATGTTTGAAAGATCAAATCCAAGGTAGGTAATACCGAGCCCTCAATAGTATTTTCGATTGGGACGACACAATAATCCAAAGTACCTTTTCTTTGTTCTTCAAGCAAAGCCGTCAAAGAGTCATATGGAAGCAGCTCTTCCTCTGAAAAGAAATTTGCTGCCGCGCTATAAGTAAACGATCCTCTAGGTCCTAAATAGCCAACTTCCATTAGGACGCGACCTGTTGAATGATTTCATTAACGATCTCTTCAGGCAATTTTTCTGAGGTATCTACGGTGATTTTAGCTAACTTTTCATAAAGTTTTTCTCTCGAAAAGAACAATCTCTTCAAATCCCCATCGTCATTTTTAATCGCTAAAGGACGAACATTTACTTTATCTTCACGAATACGTTGAACCAAGATATTCGCGTCAGCCTTTAAATAAACAACCAATTTATCAGATAAAACTTTTTGGTTTTCTTTTTGTAAGATCACGCCTCCGCCAGTCGCGATAACTGATTCCTCATTTAGCGCTTCTTTTAAGAGGTTGGTCTCATGCTCTCTAAAAGACGGTTCTCCATGTTCTTCAAAATAATCGCTGATCGGCTGACCAATGCGCTCAACCAAGACATCATCCATATCCACCACACGAGTATTCAGTGTAGCGGCAAGTTCTTTACTGATCGTTGTTTTTCCGGCTCCCATAAAGCCAATTAAGACGATTGATTCCATTAGACATTCTCCTTCTTCATTTAAGGTACTCATTTTCAGGCCAGTTATTATTCTAGATTAATGAACTCAAGTCAGTGAAAAAATCTGGGTAAGAAATATTAATCGCTTCAGGATGACTTAACTCCACTGCTTCTTCTGTCAATAGAGCGGCAACCTGCAGCATCATTCCGATACGATGATCGCCATGACTGTCGACGGCACCGCCATGCAAAGGTGTTGGACCATGAATAATCATCCCGTCATCGGTGGTTTCGATGTTCGCACCCAGCTTGTTTAGTTCTTTTGCTGTTGCATCGATCCGATTTGTTTCTTTCACCTTTAATTCTTGTGCATCACGAATGATTGTTGTTCCTTCTGCTTGTGTTGCTGCCAAAGCAATAACTGGCAGTTCATCAATCAAGCGTGGAATGATCTCTCCGCCAATCTCGCTTGCCTTTAATGGCGCATTCTTAATCAATAAGTCAGCCGCTTGGTTCTGCTGGTCAAATCCGACTTGTTGAATATCTGCTCCCATGTCCTGCAAAACATCTAAAATACCAGTACGTGTTGGATTTACACCGACATGCTTCAAATGGAGATCACTTTCTGGCAATAAGCTGGCTGCAACTAGATAAAAGGCTGCAGAGGAAATATCTCCTGGCACGGTCACTTCTTGGCCAACCAGCTTTTGTCCCCCCGATACAGTGATTGTTTTGTCATCAACTGAAATCTCTCCGCCGAATTGCTTGATCATTTCTTCTGTATGATTGCGTGATTTTTCTTTTTCAATAATAGTGGTCAAACCTTCAGCTTGTAATGCTGCAAAAAGAATCGCAGATTTTACTTGGGCGCTGGCGATCGGCATTTCATAAGAGATAGCTGATAAGCTGGTTCCTGTAACTTCGATTGGCGGAAACTCGCTTCCGTCTTTGCCTTGAAGGTTTCCTCCCATCGTTCGTAAGGGTCCCATGACTCTTTCCATTGGACGGCGGTTCAATGAAGCATCTCCGGCAATTTTTGAATCGAAAGGCTGCCCTGCCAATATTCCTAAAACCAAACGCATTGTTGTTCCGGAATTTCCGGCATCTAAGATATCTTTGGGCGCCTTCAGATTATTGAATCCTGCACCTTCAACAATTATATCTTCCCCATCATCTTCAATCTTTACTCCTAAGGCCTTAAAAACAGCAACACTGCTTAAACAATCCTCAGCTCTTAAAAAATTGTGAATAGTTGTTCTTCCATGACTGATCGCACCAAACATAATGCTGCGATGAGAAATTGATTTATCTGCTGGTACGGTCAATGCACCCTTTAGCCCTGTTTTTGTTTTCAATAGTTCCATTTGTTCAACTCCTTCTGCGACAACGAAAATCTGCTGCTTCAATTAGCAGTTGCCCTTTTTCCAAGTCTGCCTGATTTTTGAATGAAAGTTCGAAAACACCGAAAATATCTTCCCGCGTTTCTTGGATTTTCAAATTGATAATTGAGATATCAGCGTCACTCAAGATCGTCATAACCTTGGCGATCGCACCTGCGATATCTGGTATGTCGACGTAAAGATCATAGAATGCTGGAATAACTCCATGATCTTTTGCAGGTAAGTGATCGCGAGAGTGCTTTGCCTGACTGAAAAAATCATAGATGGCAGGTTGGTCTTCCTGCACTAGGCTTTCACGAACCTTGGACATTTCTTCCTGCCAACCTGTAATCAACTCTAGCAGGATAGTCCGATTGGTTAATAAAATATCCGTCCACATTTGCGGGTCTGATGAAGCAATCCGAGTAATATCACGGAACCCGCCGGCGGCCAATTGGCTCGCTCGCGGATGCTCCTCTGCCAACTTGTCACTCATTCTTACCAAACCTGAAGCCACGATGTGAGGCAAATGACTCAAAACACCTACGATTTCATCATGAGATTCAGGTTCGATCACCACGAATTTTGCTCTCGTCGGCTCTAACAGTTCAATTAGAGGTTCCGCATCGGTTCCTTCTGGCGGTGTCAAAATGTAGTAAGCTTCTTCAAAAAGATTTGGATTACCTGCTTTGACACCAGATTTGTGCGATCCTGCCATCGGGTGACCGCCGATAAAGGTAAATGGCAATGTCTTTGCTAATTTCATTACTTCATTCTTTGTGCTGCCTGTGTCAGTGACGATTACCGATTCTTTCAGCGGCAAACGCGCCAGCTCGTGCAAATAATGCAATGTGGATAGAACGGGTACGGCTAAAATAATCACGTCCATCTCAGGTGCTCTTTCAATAGAAGCAATTTGATCAACTAGTCCAACTTCACTTGCAATTTCGCGGGTTTCTTCCGAATAATCCCAACCAAAAAGCTCGATTGTTGGATTTTTAATAGCCCGACAAAGTGAAGCGCCAATTAAACCAAGTCCTAAGACGAACACTTTCTTTCTCATAGACGTACCCTCTCTCTTAAAAGTTTTTGATAGCTTCTCGGTATTCTGCTACCGCTTGTTGCAATTCATCGATCGTATCGGATGAGAATTTTTCTAAAATTTCTTCTGCCAATACTGTAGCAACGACATGTTCTGCTACGACTGAAGCGGCTGGTACCGCTGTGCTGTCTGAGCGTTCAACACTCGCTTTGTAAGGTTCTTTTGTATCAATATCGACACTCATTAGTGGTTTGTATAAAGTCGGGATCGGCTTCATAACACCCCGCACGATAATTTGTTCGCCGTTGGTCATTCCGCCTTCGAAACCACCAAGATGGTTACTAGTACGGCTGTACCCTTCATCCCAAACGATTTCATCCATAACCTTCGAGCCTGGTTGTCTGGCTGCTTCAAATCCGATACCGAATTCGACACCCTTAAAAGCATTGATGCTCATCATGATTTGTGCAATTTTTCCGTCCAGCTTGCGATCCCATTGAACGTAGCTGCCTAATCCTGCCGGTACATTGTCTGTTCGGACTTCTACAACGCCGCCAATTGTATCCCCTGCTTTTTTAGTTTGATCGATCAATTCTTTGACTGACTCTTCGACTGTTTCGTCTACCATATTGACTTCTGATACGGTTGCCTTTATCTGAATCTCTTTGACACTCAGTTCCTCTGGCACAGTCGCCTCAATCCCGCCAAGGATTGCCACATGACTGGCGATTTCGATATCGACGGCCGCCAAAATTTGTTTGGCGATGGCACCCACTGCTACCCGCATTGTGGTTTCGCGAGCAGAAGAACGCTCTAGAACATTGCGTAAATCGCTATGATGGTATTTCATTCCGCCGACTAAATCAGCATGACCGGGACGCGGCTTTGAAACGCGGCGTAATTTTTCATCTTTTTCTGCTACGGCTTCGACTGACATGACCTTCTGCCAATTTTTCCAATCGCGGTTTTCTACAATCATCGTGATTGGAGAACCTAAAGTTTTGCCATGACGGATGCCAGAGGTGATCCGGACTTGATCCTTTTCGATCTTCATTCGTCCACCGCGGCCGTACCCGCCTTGTCTGCGAGATAATTCGTGATTGATTGCTTCAACGGAAAGTGTTAGCCCTGCTGGAACACCTTCAATGATCGTAGTTAATTCTGGTCCATGAGATTCTCCAGCTGTTAAGTAACGCATAAACTACTTCCCTTCTACTTATAAAAAGTCTTTGATTTCTGTTAGTTTGATTTTTTGAATATAAGCTTTACCGATGTCTTCTAGTAAAATAATGTTTAAACTGTTTCCCCGCGCCTTTTTATCATGGGTGATGGCGGAATAAAACTCTTCAGCGTTCCAAGGCTGATACTCGATTGGCAATTGATATTTTTGATTCATCGCCATGATCTTGTTGGTGATTCCAGCTGGTGAAAGGTTCTTTTCCTCCGCCGTCTGGGATATCTTCACCATTCCGATCGCAACTGCTTCACCATGGCTGATTTTTCCATAGCCGGCAGTGTTTTCGATCGCGTGGCCGATCGTATGACCAAAGTTCAACAATAAACGTGACCCATTATCGAACTCATCTTCTTCTACAACTGTTTTCTTCACTTGCAGAGCTTTGAGAATGATCGCTTCACTATGGTCTAAAAGATCTTGGATTCCTGTTAGTTTCTCAAGGTCTTGCCACAGTGAAGCATCACTGATTGCCCCACATTTGATGATTTCCGCGATGCCTTCACGAACTCGAAGTTCGGGCAGCGTATTTAATGTCTCTGGATCGATCAATACACCATCAGGTTGAGCGAAAGTACCAATCATATTTTTAGCCATACTTGAATTCACTGCTGTCTTTCCGCCAATACTAGAATCGACTTGAGCTAGTAATGAGGTCGGTATCTGAACAAACGCGATACCTCGCATATAAGTAGAAGCAACGAAGCTGGCCAAGTCGCCAACAACACCTCCGCCCAAAGCGATGACAGCGTCACTGCGAGTAAATTGCTGATCGGCTAGAAAATCGTAAAGGTTATTCGCCATTTTCAATGATTTGCTGCTTTCACCTGCGGGTACTGTATAATGGCATACCTCGTAGTCGGCTAATTGCTGCTTGATTTTTTTCCCGTAAATCGGAAAAACATGTTCATCGCTGATAATCGCGATTTTTTTATTTTGCCAAAGTGAGGCGATCCATTCGCCCACAGAATCTAAGGCATGACGTTTTACAATGATCTCATACGTTTTTTCTGGTAAAACAATTTCCATGAAACGTTCCCCCTACTTAGATAAGTGAAGCTTCTTTTGTCAGTGCTTTAACCTTTTGCATCGCTTCAACCATGATCTCAACTTCACTCATCATTGTAAGGTAGTTTTTCTCATTCAATGATTGTTCACCATCAGACCATGCGTGCAATGGATCAGGATGGATCTCGACGATCATACCGTCCGCTCCACTAGCAACACCTGCGCGAGCCATTGGGGCAACTAGGTCCCAAACGCCTGTACCGTGACTTGGGTCAACGATGATTGGGAAATGGCTCAATTTTTTGATTAATGGCACGGCACTTAAATCGAAGGTATTCCGTGTCGCTGTTTCGTAAGTACGAATCCCGCGTTCAATGAAAATGATTTTCGAATTGCCTTGAACAGCGATGTATTCAGCGGCATTCAACCATTCTTGGATCGTACCTGAGATTCCGCGTTTCAAGCCGATTGGTTTACCTGTCTTACCAACTGCTTCTAATAAGCGAAAGTTTTGCATGTTTCGTGCACCGATTTGAATGATATCAGCGTATTCGCAGACAACATCGATATGAGCTTCATCCATAACTTCTGTGATTACCTTTAGGCCATGAGCATCAGCGGCTTTGCGCATGATCTTCAAGCCTTCTTCACCTAACCCTTGGAAAGCGTATGGAGAAGTACGAGGTTTGTATGCTCCGCCGCGTAAGATTTTTGCTCCGCCGGCTTTTGCCATGCGTGCTGTTTCCATAATTTGCTCTTCGCCTTCGACTGAACAAGGACCAGCCATTGTTACAAAGCTGCCATCACCAATTTTTACGCCATCAACATCAACAACCGTATCTTGTGGATGGAATTCTCTTGACGTTAATTTGTAGGTGTTTGAAATCGCTACTGCTCGTTCAACAACACTGTATGCTTGAAACGGCACATTTTGAATAATCTTTGGATCTCCTAGCAGACCTAAAACTAAACGATCTTTTCCGTGATTGATTTGTACACCTAAACCCTCTTCTTTAATGCGAGATAAGATGGGTGATAATTCTGATTCCTGAATACCTTTTTTTATAATTAAGATCATAGTAAAAACTTCCTTCACTTTTTATTTTTTAATTTCTTTTTCCAATAATGGTTGGATTTGTTCGACGGGCATTTCCTTGCCTGTCCATAAGTTGAATGCCGCAGCTCCTTGATAAAGCAGCATGTCTAAACCATTAACTGCTTTTGCTCCGGTTGCTTTCGCGGCTTTTAACAATTTGGTTTCACCTGGATGATAGATCACATCGAAAACTGGCAAGTCTTTTCTTAGCAGTCCTTCATTTGGCAAAGGCATTTGATCTGTCTTTGGCGCCATTCCAATATTGGTGGCATTGATCAATAGACTGCTTGCTGCTAAAGAGTCGGCCAATTGTTTTTCATCTGTTAAATCGTGCAGTTGAATTTGACAGTTGGTTTCTTCAGCAATCATGGCCAGTTTCGGTTCGATTTTTTGATAAAAGTCATCTTTGATGTTAAAAACATCAATGGCTTCTACGCCGTCGATCGCCGCTTGTGTGATAATCGCGGTGGCGGCACCACCAGCGCCAAGAATCGTCATTCTCTTGCCGATGATCTCAATTCCGTTTTGCTTCAAACTTTCCATACAGCCGATGCCATCTGTGATATGCCCGATTAACTTACCATCTTGGTTCACGATGGTATTGATTGCCCCGATCAAGCGAGCTGCCTGACTGAGTTCATCAACATATTTGACGGCTTCCATCTTGTGAGGCATCGATAAATTGATTCCCAACATTTCAAGATCGCGAATGGCTTGAATACTTTCGCCAAGTCTTTCCGGCTGAACGTCAAAGCTTAAATAGACCGCATCAACCCCCGTTGCCTGGAACGCTGTTGTGTGCATCATTGGTGAAAAGCTGTGCCTTGCCGGCAGTGCAAACAAGCCAGCTAAACGCGTTCTTCCTAAAATTTCATTTTCCATCTTTCCTCACTCCTATTCCTAAATAATTTTTTCTGACATGAAAAATTTTATCAATCGTATACGATTCCTCTAATCTGCTAAAGCAGAAAAAGTAACTCGCATCCTTCCATAACACTAGTCAACCTTCAATCAGCTACTTAAAACCAGCTATTTCGGAACCAATGAACTTATTTTCCAAAAACCGGAAAAATAAATTTATTCTCTTTTCGCGTATGCTTCCACTAATCGTGCTGAAGCCCGACGTGGAAGCCACAAAAAAGGCCCACTGTAGAAAATCTACAATGAGCCTAGTCTCCCAAAAAATACTAAAGAAAAAGCCACTATAGATTTTCATCTATGTGGCATTAAGTCGAACTTAATATCCTTAGCCATCATAGATACAAACTTGTTGTAGTCTGCATCCATGAATCATGAACACAAACCTATCTAAAATAGCTAAAGTAATAATTATTCAGTTGTGTGTGCGTACTCTTATTCTTATTCATAAAAACCGCTCCAAACTGATTTAAGATTGAACTTAGTATAGATTTGTTTTTCTGATAAGTCAACCCATTACTTTAATTTTCTGTAAAAAAGTTTTTTTTACATTACTTCAGCTACTGTCTCGCTCTCTTCAAATAGCAGGAATAAATCTGCTAACGTCATCCGTTCCTTCTCTTCCCCTCGGATGTCTTTGATGATTTCCCCTTTTTCCATAACGATCACGCGATCGCCGTAATGCAGAGCATCTTCCATTTTATGGGTGACCATCAAACAGGTCAGATTTTCTTCTTTGATTCGCTGATCAGTCAGCGTCATTAATTGCTTCGCTGTTTTCGGATCGAGTGCAGCTGTGTGTTCATCTAATAGTAATAAGTCGGGTTTCGTAATTGTCGCCATCAGCAAACTTAAAGCTTGTCTTTGTCCGCCGGAAAGAAATCCTGTTGGTGTATCGAGGTGGTTCTCCAGACCGTTGCCGATCAGTTTGCACAATTCACGATACATTTCTTTCTTTTGGTTTAATTGCCGTTGACGCAATCGCCGTTTTAGTCCGCGTTTTTCTGCTAATCCTAAATTTTCTGCTACCGTCAATCGTGGTGCCGTCCCCATTTTCGGATCCTGAAACACACGAGAGATCGATGTCGCACGCTGTTCTTCAGAAAGTTTAGTTAAATTTTTTCCCATTACTGAGACGGTTCCGCTGTCTAATTGCAGGTTGCCGGAAATACTATTAAACAGAGTGCTTTTCCCTGCGCCGTTTCCGCCAAGGACAGTGACGAACTCTCCGGGAGCGATCGTCAAATCGACATTGTTCAGGATTCTGCGCTTATCATTGACGCCGTTGCTGATGGTCTTGCTCGCGTTTCTTACCTCTAATGCGTTCATACGATCACTCCTCCTTTTCCAATCCAGTTTTCAAATTCAAGGCTTCTTTCAATCTTGGAATCATCAAGCACAATGCCAAAATGATTGAAGAGAAAATCTTCAAATAAGTTGTATCTAATCCAACTTTGATGATGATTAAAATCAATAATTGATAAATGATACTACCTAAAACGATTGCGACAAGTCTTTCAACAAAAGTGACTTCACCATACAGGACCTCACCGATGATGATCGAAGCTAGACCGATAACGATTACACCGACCCCTTTACCGATATCCGCATAGCCGTCATTTTGTGCAATCAACGCGCCTGATAGAGCAATCACACCATTTGATAAAGTCAAACCGATCACTTTCATGCGATCTGTGTTGATACCGATCGAACGCGCCATATTTTCATTATCGCCAGTAGCGATATATGCTTGACCAAAATCTGTAAAAAAGAAAAACAGCAGCAAGACCACGATGATCACGATTGCGATCAAGCCTAACAATACGATATCAAAATGATCCGGCAGATTTAGGTTCGTAAAGAAATCTTGAATCTTTGGCTGCTTCAACAAGGAAAGATTCGGTGTCTGCATAATGAAAAGCATCACCGAGTTCAATCCTGACATGACTAAAATTCCAGCTAAGATGACCGGGATTTTTCCTTTAGTGTAAAGCATGCCCGTAATAAACCCGGCACACATACCTGCGACGATTCCTAAAAGTGTCGCGAGAAACGGGGATACGCCGTTAGTGATCGCCGTTACACAGACTGCTCCGCCTAACGGAAATGAACCCTCTGTTGTCATATCCGGGAAATTTAGGATCCGGTACGTCATGAAAATACCTAATCCTAAAATACCCCATAAAAATCCTTGTCCTATCGCTGAAATTACCATTTGTCTACTCCCCTTTAACTACTTCTGCTTTTTCTTTGATTTTATCTGGAATCGTAATTCCTAATTCTTTGGCTTTTTCTTCATTGATAATCATATCGCCATAATCGATTACATTGACTGGTGTGTCTGCTGGTTTTGATTTACCGCTTAATACATTAGCAGCCATTTTTCCAGATTCAACACCTAGCTCAAATTGATTTTGTCCCACAGTTGCGATTCCGCCTTCTTTCACCATGTTGTCCACCGAAACAAACACAGGCTTCTTCGCTTTGTCTGACTCACTGATCATTGTTTGGAAGGCACTGGCGATCGTGTTGTCTTGCGGGATGTATAAGTAGTCTGTTTCTTGACAAGCTTGCTGTGTGATCTGAGCGATATCATTACTTGAACTGATCGCATATTTCTTTACAGTCAAGCCCTCTTTGGTCGCACGTTTTTCGGCCCGGTCAATTTGTGATTTAGAGTTTTCTTCTGAAGATGAGTAGATCATTCCAACGGTTTTTGCATCAGGGAACATTTCTTTCGCCATATCTAATTGCTGATCAACCGGCGTTAAATTATTTACACCTGTGATATTTCCACCGGGATGCTTCAAATCTTTGACTAGACCCGCTCCGATCGGATCGCTGATCGCTGACATGATGATCGGCTTGTCGCTAGTCGCGTTGGCCAATGCTTTGGCTGCGGGAGTTGCAACACCAATTAAGACATCCGAGTTTTTTTCTAACAGTTGTTGGCTCATGCTGTTCAATTTACTTTGATCACCTTGACCGTTTAAAAATTCAATTTTGATATTCTTGCCGTCTTCATAGCCCTCATCTTTTAATCCTTTGATCACACCGTCTTTGATTTGATCTAACGATGGGTGACTGATGAATTGCAAGATACCGACAGTCTTCATTTCTTCCTTATCTGCTGTAGCGTCTGTTTGACGCGAACCCATTTGATAAGCGAATACCCCGATTAGTACAACTGCTAACGCGATGATTGATCCAATAATTCCTTTATTTTTCATGATTAATTCCTCCGGTTTTTGTTTTTTTGATGGTACTGGTCTTGAAGGCTGCTAACTCACTAGTAGTTTACTAGCTGTAGCACGATTAGAAAAACTGGCAAAAAAAGACAACTACCCCAAATTTAACGGTAGTTGTCTTAGAAAAAACAAAAACCGCATAGATATAGTCTCTATGCGGGAATAAGCATCAAAAAATATCCAGCATAGATACAAAATTTAGAAGTTGCCTAAACGTTGTATCTATGAGTGAATTCATAAATACAACTTATCTACGCCAGTTTTGCCAGCTATTCAATTGATTAGATAAGTTTGCGTGTCTCATGAATGTCACTCCTTTTTCTTTTTTAAGGTTGAGGTTAGTTTAGCCGAAAAAAAATCGACTGTCAACTCTTTTTATTAAAAAAAACTCATTTATTTTATTCGTACTCTCATTTTTACTTTTTAAGGTCCCACATCGGTAAACGATTCAATTCAGGAATAAATTCATTATTCAAATCCGCTAAACTCTCAACTACAAAACGATTCTTCTCTTTTCCATTATGGAAGAAGATGAAGGTCACCTGTCGGGGATCAAGTTTATATTTTTGGGCAATCGTCTCGCTATCATAGACAATTGGATAATAATAAAACTTGCGATTAAGCATCGTTTGTTGATTGGGATCATCTAAGACGGTCATTACATTTCTAAAAGAAGTCCCGTCTGGTTGGCTGAACATAATCGAAATCGCCTTTGTATCCTTTATTTTCTGATCGACCGTTTGATACTCCAAAGGGATTAAGTGGTCCGATTTTAGTGAATCAAAAACTAACTCATCTAGTTGGTCTTGCCGAATTGTCTTTTGAGCAAAAGCAGCTGAGGTAGAAAAAATAATCGCAAAAATGACTAGCCCAGCCAAAATTGCTAAGGTGCGGCGTTCATTTTCCGATACTACTATAATAAAATTCCGCCAAAAATTAAGTATTTTTTCTTTAGCAGTTGCTAAATATCGTTCCATAATAACGCCTCCCTTCTTATCATTATATTATTTTTTTCTTAAAAGCGCTACCAGCAAGGATGGATTTCACTTTTTTTATATATTCAGGAAGCGCATCGTGTTTTATATTGGATTGTTAGCGTTTTATTTTAATGATATTATAATAATGATAATTCATTTTAAGGAGGTTTTATGATGAGCAGTATTGAACATTTTTCACGTAATGAGATAACAAAGAGTAATCGGCTTCTTTCCAGTATTCGCAGTGTGATCGAGACGGCGTTCTATGGAAATAATGTCTCGCGGATTCGCCATCTTACGGATGCTTACGCGTTGGCTAAGGCGAGTCCAGGAACGATCACGACGGATCTTGATGTTGCCTATACGAGTAGATTGCAGCTTCCTACAGATGCCAAAGTCTTAGTGACGAATGATGGAAAAATCGTTGGACGAACAGCTGCCGCTCGACGCATTATCGGTCAACAAGGAATCGACAGTGCTTTTTATAGTGAGCTTTTAAGAGAAGCAGTTTTCAATGCCCGGTCTAAAAAGTTTTACTCCGGTGAAGTTATCGTGGGTTTGGATGAAGAATTCACGGTTAAATCGCATTTGATGTTGCCGGCCGACTACAGTCCTAACCTCTACTCCTATTTACTAAACTTTCAGATTGGCGATGCCAAGCATCTTTTCTATCAGCAATCAGATGAAATTCATACAGGCGACATTTTCATTTTTGCTGACCCAGATTGGGAGCATCCTGACTTCCCGGATGGCGTGGTCGTGATTGATCCGCTGCATAATTGTGCCGGTATTTTAGGATTGCGCTATTTCGGCGAATTGAAAAAAGCGACTTTGACGTTGGCATGGGCAACTGCTCATCGTAACGGCTTCCTTGCCTGCCATGGCGGGATGAAGCAATACCTGTTAGAAGATAAAAAATATACAATGGCCGCCTTTGGCTTATCAGGCTCAGGCAAATCAACGATTACGCTGGCGAAACCTAAAAATAAAGGTGAAGTTCATGTTCTTCATGATGACGCATTTGTTATTTCGAAGGAAAAAGGGTCGACGACTGCTTTAGAGCCGGCCTATTTTGATAAGACACAGGATTACCCGATGACTAGCGAACAGATCAAATACATTGTCACGGCTCAAAACGTCGGAGTTACTTTGGATGAACAAAATAAAAAAGTTTTAGTCACAGAAGATGTTCGTAATGGGAATGGACGCAGCATCAAGAGCCGCTATGCTACGCCGAATCGTGTGGATCATATTGCGGAAAAGGTCGACGGTCTGTTCTGGATCATGAAAGATGACAGCCTACCGCCATTGATCAAGATTGAAGACCCTTCCCTTGCCGCAGTTTTTGGTGCGACGCTCGCGACGAAACGTTCAACCGCTGAAAATGTAGTTGGCGAAGTCGCCGATCAATTGGTGATCGAACCTTTCGCAAATCCGTTCCGCTGTTATCCTTTACAGGAAGATTATCAAGATTTCAAAGAACTGTTCCAAAAACAGAAGACTGCTTGCTTTATTTTGAATACAGGTGATTTCAAGGGACGTAAGGTTACCCCCGAAGAAACCCTAAGCAGTATTGAGAAAATCATCGACGGGTCAGCAAAGTTCAAGCCTTTTGGTCCGCTGAAAAAAATCAGTTATCTGCCAGTTAAGAAGCACGAGCCGGATTTTAATAGTCATCATTACTTGATCCATTTGATGACTCGTTTAGAAACACGTCTTGCATTTGTTCAATCGCGCAAAACGTATCAAGGCGGCTACGATCGCTTGCCAAATGAAGCGGAACAGCTGCTTTTACAGCTTTTGGACGAGCTTCACAGCTACCACGAATCATTAAGCGTCTAAACAAAGTTAAGGATCTCCAGTGACTTGCTTGGTCACTGGGGCTTTTTTGTTTATAATAGATATATTATGAATAGAAATGAGGGAGAAAAATGTCCTTTGATGGAGTTTTTACCCATGCGATGGTCCGAGAATTGAAAGATCAGCTCGTCACCGGCAGAATATCCAAGATTCACCAGCCCTATGAAAATGAAGTCGTTTTGGTCATCCGCGCGCAAGGAAAAAATCGCCGCCTGCTCCTTTCGGCGCATCCTAGCTACGCACGAATCCAATTAACAGAAATTGCTTATACTAATCCGGAAAATCCGCCGAACTTCGTCATGATGCTGCGTAAGCATTTAGAGGGTGCGATTTTAGAGGATATTCATCAAGTGGAAAATGACCGGGTCGTTCACTTTACTTTCAGCAAACGCGATGAATTGGGCGATCTGCAAAATATTGTCTTAATCGTGGAATTGATGGGGCGCCACTCGACAATTGTCCTATTGAACAAAGAAACTGGTAAAATTTTAGATGCAATCAAGCATATTGGTCATTCCCAAAATACGTACCGCTCTATCCTGCCCGGCAGCGAGTACATCGAACCGCCAAAACAAGAACAGCTGAATCCTTTTCACGCTCCTAAGGAACAGGTATTTAAGATTCTTTCAACTGCGGAAATCCTCGATGGCCGTTACCTGCAGCAGAATTTCCAAGGGTTGGGGCGTGATACCGCTGAGGAACTAGTCTTTCGTCTTACCCAACGGCCAAATGAAAAAATGGCTGTCTGGGCGGAATTTTGGCAAAGTGTCCAAGATGACCTTACTCCAACCGTGGGAACGAAAAATGACAAAGAATTCTTTGCCCCGCTTGCTTTTGAAACGCTGGAGAATACAACAGCTTATGATAGTTTAAGTACGTTACTTGACGCTTACTATGGTGAAAAAGCGGAAAAGGATCGAGTGAAACAACTCGGCAATGACTTGATTCGCAAAGTCGATAATGAGATTAAACGCAATCAGACCAAGCTGGCAAAACGTGAAAAAACCTTGCATGATTCTGAAAATGCAGAGGAATTCCGCCGCGACGGTGAATTACTGACGACTTTCATGACACAGGTTCCGCGAGGGGCAGAAAGTGTTGAATTGCAAAATTATTATGAAGAAAATGCGCCAATCGTGATTAAATTGAATCCGGCATTAACGCCAAATCAAAATGCTCAGAAATATTTCCAAAAGTATCAGAAGTTAAAAAATGCAGTCAAATTGATTTACAATCAGATCGCTGAAGCCAAAGATGAGATTGCCTATCTTGAATCGGTCTTGGCGCAGTTAGAGATCGCCGGTCCAATGGACATCGAGGTTATCAAAGAAGAGCTTGTTGCCAGCGGCTACTTGAAACGGAAACGCAGCAAGAAAAATCGGAAGCAGACCCCTTCTAAACCTGAACGCTTCGTAGCTAGTGATGGCACAGAAATCTTGGTCGGGAAAAACAACCTGCAAAATGATCAATTAACTTTGAAACAAGCACGAAAAACCGATATCTGGCTTCATGCCAAAAATATCCCAGGTTCTCACGTAATTGTAAAAAGCAATGACCCTAGTGAGGAAACTTTGCTAGAAGCCGCTGAACTGGCCGCCTATTTTTCAAAATTCCGCCAATCTGCGCAAGTCCCGGTGGATTATGTCGCGGTCAAACATGTCCATAAACCAAATGGAGTAAAACCGGGTTTTGTGATTTATGAAAATCAAAAAACTTTGTTCGTGACCCCCGAAGAATCTCTGGTGGAAAAATTACGCGGATAATAGTATATTTCGAAATGCAAAAAAAGGAACCGCCTAACTTGGCAGTTCCTTTTTTTTGGTTTTCTTTGTACTAATTTTAACGCCTAATATTTCCAGGAAGAAATTGAAAATCGGAATACCGACGATCAGGCCCCAAACACCTAGGAATTTTTCGCTGACTAATAGAATGACGAAGGTATAAAAGATCGGTAATTTTGTACGGCTCGACATAAACTTCGGATTCAAGATATAGGCTTCAATGCAATGAACGACCACGATCAAGATCAATACGTAAACGACTGTCTGAATGCCTCCCGTTGAATAGGCGATCAATGTCAGCGGGATACAAGAGAAAATCACCCCTGCCACTGGAATCAAGCTCAAGATGAAAATCATGATCGCTAACGTCGGCAATTGCGTAAAGCCGATCAGCCCTAAGCCAACGGTGGTAATCACGGTATTGACGATCGCAATCAATAATTGCACCTCTACCACCACGCCGAAGGTATCCACGAAAACTTTAGCAAAGTAATGTAAATCTTGGAAAAACCAAGAATACTCGCTGCTCAAAAAGTTCTTTGAGAACAAGACTGTCTTTTCCTTTTCCACCATAAAGAAGAAACTCAAAATGAAGGAAACAATGAAGGCGACAGCTAAACGACCGACATTTTGCAATTGTTCCAAAATAATTCCGGCACCGCTCTCCACCTTATCCTGCCAATTATGATTTTTGAAATAATTGGAAATCGTGTTAGTGATGAAATCAGAATCGAAATCCTTATGCTGGTAAAAATGGACGATCGAATTATAAGTGGATGTCACCTGATCAATCAATATCGTCGAATACCTGGAGATTAGCAAATAGAGCAGCCATAACTCAATTAAATACAGGAGTGTCGCTAATAGAAAGGTCGGAGCTTTAATATAGCGTTGGACAAATTTGACGATTTTAACTGAAATCAAGGTAAAGATAAAGGTCAGTAAAATCGAGGTCATAAACTCTCTGACTAAAAATAGGACAAAGATAACTACTGCTAGAACCGTAAATCTTCGTAACCGAGTGTTGTTTAAAAATTTCTCATACATTTGAAAGCCTCTTATTCATAATAATATATCTATTTTTCTGTCTGAAAAATAAATTTGATGCACAAATCACGTCTTTTTTGACTATCATTCTTTAACATTGTTTTGATTCTAATCCATAATTTTTGGTTTGTATAGGATCATTCAAAAAGTCGGATAATTTCAAATTAACGCAATAAATGTGATTATTTATCCTCGACTTTGCCTGCTAAAGCAACTAGCGAAACCAGCGTCGAAAAAATCTACTGAAAATAATATACCATTAAACCTCTTTTTCGGCTTCTAATAAACATTGCACCCTTTTTGAGGATTGAAGTTGTTTAGCTCATGAAATCATCGTAAACAAAAAAAGCATCCACAGATGCTTTTTTTGTTTAATTCAACCAGTTTTCAGGGTCCTTACGCCATTTTTTCAATAGCTCAAGCTGTTCTTGATTGATATAGTTCTCTTTTAAGGCACTTTCGATCAAAGTTGAATAATTTGTCAACGTAACTAACGGCATGTTAGCCGCTTCGAAATTATTTTTACCTTTGGCCAATTCATAAGTGAAGATCGCTGCGACGCCTAAGACATCTGCACCCTCTCTTTTTGCCGCTTCGGCCGCTTCTAATACACTGCCACCGGTTGAGATCAAGTCTTCAATTACGACCATCTTTTGGCCTTCTTTGATGCGGCCTTCAATTTGGTTCCCGCGACCGTGATCTTTTGCTTTACTGCGAATGTAAACCATCGGCAAGTCTAAAATTTCTGCTACCCAAGCCGCATGAGGAATTCCTGCTGTTGCCGTTCCGGCGATTACTTCGACATTTGGAAAGGTTTCTTTGATTTTTTCCGCCAAGCCTTGCGCGATTGCGCGGCGAACTTCAGGATAGCTCATGGTCACGCGATTGTCGCAATAGATGGGTGATTTTAATCCGCTGGCCCAAGTGAAAGGCTCATCAGGACTCAAAGAAACTGCTTCGATTGATAATAAGTCTTTGGCGATTTGTTCTGCGATCATTTATGCTTCACCGTTCCATTCTTTTTTGATTTGTAAATAGCTTTGATACGGGTTGTCTGCTTGTGTGATTGGTCGGCCGACAACAATGTAATTCGAGCCGATCTCACGCGCCTTGGCTGGTGTCATGACTCGTTTTTGGTCACCGACACTGGCACCTTGCGGACGAATCCCTGGCGTTAAACAGATAAAATCTTCATTTGTTGCTTCGTGAATTTTTTCGACTTCATGAGCCGAACAGACTACGCCTTCTAATCCGGCTTTTTCCGCACATTTGGCATAGTGCAGCACACTTTCCTGCAAGCTGACTTTGATCAGCTGGTCGTCATGCATCTGTTCTTCACTTGTGGAGGTTAATTGTGTTACAGCGATCAGTTCAGGAATCGTTTTATCTTCGGCTGTCCCCTCGCTTAAACCCTGTTTAGCCGCCTGCATCATTTCCACGCCTCCCGCGGCATGGACATTGGTGATCTTGACGCCCATTTTCGCAATGCCGCGCATCGCTTTTTGGACAGTATTAGGAATGTCATGCAGTTTCAGGTCAAGGAAAATGTCGTGACCTTGGGTGCGTAAGAAAGTAACGATTGCTGGTCCTTCTTGGTAAAAAAGCTCCATGCCGATCTTCACGAATAATTTCTCTGTGATTGGAAAGTGAGTTAAAAAGGTTTCGATTTCTTGCTTTGAAGCAAAATCAAAAGCGACGATTGGTCGTTTTTCCATTAGAACATCCCCCTAACTTCTTGACGCAGCTGTTCCAATGATTCAATCCCCAATTCCGCCATCCGGATCGGAAGCTCTTCGATTAATTTTGGACAGATGTAAGGATCAGTGAAGTTCGCAGTGCCGACCGCGACCGCACTGGCGCCTGCCATAAACATTTCTAGAACATCATCCACCGTTTGGACGCCGCCCATACCGATGATCGGCAATTCGCTGACTGCGGCTACTTGATTGATCAAGCGGATCGCTACTGGTTTAATGGCTGGTCCTGATAAGCCGCCTGTGCGGTTGGCCAAAATCGGTTGCCGCGTTTTTAAATCGATACGCATTCCCAGTAAAGTGTTGATCATCGTGAAGCCGTCCGCTCCGCCTTTTTCAATCGCTTTAGCAATCGGAACGATATCTGTGACATTAGGACTCAGTTTAACGTAGACTGGAACATTTGCGACTTTCTTAACCGCCTTGGTTAAACGATAAGCGACCTCTGGATCGGTTCCGAAGGCGATTCCGCCGTGTTTTACGTTGGGACAAGAAATGTTCAATTCGATCGCTTTGACATTGGGTGCATCGCCGATTTTCGCGCAAACCTCGACATAATCCTCTTCGCATGCGCCTGCTACGTTGGCAATGATCGGAAGCTCTTGATATTTTTCTAGGCTCGGTAGAATATCCTGCAGCACGACTTCCATGCCGGGATTTTGCAGACCGATCGCGTTCAGCATGCCGCTGGGCGTTTCCGCCACACGCGGTGTCGCATTCCCGAAGCGTTCCTTTGGTGTCGTTGCTTTGATCATGATGGCACCTAGTTGATTCAAATCATAGTAATCTGCGTATTCTTTGCCGAATCCGAAACAGCCGCTTGCCGGCATGATCGGATTTTTTAGGTCTAAACCAGGTAATTTGACTGCGATACTCATTAAAAGATGACCTCCCCTGCTTGGAAAACGGGCCCGTCTTCACATACTTTGACACTTTTGTTTTCATCCTCAGGTACATGGCAGACACAGGCGTAACAAGCACCCATTCCGCAAGCCATGCGAGATTCTAATGATAGCTGAACGTTGTCAACGGTGGAATAAAGCTGCTCCACTGTTTTCAAGAGGCCATTATTGCCGCAAGCGAAAACAGCGTTTGGCTGTCTTTCTTCTGCCAGCAATAAATTGCCGACATTTCCTTGAATGCCGAAGGTGCCGTCATCCGTTGAAAAACGGGTTTCGCCTAATGCCTGAAACTCGTCTGCGTAATAGACCACCTCTTGCGTTCCGAACCCAAGAAAATGAACCACTTTAACCCCTTTGGCCTTCAACTCTTTAGATAGCTGATACAAAGGCGGCACGCCGATACCACCGCCGACGATAAAGGCTGTATCTCCAGCATTCAGCCGATCGATTTCAAAGCCGTGGCCTAGCGGACCCATAACATCTAATTGTTCGCCGGCAGACATTTCAGCAAAATAGCTGGTTCCGTCGCCTTCGACACGATAGATAATCGTACATGTTGCTTCTGCTCGATCATATTGATTGATACTGATGGGGCGGCGCAATAATAAATCACTTCTTGGTACACGGATATGCAAGAACTGTCCCGGCATGGTCATTTCATTGACTAATTCTCCCGTTAAAACCAGCTCATAGATTCTCGGTGCTAACTCTTGTTGACGAACGATCGTCATCATTTCCTGCTTCATAACGGCCTCCCTATAGATCGACAGAGTGAAGCACGCTCCACTCTGCAAAAATTATATTTCTTGGATTGAAAATGCGCGTGATTCCATGACTCGTAAGATTGCATCGGCAGTGTCTAGCGAAGTGAACAAGGATACTCCATGTTCCACTGCTTCTCGGCGAATGATAAAGCCGTCTTCTGATGAGTTTTGACGATTTTTGTCCATCGTGTTAATGACAACTTGTGCTTCGCCGCTGCGAATCAGGTCGATCACATTATTATCATCTGACTCGGAAATTTTCGCGACGGTCTTGGCATTCAGACCATTTTCCTCAAGGAATTTGGCGGTGCCCGCGGTTGCGATCAGACTGTAGCCAACATCTTTGAAGCGTTTCGCAAGGTCTAATGCTTCATCCTTCGTTTCATCAGCGACTGTGAACAAGACTGCGCCGAAATCTGGTAAATGAAGGCCGGATGCCGCAAAAGCTTTGTAAAGAGCCTTCGCTAGATTACGATCGGTTCCCATCACTTCACCGGTTGATTTCATTTCAGGCCCTAAGTAGGTATCGACCTTTTGCAGCTTCGTGAAGCTGAAGACCGGTGCTTTTACATGAACCATGTCACTTTCAGGATATAATCCGTCTTGGTAGCCTAGTTCTTTCAAGCTTTGGCCTAAGATCGCTTTTGTAGCAATTTGCGCCATCGGGATATTCGTGATTTTACTCAAGAATGGCACTGTCCGACTTGCACGCGGATTGACTTCGATCACGAAGACTTCATCGTTGTGGATGACAAACTGGATGTTCATCATACCGATGCAGTTCATGCCTAAGGCTAGACGACGCGTATACTCTTCAATCGTAGCCTTCAATTCATCAGAGAAGGTTTGCGGCGGATAAACTGCCATCGAGTCGCCAGAGTGAACCCCTGCGCGTTCGATATGCTCCATGATTCCTGGAATCAAGACCGTTTCGCCGTCACAGATCGCGTCTACTTCACATTCTTTACCGATCAAGTAGCGATCGACTAGAACGGGATGTTCTGGAGAAGCTTTCACAGCGTTAGCCATGTAGTCTTCTAAATCTGCTTGATTCTCAACGATTTCCATTGCCCGGCCACCTAACACATAACTTGGGCGAACCAAGACTGGGTAACCGATTCTGTCAGCGATTTTCACTGCTTCTTTCGCGCTGGTTGCTGTATCACCCGGCGGCTGCGGAATATCCAAGCTTTGCAGAACTTGCTCGAATTGGTCGCGGTCTTCTGCCCGATCTAAGTCTTCAATCGTTGTTCCAAGAATCTTGACGCCGTTTTTCACTAATGGTTCAGCCAAGTTGATGGCTGTTTGCCCACCGAATTGGACGATAACGCCGGTTGGTTGTTCTAGTTCAACCACGTTCATTACGTCTTCCAGTGTCAATGGTTCGAAGTACAATTTATCCGAAACGGAGAAGTCGGTCGAAACAGTCTCTGGATTGCTGTTCATAATGATTGCTTCATAGCCGGCCGCTTGGATCGCCTTAACTGAGTGAACCGTCGCGTAATCGAACTCGACCCCTTGCCCGATCCGGATCGGACCTGAACCTAAGACTAGGACAGATTCTTTATCAGACCGAACGCTTTCGTTTTCGAACTCGTAGGTGCTGTAGAAGTAGGGTGTTTGTGATTCAAACTCTGCGGCGCAGGTATCGACCATTTTATAAACTGGTACGATTTTTTCTGCCGTCCGGAATTCCCGAACTTCATTCGCCGACATACCCCAAAGCTGGGCGATTTTGACATCGGCAAAGCCGTTTTGTTTGGCTTGTTTTAGTAAAGTAGTATCCTTTTTGTTCTGCGCTAATTCTGTTTCTAATTCAACGATGTGCAGCAGTTTATCCAAGAAGAAGAGATCGACTTTCGTCAGTTCGTTGATTTCTTGGATTGAATACCCGCGGCGGATCGCTTCTGTTAAGTAGAATAATCGATCGTCTTGAGCCTTAACCATTTTTTCGGTTAATTCTTCGTCCGTGACTTCACTTAATTCAGGTAATTCTGCGTGGTACGTCCCGATTTCTAATGAACGAACGGCTTTTAGCAAGGATTCTTCGATATTTCGACCGATCGCCATGACTTCGCCAGTCGCTTTCATTTGTGTCCCGAGAACGCGTTCGCCGCTTTCGAACTTATCGAATGGCCAGCGCGGGATTTTCGCAACTACATAGTCTAAAGCTGGTTCAAACTCCGCATACGTTGTTTCGGTAACTGGATTTTTCATTTCATCCAATGTCAGACCAACCGCGATTTTTGCGGCAAGCTTAGCGATTGGATACCCCGTTGCTTTACTTGCTAGTGCGGATGAGCGAGAAACCCGCGGGTTCACTTCGATCACGTAATAGTCAAAGCTGTGAGGATCAAGGGCCAACTGAACGTTACAGCCGCCTTCGATTTTTAACGCACGGATAATCGATAGAGATGCATCCCGCAGCATTTGATATTCATAATCCGATAAGGTTTGGCTTGGGGCAAAAACGATCGAGTCGCCGGTATGGATTCCGACTGGATCAAAGTTCTCCATGTTACACACGACGATCGCGTTGTCTGCTGAATCGCGCATCACTTCGTATTCGATTTCCTTGAAGCCGGCAATTGATTTTTCAATCAAGCATTGTGTCGCTGGTGAAAGTTTCAAACCATTTTCTGCGATTGTACGAAGGTCTTCTTCATTGTCACACATTCCGCCGCCGGTTCCGCCTAAAGTAAAGGCCGGGCGTACGATGATCGGATAACCGATCGTGTTGGCAAAGGCTACCGCTTCTTCAACCGTATTGACGATTTCTGATTCGGGAATCGGCTGATCCAGCTCCTCCATCAATTGTTTGAACAAGTCGCGGTCTTCCGCTTGATCGATCGCTGATAATTTTGTTCCAAGCAATTCGATTTTCAACTCATCTAAAATCCCTGAGTCCGCTAATTCCATCGCCATGTTCAAGCCTGTTTGACCGCCAAGTGTTGGTAAGATCGCATCAGGCAGCTCTTTGCGTAAGATGCGGGAAACAAATTCCAGTGTAATTGGTTCAATGTAGACTGTATCCGCGATTTCACGGTCCGTCATGATCGTCGCTGGGTTTGAATTGACCAAGACGACTTCATAACCCTCTTCTTTTAACGCTAAGCAAGCTTGCGTGCCGGCGTAATCAAATTCCGCGGCTTGACCGATCACGATCGGTCCAGAACCGATGACCATGATCTTTTTAATATCTGTACGTTTTGGCATTTATGCTTGCTCCTTCCATGCATCCATCATTTCCATAAACTCGTCGAATAAATGAACCCCGTCGTGCGGTCCAGGCGCAGCGTCTGGGTGATACTGTACGCTGAATGCCGGATAGTTCCGATGACGGACGCCTTCGACTGTTTCGTCATTGACTTCTACGTGTGTGATCATCAATTTTTCAGGATCGATTGTTTTTTCATCGACCGCGAAGCCGTGATTTTGTGAAGTAAAGTCAATCCGTCCAGTCGCGATTTCCCGCACTGGATGATTCAATCCGCGGTGTCCAAATTTCATTTTGTACGTATCGGCACCATTCGCTAATGCGAACAGCTGATGTCCAAGGCAGATACCGAAAATCGGTACTTTCCCTTGAATTTGCTTGATCATTTCAATTGCTTCCGGCACATCTTTTGGATCGCCGGGGCCGTTGGTCAGCATCACACCGTCGGGACAAAGGTCTAGGATCGTTTGGGCATCCGTGTTGTAAGGCATCACGGTCAAATTGCATTCACGGCGCGACAATTCGCGTAAGATGCTGTGCTTCAAGCCGAAGTCGATCACGACAACGTTGCGGCCGACACCTGGACTCGGATAAGGAGTGACCGTCGAAACTTGTGCGACTTGGTTCGTTGGCAAGACTGTTGCTTTTAGTTGGTCAAACGAGTGCTCCAATTGATCGGCTGGATCAACGATGCTGCCTTTCATGGTTCCAACACTGCGTAATTTTTTGGTTAATGCGCGTGTATCGATTCCAGAAATTCCCGGAATGCCCTTGCGTTTCAGAAATTCGTCTAGGGTCATTTGGTTGCGCCAATTGCTGGCCAAGCGTGCGTGTTCTTTAACAATCACACCTTTGCAAGTGGGTGCGATCGATTCATAGTCATCGCGGTTTACGCCGTAATTTCCTACCATCGGATAAGTGAAGGTAATGATTTGGCCATTGAAACTTTGGTCGGTAATTGTTTCTTGATATCCGGTCATGCTGGTGGTGAAGACGACTTCGCCGACGACATTTGCCTCTGCGCCGAATCCTTCACCTTCAAATACTGTGCCATCTTCTAAAATTAAAAGTCTTTTCAACGTCTTAGTCCTCCTTGTTGTATACCAACTGACCATCCACGAAGGTCATCAGTGTCGCACCCTTAACTGGCCACCCAGTGAAAGGTGTGTTCACCCCTAGTGATGCGAATTTTTTGTCATCGATTTTTTCTTCGTGATTCAGATCGAATACCGCGATATCCGCCGGTTGGCCGATATTTAATGTACCCGCGGTTAAGCCGAAGATCTCCGCTGGTTTGACAGCCATCCAATCTATCACTTGTTCTAATGTAAATTGTCCTGTTTCAACAAAGTGCGTATAAATCAATTGGAACGCTGTTTCGCTGCCGACGATTCCGAATGGTGATTTCAAGAAGCTTTGGTTCTTTTCTTCAAAACCATGGGGAGCATGATCGGTTGCGATACAGTCGATCGTGCCGTCAAGCAGGCCTTCGATCAATGCTTCGCGATCGCCTACGCCGCGTAATGGCGGGTTCATCTTCCAGTAGCCATGATCCTCAGGAATATTTTCATCGATCAGGATCAAGTGATGCGGTGATACTTCAGCAGTGACATGCACGCCGGCTTTCTTCGCGTCGCGGATTACCCGGACACTTTCCTTCGTTGACACGTGGCACACATGGTAGTGAACACCTGTCTCCTCTGCTAAGATCAAATCTCTGGCGATCTGTGAGGATTCCGTGGCGCTTAGGATTCCTGGCAAATCCAGCTTTTCACTAACTTCGCCTTTATGCATGACGCCGCCGAATAATAAGGATTCATCTTCCGTATGAGCGACTAAAGCCATATTGTTTTCAGCTGCTTCCTTCATTGCTAAGTACATCGTACCGGCTGTCTGCACCCCGACTCCGTCATTAGTGAAAGCGAAGGCCCCAGCGGCTTTCAAGCCTTTTTGGTCCGTCAAGATCTCGCTGCGCAATTCTTCCGTGATCGGCGCGTATTGTAATACTTTGACTACCGCGTCTTTTTCAATAATGTCTTTTATCGCATTGAACTTTTCGACAGTGTCAGGGACTGGGTCTAGGTTAGGCATCGCGCAGACTGTTGTATAGCCGCCGCGAGCCGCTGCTTTCGAACCGTCCTTGATGGTTTCTTTATAAGTAAAGCCTGGTTCTCGTAAATGAACATGAACATCAACTAAGCCTGGTGTGATTAACTGATTGTTTGCGTCGTACGCCTGATCAAACGTAATGTCCGAAAAATCTTTTCCCATGCCGGCGATAATGCCGTCTTCTAGCCAAAGGTCACACGTAATTGTTTGATTGTCTTTTGTTACGATCTTTCCATTTTTAATCAATGTTTTCATTTTATCTGCCCCTTTACGATTTTCCTCTAAGTACTGCTTCTAAAATTGCCATTCGAATGTACACGCCGTTCGTCATTTGCGGAACGATCCGTGATTGCAAGCCTTCAACTAAGCTGTCGGCGATTTCCACATCGCGATTGACTGGTGCCGGATGCATAATGATCGCACGGTCTTTCAACTGTTGGCCGCGTTCGATCGTTAAGCCGTATCTTTCGTGGTATTCTTCCTTTGAAAAGCTTTCCTGTCCGTCATGGCGTTCATGCTGGACACGTAAAAGCATCATGACATCAACCTCCGGTACGAGTTCATCCAGCGGACGGTAGGAGCCATAGACATCAAAGCTTTCGTCGTACCATTCTTCTGGTCCTGAGAAAAATACTTCCGCGCCTAGACGTTTCAGCATCTGCATGTTGGATTTCGCTACCCGTGAGTGGGTAATGTCCCCAGCAATCGCGACCTTCAGACCAGCGAACCGGCCAAATTCTTGATAAATTGTCATCAGATCCAGCAAACATTGGGTTGGATGCTGACCGCTGCCGTCGCCGCCGTTAACGATCGAACATTGGATCGTCTTGCTTTGGATCAATTCGTCATAATAATTCTCATCGCCGTGGCGAATGACCGCCACATCAACGCCTAATGCCGACATAGTCAAGACGGTGTCATACAAGGTCTCGCCTTTTTGAACGGAACTGGTTTTGGCGTCAAAATCAATCACATCTAGTCCGAGTTTTTTCTCAGCAACTTCAAAACTTTTATGGGTTCGGGTACTATTTTCAAAGAAAAGATTGGAGACAAAGTATTGGTCCTTATGCGGTGTCCAGCGCGCACCTTGTTTGAATTGCTGCGCTCGTCGAATCAGTCCCATCACCTCTTGATCGGTCAACGCTTCGACCGTCAATAAATGCTTCAGACTAATTTCCTCAGACTGAATGATCATGAAATTTCCTCCTCGTTTCTATTTAATAGAATGTTCCTGCTTAATAGAATGTTCCTGCGTCGATTCCATCCGACTAACCCATTAGTGTTGTGTTAGTCTAATTTTCGCTGCGCGCTTGCTCCGGCAAGATGAGATTCAAAAGGATTCCCAAGACGGTCGCCAAAGCCATGGCAGATAAAGTGAAGGTTCCTGCTTCAAAAACCAAGCCGCCGATACCGATGACCAGAATGGTTGAAGCGATTAATAAGTTCTTTTTACGGTCAAAGTCGATCTTGTTTTCGATTAAGATCTTCAACCCGCTTGCGGCAATAACACCGAAGAGGATGAAGCTGATCCCTGAGATGACTGGACCAGGAATGCTTAAGATCAGTGCGCTAAGCTTGCCGACAAAGCCCAGCAAGACTGCGAAGACTGCTGCACCGCCGATGACGAATACACTGTGAACGCGTGTGATTGCCAGAACCCCGATATTTTCACCGTAACTTGTTACGGGAGGTCCGCCGACGAAGCCTGCGACGATTTGCGCTAGGCCGTCGCCCATCAAGGTGCGATCCAAGCCAGGATCATCGAAGAAGTTTCGTTTCGTCAATTTATTCAATACCATCAAGTGTCCGATGTGTTCAGTCATTGTGACAAAAGCGATCGGCGCCATGGTCGTTATCGCGTTGACATAAAGTTTCGGCTGATAGCTGACGAAAGGCACACTGAAAGCAGGCATCGCCAACCATTTTGCATCGATGATCGGTTGATAGTCGATGATGCCGAAGAGCATTGCTGTGACATAGCCGCCGACGATTCCTAAAAGGATCGGAATCAGTCCTAGGAAGCCGGTGAAGAACATGTTGAAGAAAATCGTTAGTCCCAATGTGATCAAAGCAACCATTACGTATTTGAAGCTGTAAACTCCGTTGTTATACATCGCGTTTTGTGCGGCGTTGCTGGCTAAGCCTAAGCCGATGACCATTACGACTGGTCCAACAACGATCGGCGGTAAAATTTTATCCAGCCAAGCAGAGCCGATTTTGCGGATAATGAAGGAAACGATCAAGTAAACCAATCCGCAGGTCAAAGCGCCTTGCGCGACTGCTGGATAGCCGTCACTCTTCATCAATAATTTCATCGCTGCGATAAAGGCGAAGCTGCTGCCTAAGTAGGCAGGAATTTTTCCTTTAGTTACAGTCAGGTAAACGATTGTTCCTAATCCTGAGCTGACTAGTGCGATACTTGGGTTGATTCCGACTAAGATCGGTACTAAGACCGTCGCGCCGAACATCGTGAATAAATGTTGAATACTTAATCCGACCCAGTGTCCTGCACTTGGGCGGTCGTGAATATCTAAAACAACGTCATCATTGTGAAACTCTTGCATGGAGAATGTCCTCTTTCTAGTGTCTATACATTATTTTTTAGTCTTCTTTTTGGATCATGATGCGATCTTGTCCATCGTTTTCTTCCATTTCCACGATGATTTCTTCGGTTAACGCGGTTGGAATGTTTTTCCCAACATAATCCGCGCGGATCGGTAATTCACGATGGCCGCGGTCGACTAAAACTGCTAGTGAAATTCGATTTGGACGACCTAAGTCGATCACAGCATCCAGTGCTGCACGAATCGTTCTGCCGGTGAACAAGACATCGTCGACTAAAATCACTTCTTTGCCTTCGATTGAGAAAGGAATATCTGAAGAATGCAATTCCGGCTCAGCTTCCTGTACCTTCACATCGTCGCGATACAAGGTAATATCTAATTCTCCTACAGGCACATTGATATGTTCTAATTGTTTCAAGCGTTCCGCGATTCGTTGAGCGATAAAGATCCCGCGGGTTTTGATCCCGATCAAGACAATATCCTGAACCCCTTTATTCCGCTCGATGATCTCGTAGGTGATTCGAGTCAACGCTCGTTTCATTGTTACTTCATCTACTACCTCTTTTTTTAACATCCTGTCTCCTCCTTGTTTTTGACCATAAAAAAACTCCTACCCGTAGTTAGGTAGGAGGAATGTTATCGACTTCGTCAAAATGACAGCGTTCACCTAGGCGCACCTAGTCCAAACAACTATCGACTTCCTTCTTAGCCTCACGGGACTACTCTTAAAGGATCACTATTAAGTTATTTATTTCTTACTAAAAACACTATACTATTCCTTAATTCAGAAATCAATCTTTTTCTTTTAACTGTTTCAAAGTTTTTTTGAAAAGCTCTGGCAGCGGTGCTTCAAAGACCATCATCTCGCCTGTTGTCGGATGTTCAAAGCCCAATAATTTTGCGTGCAGAAATTGACCGTTGCCTTTCAAGGTCTTCTTAAGTCCATACAAAGGATCGCCTGCGACAGGATAACCGATGTACTTCATGTGAACTCTGATTTGATGAGTACGGCCAGTTTCCAGCTGCAATTCGATCAACGTATACCCTTCATAGCGCTTCAACACTTCAAAGTGTGTTACAGCCGGTTTCCCGTCTTCGATCACGTCCTGCATCTTGCGATTCACCTTTGAGCGGCCGATTGGGGCTTCGATCCGGCCTTTTTCGTGAGGAATCTCGCCATGAACTAAGGCAACATATTTCCGCAGCGAAGTTTTATCTTTTAACTGCTTTGCCAATGCCTCATGAGCACGGTCATTTTTCGCCACCATCAGCAAACCTGAGGTATCCTTATCAATTCGATGCACGATTCCGGGACGAACCACGTCATTGATCGTTGAAAGAGTTTTGATTTGATACAGCAAACCGTTGACCAAGGTCCCTTGCGGATGCCCAGCCGATGGATGTACCACCATACCTTGGGGTTTATTGACGATCACGACATCGTCATCCTCGTAAACAATTTCCAGATTTAAATTTTCAGGTACTAAATCTAATTCCTCTGGTTCCGGAATTTCGATCAAAATTTGATCGCCAGCACTAACCTTATAATTCGCTTTGATAGGTTTCCCATCGATTGAAACGTGTTGATTTTTGATCCATTGCTGGATCTGTGAACGAGAATACTCCGGTAGACGATCATTTAAAACCTTATCGATCCGCCCTTTTTCCTCTTTAATAATAACTTCAATTTGATTATCCATTTTTCTTGTCTCTCTCATCTAATAGAATATAAATAAATATCATGACTACTCCCGCAACTAAAGCCATATCCGCGATATTGAAAATCGGAAAGTTGATAAAATCCAAGCGAAACATATCAACGACATATCCCAACCGGAAACGATCAATAAAATTGCCGATGGCTCCCGCTAAAAAGAAGCTCAAACCAACCGTCAACCACTTGCTTTCATGTAAATGTTTGATCAAATAATACAGCACCGCTGCGACCGCCACGACAGTGATCACAATGAAGAAGATCTGCTGGCCTTCGAATAAGCTGAAGGCGCCGCCGGTATTGCGGATATGTGTCAATGATAAAACATTGGGAATGATTGTCTGACTATCGCCAAAATTATACTGGCTGACGATCCACCATTTGAACCACTGATCCAGCGCAATGATTCCCGCGCTTAATAATAAGTAAATAACTAACAAGCTTACTGCTTCCCTTCTTGTGTATAAATATCTCGTGGCCGAATAATCCCTAACAGATTACCGTCCGAGTTTCCATCTTTTGTAATCAAGATCGCCTCTAGGACACCTTCTGTTTGGAACATCTTCTCCACCTCAGAAACTTTGGTGTCCCCCGAAACAAATTTGAAATTCACTCGTTTCCCATTAGCCATCAATAAATCTTCCGCCACCCGGCCTTTGAGACTCACAGAACCCGTTAAACTTTCCTGAGCAAAATAGAATCCAATCGTACGCAAGGTGATCAGTCCCATGAACTTTCCTGAGTCATAAACTGGGAACTGAGAGAAGCGTTTTTCAGTAATGATCTTCATGATTTCTACTAAAGGCAGATCGCGTTCAAACCCGGTCACCTTCTTGCCGAAACGCGGCAAAACTTTTTCTGGACGCAGCAGGCTCGTTTCAATCTGCTGGATTCGTTCAACAGCCCATTCATTTGGCTCAGCGATCACAAAATCATCCGCCACTTGATCGTGTACAATTGCATTGCGTAATTGTGCCAATTGCAGCAAATCATTTTCACTTCCGCCGATCCAGTTATCCCGCCGTTTCGATAACCGACGAACCGCTTCGCTGAAGCTCATGTTTGCAGGATTGCCTAATTGACGTTTTAATTCCTTTTCGATCCGATTAAATGTGCTTAAAAAAATATCCGCCCGTTCTCCCATTCAGCCGCTCCTAATGTTTAGATTCTTTTACACCGTGTCCTGCTAAAATCCGATAGCTCCAGTATAAGTGAAAAAAAGCGCGATGGAAAGTCTGAGGTTTAGGAAAAAAAGAAAAAACGAGTCACACTATTTTTAACCAATCCAATTCGATAACCTGATTATTCTGCTGATCAAACCCTGCTCACGACAAATAGCCCTCTGAATCAGTGGGCTTTAAATCGTTATTCACTTTTAAATATTTTTATATTAGCCCGTTTATCTTATACCAACGTTGGTTTTTCGATAAGACAAACCATCATCAATTGTTTCGTTTTTTAATCCGATCAATCAAACGCGCGCTTTTTTTCTTCGGTTCGACCGGTGGGGATTGCGTAGTCAAGATCGGTTCAAATGAGAGTTGCTCCGTCAAGATAATTTTAGCGGGATTCGTCTGATCCTCGATTCGAATATCTTTCAATGAGGCATTTTGAGGCATACAGGCCGTGATAAGAGCCAGCGCTTGGCTCTCAGTCAACTTATGCGGATTGATTCCCTCAGGCAATTCGACGGTTTGGACAAGAATATCCGAAGCCAGCTTTTCTTCCGAAATGCATAGATCTTCTGGAATTTGGATAGACTCTGGTCCTTGTTCTGCGCAAGCTGCTTGCGATCTTTCTTGCACAGCGGTCACACTTTGTACGGAACTTTCTGTCGGCGCATCTTTCACGGCAGGCTTAGCCAGCGGTCTTTTCTCATTCTTATCAATAATTATCGTTTCGGTTTTTTCGACAAATTTCGCCGTGATCACTTTTTTGAACAGAACGACACCCTCTTCTTCAAAAATATTTAACAACGTCAATTTTTCTAATGAGGCTTTGATTTCAGCTGGTGTTTTATTAGGATTCGCCTCTTTCACGCTCAAACGGCGGCGCTTTCCATTACTATTTTCAAAAGTAGCGGCTAATCTTCGCATTTATTCTTCCCTCCTTCTCCGTCTATTCTCCCTGAACGATCCGTCATGATCCGACTAATCCTTTCAAAGGTGTTTTGATGAATTGCGTATATAGTTGCTTCGCTTTTTCAGCGATAAATGTTTTGATTGGGAATAATCTGATGGATAAGATGCGCCATTCTTTCTGAGCAAAGTATTCTTTGAAGAAAACATAGTAGCGGCGCAAAGTCCGAGTCGGTTTGCTTTGTAAAAAGATTTGTCGAATTAAATCCTCTAATACAAAAGAAAAATCTTCCTCACCCAATTCTTCACGAACTTGAAGCGCTATCAAAAATTCGATTGTGTCCTGTTCATTCCCCGTTTGATAATAGTTCTTTCTGATTCGCTTTTCTAAAGTTTTGCGGGTTAATGAAAATAATTGCCGTCTATTCAACAGTATTTCTCGCTTCATGAGTGATCCTCCTTTCCTTCAATAGTTGATTTTATCCAAAAATGAATCTTTTCCTTGATCGAGTTATTTACAAGGACAATGTACACCTATTCCTACGGCCTTTGCACTCCAAAATTTAATTATTATTTAAACATAATGATTTTCAAAATAGAATACCTGATTTACCAAGGCTTCCGGCGTTTTCAAATAATGAAAAATATCGCTATTTTGTACTTAACATCACCTTTGAAATGCAAAAAATCCTCAGAAATCATAAAATTTCTGAGGACATTCCCACTAAAATGATTGATATTTAGGAGTTTTTCGGATAATACTAGTAAAAATTCGTTTCAGTTTCCGTTCAAATGCGGAAATAGCTGTTATTTCAGTACCGATTGAATGATTTCGACACCATTTGCTAATTCTTCTTGACTGATCGTCAACGGCGGCAGTAGTCTAAGTACATTTTTTCCAGCTTTGATTGCCAATAATTTTTGCGCCTTCAAATCTTGGATCGTTTGCTGCAGCGTTTCTGCTGAGTCCAGTTCTACACCAACCATCAGGCCTTTTCCACGGACATCAAGAACTTTGTCTGAAACTGCGATAAGCTTGCTCAGTTCTTCGATCAAGTAATTGCCTTTAGCCGTTACTTCTGCCATAAAATCGGGCTGATTGATCTCTGCTACCACCGTATCCGCAACCTTCATCGCTAAATTGTTCCCACCAAAAGTCGTTCCGTGAGAACCAGGGCCAAAAGCTTCGGCTAATTCTTTTTTTCCTAACATTGCACCAACGGGTATCCCGTTAGCCAAAGCTTTGGCGATTGTGATGATATCTGGTTCGATCTGATAAGCTTCAAAGGCGAAAAAGGTTCCTGTTCTTCCCATTCCGGTTTGAATCTCATCAATAATCAATAAACTATTATTCTCTTTACATAATTTTGCGACAGCCTGAAGCCATTCTTTCTCTGCGGGAATAATGCCGCCCTCCCCCTGAATCACTTCCAACATGACCGCCGCCACAGTTTCATCTAATTGCTCCTTCAGCGGCTCAAGCTGATTGTAAGGCAAATATTCGAAGCCTTCGACAATCGGAAAAAAGCCGGCTTGCAAGGCAGGTTGACCAGTCGCACTCAAGGCACCATAGGTTCGGCCATGGAAAGACTGTTCAAAACTTAAGATTTTCGAACGGCCAGTTGCTTTTCTAGCTAGCTTGATCGCCGCTTCATTGGCCTCGGTCCCGCTATTACAGAAAAAAGCTAAATACTCTTTTCCCATCGTCAATTTTTCAGCAACCTGTTCTTGTAAATGGCTGGAGTATAAATTCGAGCTGTGCCAAATTTTGTCGGCCTGCTCTGACAGAGCCTGTATCACTTTAGGATGATTGTGACCTAGATTGCTCACAGCGATCCCGCTCATAAAATCCAAATAGCTTGTTCCGTTTTGGTCGTAAACATAGCTGCCTGAACCATCGACTAAATCAATCGTTTCTCGTGCATAGTTGGGAAAAAGTTGACTCATGCAAAGACCCCCTCCTTTACTATCACAGTACCGGATTTCTCAATGCAGTTGGTAATATGAACTTCTGAAACGCCGTTTTCTAAAGCGTCCATCGCACTTTCCAATTTGGGAATCATGCCTCCGGTGATGACTTTTTCTTTTTTCAATTGTTCCACTTCAGTGATTGAAACCTTTTCAAGCCATTCGCCTGATTGCTTCACCCCGGGAACATCAGTTAATAAATACAAGGTATCCGCATCAACCGCCTCTGCGATTTTACAGGCAGTATCATCAGCATTCACATTCAACCATTGTCCTGTATTCGTCATTCCTAAAGGAGCGATGATCGGAATGTAGTTTTTATGCAGAACACTTTCAATCGCCGCAGGATGAACGTCAGTGATTTCACCAACGTAACCCAACTTTTTCTGATCGATCAATTTTCCTTGGATCAAATTATCGCAAGAGGCATTGAGACCGATCGTCCCAAATCCGTGCTGCTGGAAGAGCGTCGTGATCGTCGGTTGAACTTGACCGATCAGCACCATTTGAGTGACCTTCAGCGCCTGCTCAGTCGTCACCCGCAGCCCGTCTTTTATCATTACCGGAATGTTTAAACGTTCCATCATTTCAGTGATATAGTAGCCGCCGCCATGGACAATAATGATTTCATGGCCGCATGCTTGCCACTGTTCGATTTGTTGGAAAAATTTCTTTGTTAGGTTATCACTGGCTACACCGCCAATTTTTACGACAATTTTACTCATGGTCATTCGCTCCTTATTTCAGATCAGTCAGTCATTTTTCTATTGAGATGTTTTATGTGTGATACAAAGCATTTACTTCGATATATTTATAAGTCAGATCACAGCCCCAAGCTTTTCCGCTTTGTTCGCCAATATTCAGATCCACCGTGATACAAATTTTTTCTTTTTCCAGTGTTTCTTTCATAACTAGTTCGTCAAATTCCTGCGGCTGGCTGTGGTTCAATAATTGCTGATCGCCGATCCACATATCGATTTTTTCCGGATCAGTCTGTGATCCCGCATAGCCAACTGCACAAATGATCCGGCCCCAGTTTGGGTCTTCACCGAACATGGCCGTCTTCACTAGACTCGAGCCCACGACCTTTTTTGCGACCAAACGGGCCTCGGTATCACTAAGTGCACCCACCACTTGTACTTCAATCAGTTTTGTGGCACCCTCGCCATCTTTGGCGATCATTTTGGCCAACGTTTCACTGACCAGCTGGAACATCGCGATAAATTTTTCATGCGCTTCAGAATTTTTTTCAATGATTGGATTTTCTGCCAAACCATTAGCAAGAACTAAAACCATATCATTCGTTGATGTGTCGCCATCAACCGTGATTTGATTAAAGGTCGTCTCCGTTTTGTCAGCCAGCATTTCTTGCAGCAAATCTTTTGAGATTTGCGCATCGGTTGTAATAAAGGCCAGCATCGTCGCCATATTAGGATGGATCATGCCAGACCCCTTTGCGACACCAGCCATTGTCACCATCTGACCATTGATTTCCTCGGTTACGACGATTTCTTTTGTGCTGGTATCAGTTGTCAAAATGGCTTCGTGAAACGCATATGGTTGTTGCTGCTGCAAATCAATTTTACTAATACCAGACTCAATAATCTCCATCGGCAATTGTTTTCCAATCACTCCTGTTGAGGCAACTGCGACATTTTCTTTTGCGACGTTTAATTGAGACGCTGCTAAGGACTGCATCTCCTTTGCGTTTTCCAATCCAAGATCTCCTGTACAGGCATTTGCGATACCTGAGTTGACCACTACCGCTTGGACTTTTTGATCAGCCATTGCTTCTTTAGTAACGAAAATCGGGGCCGCTTTGACTTGATTCGTGGTGTAAACCGCGGCCGCATTAGCTGGGATCGCTGAATAGATCACACCTAAATCTTTCTTTTCTTTTTTTAAGCCTGCATGTAAGCCAGTTGCATAAAAACCTTTAGGACTGGCGATTGTTCCGTCTATAATTTGCATATTCTTCACACTCCGAAATTTTTTAAGGATAAATTGGGACAAGCTCTAAACCGGTCGTTTCTGGCCAGCCTGCTAGATGATTTAGATTATGAACGGCCTGCCCGGCAGCGCCCTTCACTAAATTATCCAATACGGTGACTACCGTGATCATGTTAGTGACCTCATTGTAGGCAACGCCGATATCACAAAAGTTTGATCCGATGACTTGTCGCAAGTTGGGATAACAATTTTGATTTTGTACCCGAATAAACGGTTTTTCTTGATAAAACTCTTGGTAAATATCCCATAATTGGCTTTGCGTCATCTTTTCTTTACTTCTAGCATATGTAGTAATAAAGATTCCTCGTGTCACTGGAATCAAAGAAGTAGAAAACTGGATCGCCGGGATTTTTTTATCCCATCTTTGCAATTGCTGCATAATTTCTGGAATATGTTGGTGACTATTCATTTTATAGAGGGTCATATTTTCATTGCTATTAACGAAATGACTCGATTCAGATAAGTTCTTTCCGGCACCGGATAATCCCGATTTTGCATCAACGATAATCGATTCTGTCTCGATTAATTCCTGTGTTACAAAAGGAGCCAGTGATAATAAGCTGCCTGTCGCATAACAACCAGGATTAGCGATTAATTTTGATGATGGTTCAGGATAAAAGTCCGCTAGACCATAATGCGCATTTTGCAGAAAATCAAAAGGAGCACTTGAATTTTTATACCACTTCTCATACTGCCCACCGGCCTTTAAACGAAAATCACCAGATAAGTCGATGATTGGGAAATCTGCTTCGACAAAGGCTGTCGCGATTTCTTTGGAAATACCTGACGGCGTTGCGAAAAATACCAGCTCAGCTCGCTCCATTATTTTTGTCGAATCAATCGGCTCCAATGGCAGATCGAGTAATTGTTTTAAATGCGGCAGATATTCATCGATATCTTTACCATTCTGAGAATGGCTATGAATAGAAACAATGTCCACTTTCGGATGTTGCAATAAAAGACGAACCAACTCGATCCCGCTATAACCCGTCACTCCGATAATCGATACTTTCATATGATCCACTCCCTTCTCATCTTTGAGGAAAATAATTTTGGTTTTCATTCGTATATTCTTTCATTTTCGAACTGTCTAAGAATTGTATAATAATACGATTAGAAACCTGCTATTTGTGATGATTATACGTTTAGTATTTATACAAGTCAATGGTTTTTTATAAATTTATTCAGGCTTTTTTCAAAATAATATGCATTTATTCTTTTTAGTATGCAAAAAAACGCAGAGACGACTCATCTCTGCGTTTTCTAATCTTCTATTATGTGTTTAGAATAGACCGATTGCATTGCCTTCTTCATCAACATCCATGTTTAATGCTGCTGGTTTTTTCGGCAAACCAGGCATGGTCATCACATCACCGGTCAAAGCGACCACAAAGCCCGCGCCGATTTTTGGAACAAATTCACGAATCGTCACATCGAAGTCAATCGGAGCACCCAATTTACTTGGATCATCAGATAAGGAATATTGCGTTTTTGCCATACAGACCGGCAGGCGATCCCAGCCATATTTTTTAAAGCTGGCTAATTGCTGCTGCGCCTTCTTACTATAGATAACTTCATTTCCACCGTAAATCTCGCGAACGATCGTTTCGACTTTTTCGTTCAAGTCATCCTGATCTCTGCTAAAGATCGAATGGAAATTGTTTTCCTCATTTGCGATCACATCAACCACTGTTTTAGCTAAGTCAATACCGCCATCTGGCCCCTTTTCCCAAACACTGGCAAGCTCAACCTTCACATCTTCCTGTTCGCAAAGACTTTTTAATAAGGATATTTCTTTTTCCGTATCACTAATAAACTCATTGATAGCTACCACGACAGGCAAGCCATATTTACGCATGTTGCGAATATGCTTAGCAAGATTGCTAAAGCCTTCCTTCAAAGCCTCAAGGTTTTCAGCGCTTAAATCTGTTTTCGCAACGCCGCCATGCATTTTCAATGCGCGAATGGTCGCGACGATCACCACAGCATCAGGTGCTTTGCCTAAACTTGGTACTTTGATATCCAAGAATTTTTCTCCGCCAAGATCCGCGCCGAAGCCGGCTTCCGTAACGGCATAATCACCACAATGCAATGCGGCTCTAGTTGCTAAGATACTGTTGCAGCCGTGTGCGATATTCGCGAATGGTCCGCCATGCACAAAGGCTGGTGTTTGATAAATTGTTTGAACAAGATTTGGTTTTATCGCATCCTTAAGTACCAGCGCCAAAGCACCCTCAACTCTTAAATCACCAACCGTTACTGGTTCACGATCAAATGTGTAAGCCACAACAATGTTGGATAGTCGACGCTTCAAATCTTTCAGACCTGTCGCCAAGCATAGGATCGCCATGATTTCACTGGCTACTGTAATGTCGAATCCATCTTCCCGCGGAACACCGTTGATTGGTCCGCCAAGTCCCACAGTGATATGACGCAATTCGCGATCATTTAGATCTACCACTCGTTTCCAAATTACTCGCCGCGCGTCGATGTTTAATTCGTTGCCTTGATGAATATGATTGTCTAATAATGCAGATAGCGCATTGTTAGCCGTCGTAATCGCGTGCATGTCACCAGTGAAATGCAGATTGATGTCTTCCATTGGCAATACTTGCGCATAGCCGCCGCCGGTTGCTCCGCCTTTGATTCCCATTACTGGTCCTAAAGAAGGTTCGCGCAAAGCAATCACTGTTTTTTTACCAATTTTATTTAGGGCATCTCCTAAACCGATTGTAACAGTTGATTTACCTTCACCTGCTGGAGTTGGATTGATCGAGGTCACTAGGATCAGTTTTCCTTCAGGATTCTTTTTCATTTTTTCTAAAGCATCAAATTCAATTTTTGCTTTATATTTACCATGCAATTCTAAATCATCAAAAGATAAATTAATTTTTTCTGCAACTTCTGTAATTGGTGCTAGAGTCGTTGCTTGAGATATTTCAATGTCAGTCTTCATAAAAACTCCCTTTCCCGAACGTTATTCAGAAAAACACACTTTTTTATTCGTTCATTTTTATTATAACGAATTTTTCTGAGAAAAACAGCACCTAGAATCGGCAATCTTATTGATTCGCAATTTTTGTTTCCATCACGTATAATAAAAACAGCAATTGCAAAGGGGTGTTGCGTGATGAATAGTGGCATTGTTAAATGGTTCGATGAAGAAAAAGGCTATGGTTTTATTGACTATGAAGAGAATCAAGAGGTATTTGTTCACTTTACCGCTATTGAGGAAGACGGGTTCAAAACTTTGGATTCTGGTGACGAAGTAGAATTTGTAATTGTCGAAGGCGCACGCGGTATGCAGGCGGCTCATGTGAAAAAGAAATAAACGAAAAGATCAGTCACGACTGATCTTTTCGTTTGTTTTTTTAATTTCAATTTCAGGATAAAATGCGGCAAAATCTTTGATAAAAGCTTCTTTTCGTTTTTTCCGCATGGCAAGATGGAAATTCGCGCCGCTAAGTCCCTTGCGCTGGATAATAATCCCGTCTTTACAAAGAGCCAAATAATCGATATGCTCTCGAAGGATCGTCTCGCGCCGCCAAAGTCTGGCATACCGGATTCTTATCCCAGATTCTTCAAGAAATAAATAGCGATGAAGCCCGACCAGCGAAAATAAAAGGAAGATCCCAATAAAAATGTTCCCTCTTAAATAAGGATGGGTTTTTTCCAAGGTCAAAATTAGACCATAAAAAAGAATAATAAAGGTCAGCGACCAATAAATTATGCTAATCGAAAGCTCTGGTTGCCAAAAATAGCGTTTTTTTTCCATGCATTTACTCCTACTCTACTCTAAAAAAGGATGATCATTATGTTAAAAGTATATACCGATGCTGCCACGAATGCAGAAAAAAGTGGCGGAGGCATTCTAATTATTGCTGAAAAGCAAAAACAACTTGCGATATCATTGCCCGAAACCGACAATCATCAAGCCGAATTGGCCGTAATTCTCTATGCGCTAACTTATTTAATTGAGCATCAGTTGAATGATCAAACGATTTTGCTCTATTCTGATAGTAAAACTGCAATAAAAATTTTAGACCAAGGACAAACAAAAAACAAGCTCTTCCAGCCATATTTATCAGAGTTTAATGAATTGGCTCCGCAATTCCCCTTACTTGTCCTGCAATGGATCCCCGAGGGCAAAAATAAAGGGGCGGACAATCTAGCCCGCCAAGGATTGCGAAAAAAACTATAAAACTGGTGATAACAAGCGAGAAAAACGCTGTTTGAAGTTTAACCAATGAGATTGATTGGCAATCATTTCATCAGTTAATAAGATACATTCCTTCATATCATCTTCAAATATTTTACGGAATAACCGCGCTACCTCTGGATCATAGATAAAACTGCTGACTTCAAAATTCAGCTCATAGCTTCTGATATCCTGATTAGTAGAACCAAAAGTCGCTAACTCGTCATCTACCACGATGGTCTTAGAATGAAGGAACCCATCTGCATAATGGTAAATTTTAACACCGCGCTGATGCAAATAATTCGCGTAGTACTGCGTCGCGCGATAAATGAACGGATGATCCGGCATATTTGGAATCATAATTCGGACATCGATCCCAGAGCGCACAGCAATTAAGATTGCTGAAATCATCGTCTCGTCTGGAACAAGATACGGACTTTTAATCCAAACGCTCTTTTCCGCGGCTAAAATCAAGCGAACAAAGCCGTCCTTAATAATCTGTTCGCTTGAGTCAGGGCCATCAGCAACAATCTGCATCGGTACCCCTTTGTCGATTTGCTTCTGCGGCAAAACAAAATACTCCGGCAGATAACCCATACGCTCCGTTTTATCTGCTACAGAAGCATTCCAATCACGAATAAAGATCTCCTGTAAGGTGAAGCTTGCAGTCCCTTCAATCCTACCATGCGTATCCCGCCATCTGCCGAATCGTTCAGATTCTCCCAGATATTGATCCCCAACATTAAAGCCGCCTGTCCAACCAATTTGACCATCCACTACAACGATCTTGCGATGCAAGTGATAATTCAAACGTGTTTTGGCTAAAATGTTTTTTGATGTGATGAATGGTGTGACTTTCCCGCCATTCTTGATCAATGTTTCAAAAAATTTCTTATTTGTTTTAGGCGACCCCCACGGATCATAGATCATTCGTACTTCTACGCCTTGAGCGGCCTTCTCCTCTAAGATACGCATAAAACGATTGCCGATTCGATCATTAAAGAAGGCATAATATTCAACATGAATCGTACTTTGTGCTTCCCGCAGATCCACAAATAGACGTTCAAATTTTTCTGTTCCATCTAAAAAGAATTCCAGTTCATTTCGAATCGCTAGTGGCGACTCATCTAAATTTTTAAAATACTTTACTAAAGCCGTTGCGGCCGGATACAGTTGATCCGGTTCGTTATAATCCACATGGCGATTGTCTTCTTGGATCATTCCATTAATTTCTTTTACACGCGTTTCATCTTCCTGTTCAAAACGATACATCGTTTCCCCATCGATTCCACGACCGCAAAAAGCGTAAATAAGAAAGCCGATGACTGGTAAAAAGATTAAGGTCAGAAGCCAAGCCCAGATCGTCGTAATATTCCGCGGTTTGCGAAAAACAGTAATGATCGCGCCGACGGCATTGACAATAAAAATAAGAAAAATAATTTGCTCAATAATTCCCAAGTGGTCCCCTCTTTTCAAAAAATAAATCTCTCATTCAAATTATACCGAAAGAAGCTTAGCTTTAAAAGAAACACGTCGTCAATAATGGAATTTTTCTCATTCAAAAAAGGCAGGACGCTATGTTTGTCCTGCCTCATAAAACTATTTCCTATGCCAACCAGTTTTCAACTTCTGTTAGTGCAGCTGATAATCCCGCTGGATTTTTTCCGCCGGCTTGCGCCATATCAGGTCGACCGCCACCGCCGCCGCCTACTTTTGGAGCGATTGCTTTGATTAAATCGCCAGCTTTTAGGCCCTTCTCATTCGCAGCAGGGCTCATAGCTGCTAGAAGATTGACTTTCTCGCCTTGAACAGTTCCAAGAACAAGAACGTCTGATAAGGCTTTTTGTTTCCATTGATCAGCTAATTGACGCAGCTGATTCATGTCCTTCACATTGACTTGGGCTGTGATCACAGTCGTACCGTTGATTTCTTTCACATCTTTGAAGACATCCCCAGCTTGTTGATTCGCCAATTTTGTTGCTAAGTGTTCGTTTTCTTTCTGTAACTCACGTAATTGCTGTTGCAACTGCTCTGTCTTGCTGACAACTTCTTTGATTTGTGGTGATTTGACGATCTGTGCAACTTGAAGCAATTGTTCTTCTTCTTCGCGGAACGCTTGATAAGCTTCTTTGCCGGTCAGCGCTTCGATCCGACGAACGCCGGCACCGATTCCTGATTCAGAAACAATCTTGAATACACCGATATCTTCTGTATTAGCAACATGTGTCCCGCCGCATAGTTCAATCGACCAATCGCCGATATTTACCACCCGTACATCGTGACCATATTTTTCACCAAATAGTGCCATTGCACCCATGTTTTTCGCTGTATCGATATCCGTTTCAATCGTAACCACTGGAATAGCTTCCCAAATTTTTTGGTTGACAATTTTTTCCATTTCTTTTAGTTCTGCGGCAGTCACTTGACCAAAATGCGTAAAGTCAAAACGTAAATGCTTATCTGTCACTAATGAACCCGCTTGGTTCGCGTGATCTCCTAAAACCTCTTTTAATGCTTTATGCAGTACATGCGTCGCGGTATGGTTTTTGATAATTTTATTGCGATAAGCTGCATTAACTTGTAAGAAATAAGTTGAACCTTCGCTTAATGGTGCAAGAATTTCTACCGTATGCAGCGCTTGCCCATTTGGCGCTTTTTGGACATCTATCACATTGGCGATAATTTTGCCGTCTTGATCAACAATAATCCCTTTATCGGCGATTTGTCCCCCCATTTCAGCATAGAACGGTGTTTCAGCAAAGATTACTTGTGCTTCACCCTCACTCACTGATGAAACCAGTGCATTGTCTTGTAAAATGACTAGTAATTCACTTTCTCTTTCTAAATGGTCATAACCGACAAATTTGCTTGTTACTTTGATGTCGCCTAATAAGGCTGTTTGAACACCCATTGATTTTTCTGTTGTTCGTGCAGCACGAGCACGCTCTTTTTGTGCCTGCATTTCTACATCGAAGCCAGCATGGTCGACTTTCAAACCTTCGTCCTCTGCAACTTCTTCGGTAAGTTCCACTGGAAAGCCGAAGGTATCGTAAAGTTTGAAGATCATTTTACCATCTAATGTCGTTTCATTATTCGCCTTCAATTCAGCCAACACATCGTTGAGCATCGTTAGGCCATCATTAATCGTTTCGTGGAAACGTTCTTCTTCCGTACGAACAACTTTTTCGATAAACGCCTCTTGCTGTTTGACTTCTGGATAATAACTCACCATAATCTCGCCAACAACTGGAACTAGTTTATATAAGAACGCTTGGTCAATCCCCAGCTTTTTCCCATGCATAACGGCACGACGCAATAGACGACGTAAAACATAACCACGACCTTCGTTTGAAGGAAGAGCACCATCACCGATCGCGAAAGCCAAAGAACGAATATGGTCAGAAATAACTTTGAAAGAAATATCTAATTGATTGTCAGTACCATATTTTTTCCCGCTCAATTCTTCCACTTTACCAATGATTGGTAAGAACAAGTCGGTCTCAAAGTTAGTCGGAGCATCTTGGATAATTGAAACCATCCGTTCAAGTCCCATCCCGGTATCAATGTTTTGATGCGGCAATGGTTCGTAAGTTCCCTGCGGTGTATGGTTGAACTCTGAGAATACCAGATTCCAGATTTCAAGATAACGTTCATTTTCCCCACCAGGATAATTTTCTGGATCGTCTTCTGCTAAATCATTAAACGATTCGCCGCGATCATAGAAAATTTCTGAGTCAGGACCGCTTGGACCAGCGCCAAGATCCCAAAAATTGTCTTCAATTTCAACTACGTGATCTGCTGGAATCTTAACTTCTTCCAACCAGATACGTTTTGCTTCTTTATCTTCTGGATAAACCGTCACGTATAGCTTATCTGGATCGAAACCAATCCAGTCTGGTGACGTTAAAAATTCCCAGGCCCATTCGATCGCTTCTACTTTAAAATAATCACCGATCGAAAAGTTGCCCAGCATCTCAAACATCGTATGGTGACGAGCTGTCTTACCTACGTTTTCAATATCATTGGTACGAATGGATTTTTGAGCATTAGCAATCCGCGGATTTTCTGGGACAACACTGCCGTCAAAGTATTTTTTCATCGTTGCAACACCTGAGTTGATCCACAGCAAAGTTGGATCATTGACCGGTACTAACGATGCACTCGGTTCGATCATGTGTTGTTTGGTTTTAAAGAAATCTAAAAACATTTGGCGCACTTCAGCGCTTGATAATTTTTTCATCTGTATTCCCCTTTTCTTAAAAAAATAAAAACTACCACTGCAGTCAAGGACGAAAACTCGCGGTACCACCTTGATTGCAATGATAGTTTGATCATTACCTCTTCAGCTCGTTAACGCTGAGCAGCGTTGATTTTTCAACCAAAAATGTCGGGAGCAATTTATTATCCGCAACGTGCAGCTTTCAGCAATCGTGCACTTTCTGTAGATGCGTGAAGAATAAACCATATCCTTTTAAGAGTATAGAAAAAAGTTTGTCAAAAGTCAAACTAGATCTTGATTAAAATCGCTTTACGATACAAATAGTCACTCGGCGACAGCACTTCTTCATGAAGCATTGACGTGCTGTTGCTGTAATAACTAGCTAACGGAAGAAAATCAACGATCGGAATACCAACATTGTTTTTCTTGTTCGTCAATTTTAGTACGCCAGGATCTTCAGTAATTTCAAAACGTTCCATCGAAGTTTCAAAAAATAAACCAAACATATTGGCCTGTTCCATCATTTTTCTGACATTTTTCCCGCGATAAGGATCCATCACGTTCAAATCATTGCCCCAGCGGAACAAGCGTCGACTGCCGGCACCATTCACATATTCCCATTGATCCTCTGTCAATAAGTCGAAATTCTTTTTGCGAATCGCTTTTCGCAAGCTGGTATAAGTATGCTTTTCATGACTAAAGACATAATAACTATCCGAATGAGGAATCATTTCGATGTACCAGCGGTCTTCCTTCAACACATTTTTAGGAAATGACCAAGTCATACTTTCCTCAGGTGTAAGATTAGGCGATAGTACCTCTTTTATTTCTTCTTCATATGTTGAAAATTGATCGGCCTCACCCGAAAAGCTTCCCGTTACCGAATCATAGACCCCTAAATAATTCGTCCCTGCCGGTAGAGCATGGCGTTGGACAAACATAGGTGGGATTTGAACTTTCCGTAAGCTGGTCGTTTTATCATTGATCAGTTCCCCTAATGAATCTACATCAAAAAAGTTGTATTGCCCCCGCAGCTCCTGCGGAATCGTAATTTCCTGTGCGCTAGGTGCTGTTTCTAATAAAGACAAGCCTTTGGTCCCCAAATTCCAGCCCAAAATGGCATCTTTATTGCCAGGAATGAACACAAACTCCTCTTCGTCTATCATTAATTGAAATGTCTGGCACTTAATACCAAATAAATCAAAATCTTTTAACTCAATATCCGAAATCTTCATTAACGGATTTACAAAATGAAGCAAAAGCTGGCTTAACAACGTGCGTTTTTCTCTTGGATTCAATCGTTTCCAATAGGACCAGTCCAATTGATCTAATAAGTTCATAAATCTTTCTGCCTCCTCCAACAATCGTATGCTAGAATTATACCATTATCATCAAGAAATGAGGAAAAAGATGAAGGAATATTTTGGAGCTTCGCCAGAACTACGAGCTGCAGCCTTTTATTTACGCTATCAAATTTTCATTTTAGAACAAGAAATCTCACCAGAGGATGAATTTGATGCCCTTGACACAGCTGATCGGCACTATTATGTGCTCTTTGATAATGAACTACCGATCGCAACGATTCGTTATCAAAAATTAGACAAACAAACGCTTAATCCTGACCGTTTATGCGTATTGCCTGATTATCGCCAACAAGGTTTAGGGGCAAAGCTCTTAACTTCGATTGAACAACGGGCAATCAGTGAAAAATGCAAGCGATCCATTCTTTCTGCAGAAACCACTGCGCAGCAATTTTACGAAAACTTGGGGTATCATGTGATTTCTGATGTCTTTATCGAGGATGGAATTCCTTGTGTCAAAATGCAAAAAGCACTTGCGGCCAATCAATAATGATGGCTGCAAGTGCTTTTATTAGCTGTTAAGAGTTGGAACGTTTCTTGTTCTTACGAGCACCGCGTTCTTCTTGACGTCGCGTTTGACGTCGTTTTTGTTTATTTGAATCGGCAATTGCTCGGTCAATTTTCTTTTTATAACCTGGTTTGATTTTTTTCTTCGATTTTTTAACAAGTCCAATCAAGGTTGGATCTAATTCATCCTTTGATTTTTCCCGTTTTTTCCGGCGGTTTCGATCATACGTATCCACGATCTCATCATTTTTGATTTCTTTAGGCTGGAAGGTCACGCCCATATTTTCAATCAATGAAACATCATTTTCATCACTTGGACTATACAATGTAATCGCTGTTCCAGGTAACCCGTTTCGACCGGTTCTTCCGACACGATGGATGAAGAAATCCAAATCCTGTGGAATCTCCGCATTGATAACGTGGGAAACTCCTTCGATATCAATCCCGCGAGCCGCTAAGTCAGTCGCCACAACATATTGATAATCCAAGTTTTGGACTTGGCGCATTACACGTTTCCGTTCACGAGGAGAAATACCGCCGTGAATTTTCGCTACCTTCAATCCTTGTTTCTTCAAATAATCGCTGATTTCATCAACATGTTGCTTCGTGTTCGCAAAAACGATTGCTAAATAAGGATGACCGATCGTTAGTAACTGATAGAGCAAACGATTTTTGTCTTGCCCTTTAGTAGAAATCAACCAGTTCTCGATGGTATCGGAGATCACCGCATGCGATTTGATCTCTTCAATGACTGGATTTTCCATATATTTTAATAGGAATGGACGTAATTTCTCTGGAATCGTTGCTGAGAACACCAGCATTTGCAAATGTTTTGGCAAACGACCGGCTATTTGATCGACTTCTGTTAAAAAGCCCATATCCAAAGTCATGTCCGCCTCATCAACGACAAAGTATTCTGCCGTATGAACTTTTAAGGCCTGTTCATTCATCATATCTAAAATTCGTCCAGGTGTTCCAATGACAACATGGGGCTGATGAGTCGTCAATTTATCTACCTGACGCTGTTTGTCGGTTCCGCCGACAAAGTTAGTCACTCGCATCTCGATGGGTGAAAATTGAGCGATCTGAACCGCTGCTTGATAAATTTGACTAGCTAACTCGCGACTAGGTGCTGTGATTACAACTTGAACTGCATCCTTTGCAGCATCGATATTATTCATTAATGGTAGTAAAAATGTATGAGTCTTTCCTGACCCAGTTTGTGATTGACCAACGACATTTTTCCCTTTTTTGATTAATGGGATCAGCTTTTCTTGAACCGCTGTTGGTTCAGTAAAACCTTTATCCTTGATGGCTTCAAGGATAAACGGTTGGAAATTGAATGATTCAAACGTTCGCATGTTATACCTCTTTCTTAAGTGTGCTGATTGTAAACGTGTGACTTGCTTTATCATGGAATAGGCGGTGTTTTCGTCTTATGAGAGCATACAATAAGTTGAATAGAAATAAAAGTAAAATTCCTAAACTTATCAAACCAAATGTGACATATGCGATAAAAACAGTATGATTTGTAGTGGTCAAGTGATTCATTGTGTATTGGAAAATTTGCAGTAACCCATACATCAGCAAATAAAATGCACTATATCGTTTAACGAGACTCCACAAACGAATATGTTCGCGATTCTTTTCTACAACTTGTATCCGCACTATTTTTTTTCCGACAGTTTGACCATTCCATAGATACATGAAGATCATAAAATAAAGGATAACCTCAAGTGTAAAACCTACGAAAGAATAATTAAATAGATCGTAAACAGCCGTCGGCAGAAAACTTGAAAGAAAACTTAATAATGTACTAAGAATGCCAATAACAAACCAGTCAATCATCATCGCCAAAAAACGACGCAGCAGCGAAACCGTTTGACCCTTAACCAATGATTCAGAATCCAATTCACTTCGAGTTGGCAAAAAGAAGGTAAACAACGGTGCACAAGCAAAACCTAAAAGACCGCCTATCGTATTATGCAATAGATCATTTACATCAAATAAACGATAAGGCCGCGGATAAATAAAATACAATCCACTTAATTGTGTCAGTTCAAAAAATAGAGATAAACAGAAACTTGCTAAGATTGTCTTTCCAAGAGAAAACTTGAAGTAATAGCGGCAATAAACACCGAATGGAAAAAGCAAGAAAATATTAAACACCGGTTCCAGAAAGACGCTTTGCTTCATTGCTGCTAGATACGTGCTTGGATTGTTCAATTGTAGAACAGTCTGATTCATAAAATTATGCCATGATTGAAACAAATGCAATTCGTAACGCGGCCCGGTCATTTGAGCCACACTGCTGATACTAGGCAAAGGCAGAATCACTAAGTAATACGCACATAATAAGTAGAAAACAAAAGAATACAAAATAACACTTCTCAGTTTTCCTAACTGTCCGTATTTACGATAATAATAAATTAGAAATGGGGCAGCAATTACCATTGCCAAAAAAGGAAAAGTGAGTACCGCCGCTTTGATTGGAAAAATATAACTGTTCATAAAACTCCCTCGTTTTTAAGACTTTTTTTACCGATCCTGTTTCAAATCAGCAAGGCTTTTTCTGTATTATGGTAGAATAGATGCGTATCCATCGTAATAATGAACATTTCTTAAGGAGGTAAAAATAAATGCTTAACCCGCTTTTTGCTTTTGGCGTTCCCGCCGCTTTAATGGTTATCTACATGATTTTCTATTTTGTAAAAAAATTAAGAAGCACGGACTATCGTCGTTTCGTCTTAACACTAATTGCAGTTTTCTTAACAACTTTTAGTTATCAAGTGTATAACTATAGTCAAACAGTCATAGCAATTACTTCGGCCGAGAGTTTCCAAAAAAACTTTGGTTACAGTCAAGGTCGCTTAGTGGTGCCGTTAATTCTAGGGGCCGTCTTATCTGTCATTAACTTCTATTATCTTTTTCGTCAGTTTAGAAAAAAAGAATAACAGGACACCCTGCTATTCTTCCAAATCAAAGAATTTGATTTCCACATTGTCTAATAGGCTCAGGGTGTTTAAATCCAAATTGACCCATTCTTTTGTTGTGGGTTGATAATGGTTATCCTCAAAAGACATTTCAATCGCATTCAATAATTGTTCTGATGTACCAAAAAAACTTCGATCTTTTTCAAGCAAGACACTGATCAGTGCCGGATTTTCTACTAGGAAATAATCCTCTTGATATTTATATAAAATAATTTGATAGGTCTTATTTGTAAGTTGGCAACGAATAGCAAATAATCCCTCAGACAAGTTGGGCATTTTTCCCAAAACTTCTTCGGGACTCAAAATTTCACGATGCAGCATTTAGAGTTCCTCCTAACCAAGGAACATTATAGGAGAAAAATAAGTTCACTGGAAATAATATGTCTTGTCTAAGGGATTTTTTTAGTTTTTTATGATTATTTAAGCTCCAATTTTATTATAAATTCCACTCTTCATAAAATCTTTTTAAAAACTCTTCCATAAATACCATTCTTTTTTGTGCCTCGGCCTTACCTGCTTCTGTGTTCATCGTCGCCGGCAATTTAAACAATTTTTCATAAAAATGATTGATCACGGTACTTTTCTGTCGATACTCCTGCTTAGTTTTAAACTCTTGCGGTAAAAGATTGGGGTCATATAAAGGACTTTGTGTGTGACCTCCATAATAAGCGGTTCGAAGAATACCGATCGCACCCAGTGCATCTATACGATCAGCATCTTGAACAATTTGTCCCGCTAAAGTTAACTCCGCCTTTCCCAATTCTAGTTCTTTAGAAAACGAAATATTTTCGATGATGTCAAAAATTTCATTTATACTTTCATCGGAAAAACTAAGTCCTTTTAAAAACTTTTTAAGAGCTTCTTTTTCGCTTTCAACATTTGCGAAGACTTTGTCATCTATCACGTCATGCAGATAACTTGCGGCTTCGATTAACAATATATCTTGAATGCCTTCTTCTTCAGCTAATTTTCCAGCAATTTTTGCTACCCGTTCAACATGGTAGAAATCATGGCCGCTGCGATCGCTGCCAAGTTTTTCCTTTGCATACCCGCGGATCGCCGCTAAATTATTTTGCATCGTTTCTCGGCATTCTTGGCGGACGTTCACCCCAGTATTGGAACAGGTCAGTTCTTATTGCACCGTTATACAATTTTCTTTTCTTAGTAGCCTTAGCGCCATAAAACTCCTCGAAGGCTAGATCACTCGTCAAGATATATTTACTCCAAGTCTTCAACGGACGGAAAACATCGCCCATCTCGCGGTACAATGCACGAACTTGTTCTTCCTCACCTAAACGTTCTCCATAAGGAGGATTGGCTACGATCACACCATAATCTTTTTCTGTTTTGAAATCTTTGACCGCTCGTTGCTTAAAGTCAATCGAACCACCTAATCCAATTTCCTCAGCATTAGCTTGCGCAATCTCAATCATTCGGCCATTAATATCAGAACCCGCGATATCCAATTCAATATCATAATCTGCCGCCTCATCTGCTGCAGCACGAACTTTGTCTAAAACAGCTGGGTCGAACCAATCCCATGCCTCACAAGCAAATTCACGATTGAATCCTGGAGCGATGTTATGACCAATCAAGGCCGCCTCAATACATAAAGTACCTGAACCACAGACAGGATCATAAAATGGACGGTCTTTCCTCCAATTGGTCAGCATTACCAATGCTGCCGCCATATTTTCTTTTAAGGGCGCGCCACCCTTTTCTAATCGATACCCCCGTTTGAATAAACTTGGGCCAGTCGTATCCAAAGTCAGAACAACATGGTCTTTTAACAACGCAACTTCCAATTGGAACAGCGCACCTGTTTCAGGCAATGGAACCCGAGCAGGACGATGGTAGACTTCACGCAATCGTTCAACGATAGCCTTTTTTGTAATTGATTGGCAATCGGGTACACTGTACAGTTTTGATTTGATTGAACGACCAGCAACTGGGAATTCAGCATCCATTGGCAAGAAATCTTCCCATGGAATCGCTTTGACTTTTTCAAATAATTCATCAAATGTAAAAGCGTCAAACTCGCCGACAATTATTTTTACGCGATCAGCCGTTCTTAACCATAAATTCGCAGTAGCGATCGTTTCAAGATCGCCTTTAAAACGTGCACGTCCGTTTTCAACTTGGCAATCAATTCCTAAATCTCTCAGTTCCTTGCCTACTAACGCTTCGATACCTGCTGCGGCAGTAGCAATTAAATTATATTGTTTTTCCATGATAGCTCCTTTTGGGTTTCGTTATCTTAATAATGACATTTGTCTATTGCTCAGATTCCATAGTAGAGATTTTCAAAAGGATAAGAATCTCCTCGATTCTTATCTCTCAAATCCTTGCGCTAAACAGCATAATCAATTTTTTCTATTTGTCTGAATTCAGCTCGTTTTTTTAATGTTGAAAAAAACGGACTGAAAAAAAACCTTCACAACACAAAGTTGGAAGGCACACCCTGAATTGCTGCAATTTTCTGTAAGCCATGTTTTGTACGCCGAACAACTCAGGGGAGTTTGTCCGTCGTGGTAATCATCTATCTCCGACATAAATGCCGTCTCTTTCATCGTTCATTTCCTTAGAAAAAGCGCCCCTACCATCGTTTGGGTTGCTCGCTCGAGGGGTTTACCGCGTTCCACCATTTTGATTTCTCAAAATGCTTCGTCACTGTGGCACTTTCAAGAATACTCAGGCATAGATTACTCCTTAGCCCTTTTTTCTGCCGTTACCCAATTAAGAGTACCTTAGCTTATGGTTTCGCTAAGCACGAACACTACAGACATCTCAGTCTGTGCGAGCATGGACTTTCCTCAGCCTGCGTAATGCAGACCGCGATTACCAAAAAATTGCATCATTCAAATTTAAAATTGACGAGTTTTTTCAATATCACTTTCGTCTTGTGTATAATTTTGACCAAAATCAGAAGTTGTCGCTTGACTTGACGCTTGTTGATCAAGTTTTTTACCGAACACTTCTCTCTCAAGATTTGATAAACGTTTCAAAATGTCAAAGTTCGTAACAGCTGAACTCTTAGGTGCCGCTTCTTTTACACGTGAAGGAGCTGGCTGAGCTTTTGATAGTTGTTCAACTTTTGCTTTCAAGCGATCGTTTTCTTCTCTTAGTGTCAATAATTCTTTGTTATAAGCTTCATAATCTTTGATTACATTGTCCAAAAATTCGTCGACTTCGATTGGATCGTAACCGCGCATCTTTGTTTTAAATTCTTGCTCCAAAATATCGTTCGGAGTATAGATTACATTCGCCATTTTTCCACCTCATTAGCTCTAATCTTAATTTACTTTCCTATATATTCTAGCTGATATATTAAAGGAAATCAAACACTATCCCCGAAGTCCGAGGAATTTTCTAAATCATCCATAGTGATTGTAAGCAATTCATAGGGATTTTGCTCTAGATATTTTTCAACGTCTCCTAAGAAAAACTTACTTTTACCAGGATACTCAGTATCATATACTACTAGAGCTGCATCGGTATGCTGTAACAAGAAATTTACATGATTTTTAAATTGTCCGGGATTTTGATACGGCTGATGACTGACTGCATCCACGAAATCCGCTGTTTGTACGAGCTCGCTTAAAAGTAATTGATTGTGTTCTTTCCAGTTACTTCCGAATCCTTCAAAAGGAAAAATAATTGCTAATTTAACTTCGGGATAGCTTTCTTTGAGTTCATTGATTATCTGTCCCGTCCAAATCTCTGTTCCAAGACTTCCACTAATCATCACCCACTCTAATCCATTTTCGATCAGAGCTACAAGCTCCCTTTTTAAAACATTCTTAATTACTTTCACCTTAGGGTCCTGCTCACTAAAAATTCCTAATTCATAGCTTTGATATCCTGTTACGTAAAGCCGCTGTATTATGTCATTCATTGCATTTTCCTTACTTTCAGTTAAAAATAAAATATCTTTCGAAAAATTTGCTATAATAGCAAACAGGAGTGTGATGAAAAAATGACCTTTCACTACCCTAATGGTCAATCATTTTCACAAAAGAATCCTCGAGATCGTGCATTAAAAAAAGAAACGACGTTTGCTAATCGCGGTATGCGCTTTGAAGAAGCAATCAATCAAAGCAACGAATACTACTTAACTCATGATAAGGCAGTTGTCCATAAAAAGCCAACGCCGCTTCAAATTGTTAAAGTCGACTACCCCAAACGTAGTGCAGCTGTTATTAAGGAAGCTTATTTTAGACAGCCTTCTACCACAGATTATAATGGCGTTTATCGTGGATACTATTTGGATTTTGAAGCGAAGGAAACAAAAAACAAAACCTCTTTCCCACTTAAAAATTTCCATCAGCATCAAATTACGCACATGCAGCAATGCTTGAATCAAGATGCGATTTGTTTTGTTTTACTTTGGTTTTCAAGCTTAAACCGTTGCTTTTTTCTTTCTGCAGAAGAACTGGTAAACTATTGGAGCAGACAAGAAAACGGCAAAAAATCAATACCGCTCACATTAATTGAAACAGTTGGTATCGAGATCACACCGCAGATTGCCCCAAGAATCCCTTACTTGAAAGCGGTGGAACAATATCTTGAAAAAAGGAGTTTATCAAATGGCTAATCCCTCACGTTCGCAAAAATCAATGCGAACTACTCAAGGAAAGAAACCTAAATCAAAAACGAAGAAAAGTCGTCACATTGGGTTAAAAATAGCGATTGGAATCGTCAGTTTGCTCTGTGTAGCGTTACTTACTGGTATTGGTATCTTTTTCTTCTATGTAAAAGATGCACCAGCCTTAAGTGAGAAGAAATTAGATGCTACAGTTTCTTCAAAACTTTATGACAGCAATGGAAATATCTTTGAAGATCTAGGCGCAGAAAAGCGTGAGAAAGTTAGTGCCACCAAAATTCCACAGGAACTGGATGATGCAATTGTCTCAGTCGAAGACCGACGCTTTTTCAAACATAATGGCGTGGATCCTGTTCGAATAATGGGTTCAGTGGTGCACAATATAACGAACAAAGGCGGACTGCAAGGCGGAAGTACCTTGACGCAACAGCTCGTTAAGCTTTCCTTCTTCTCAACAAAGGCTTCTGATCAAACCTTGCGGCGAAAAGCACAAGAGGCTTGGTTGGCTATTCAGTTAGAAAAGAAACATTCAAAGCAAGAGATTTTGACCTACTACATCAACAAGGTTTATATGGCCAACGGGCTTTACGGAATGGAAACAGCTGCCGAGACTTATTTTGGCAAGGAGTTGCAGCATCTGTCGATCGCACAAACTGCTCTGCTTGCTGGAATGCCGCAGGCGCCTAACTCGTATGATCCATACAAACATCCGGAAGCAGCTAAAGATCGTCGAGATACTGTACTTTACACGATGCTGAACAATAAGAAAATTTCTCAAGATGAGTACGACAAAGCGACAAAAGAACCCGTTGATCAGGGTTTGCTGCCGTTAGAATCAGACAACCAAGAAAGAAAAGTTGCCGACAACTATGTCAAAGAAGTGATTACTCAAGTCGAGGCAAAAACTGGGAAAAATGTCTATACTGACGGTTTAGATATCTATACGAACTTAGATACAGAAGCACAAAATCGTTTGTATGCGATTGTTAACGGGGATGAGTATGTACAGTATCCTGATGAAGAATTACAGATTGCTGCGACATTAGTAGATAGCAAAACCGGGAAAGTCACCGCTCAAATAGGCGGACGAAATATTGCTGATGATGTTTACTTAGGAATGAACCGAGCAGTGAATACAAATCGCGACTTTGGTTCAACGGTTAAACCGATCACTGATTACGGTCCGGCTTTTGAGTATTTACAAAAATCTACTGGAGATCGAATCGAGGATCGCCCTTATAACTACCAAGGTACGAAAACAGAAGTTAAAAACTGGGACAACAGCTATCAAGGAAACATTTCCTTGCGTCAAGCTTTATACGATTCACGAAATGTCCCTGCGGTAAAACTCTTCAATGAAGTCGGTCCTGAAAATGTAACGAAATTTTTGAAAAAATTGGGTATCCAATATAAAGATATTCAGCAAGCAAATGCAATTTCAAGCAACACTGAAACTCAGGATGGAACTAAGTACGGCATTTCTACTGAGAAAATGGCCGTTGCCTATGCCGCTTTCGCTAACGGCGGAACCTATAATGAACCACTGTATATCAATAAGATCAAATACCAAGACGGCTCTGAACAAAGCTTCTCGAATGAAGGTAAAAAAGCGATGGAACCTTATACCGCTTATATGGTTACGGATGTATTGAAGGACGTAATCTCTAAAGGAACTGGATACAAAGCACAAATTCCAAATCTCTTCCAAGCCGGTAAAACGGGAACGTCTAACTATACGGATGATGAATTGGCAAAGATTCCGCATTATGGCTCGATTTCTCCTGACGTGATGTTCACTGGTTTTACACCACATTACTCATTATCCATTTGGGCGGGGTATGACAATCGGATGACTCCCATCACTTCTCAATCTGAATATATTGCACAGGACGTTTATCGTGAAATGATGAGTTATGCATCCGAAAATGTCTCAAACGAGGATTGGGTAATGCCGAGTGATGTTCTTAGAATTGGAAATGAGCTTTATGTTAAGGGTGCTTCTTCTGTTCCAGCCCAACCTAGCTATTCAGTTCAAAGTTCTTATTACAACAACAACTATTTTAATAATACGACTAGTTCAACCAGCAGTGTTGAATCTGCATCAAGCGTGTCGGAATCGTCAACTATTGCACCTCCGGCTAGCAGCAGTGAGGCTCCGGTTAGTTCTGCACCGGCACCAACTCCGACGCCTTCATCATCTGCTGAGCCCCAGCCTTCTCAACCGTCGGCTAGTGCAGATCCACCTAATCAAACGCCGGCGCAACGAAATGAAGCACCAAAATCAGACAATTAGAAAAAAGGCCGCTCGAATTATTTTCGAGCGGCTTTTAATCTGTCTTTTCCATCTTGGCACATATCCAGCAAAGGGCAAATATCACACTTTGGCGCCCGTGCTGTACAGTGATAGCGACCAAAGAAAATTAGCGTATGATGACTCTTGACCCATAATTCTTTCGGTATTTTTCGCATCAATGTGGCCTCTACCTCGGTCACTGATGCGCTTAATTTACAGATTCGCAAACGTTTCGTTACGCGCTCAACATGAGTATCTACCGCAATTGCGGGAACCCCAAAAGCATCTCCAAGTACTACATTTGCTGTCTTACGTCCGACACCAGGCAGTTTAATCAGCTCTTCTCGAGTTGTCGGAACACTCCCGCCATAATTTTCTAACAGCATTTGTGCACACGCTTTGATATTCTTAGCCTTATTACGATACAGACCGATTGTTTTGATTTTCGCGATAAGATCTTCCATCGGAGCTTGAGCCATTGCCTCTGGTGTCGGATAAACTGCAAAAAGTGCTGGTGTCGCTTTATTAACCGATACATCCGTGGCTTGTGCACTCAAAATGACTGCAATTAATAGTTGAAAAGGAGATTCAGAATGCAACTCGCCAACAGCATCAGGAAACATTTGATACATTCGATTGAGGGCCTCAATCGTCATTTCTTTATTAAGCATCGGAATCTTTCCTCTCTAACCAGTTATATAAAGAAACCTTCGGAAGTTCTTCAGATTGATTTTGCTCTTCTTTTTGTAATAAAATTTGTTTCCGACGACGCTGTTCCTCTTCTACTTGGGCCTTTGATCGGATATTCTTCTTTTCCCAACTTTGCAGAACCGTCTCAATGTATTTGAAGTTATATGCTTGATTCAAGACCGCCTCTTGCAAGGCTAATTCGATAAGTGCGGGAGCGTAATGATCCTCATTAAGCCAATAACCGATTTTTTGATATTCAATCGGTGATAATGGACGTCCGAATTCTTGTTCCAATGAACGCAGCATTTTTTTCTGCGCAGCTAAATCATTTTTTTCCTCTACCTCAAAACGCTCTTGCTCCTTTAACATCGCCAATTTTTCAAATGCCGGAAGCAAATCGTAGCGATCGCTCTGTCTGCCCTGTTCGTCCAATGCCGTTTCTAGTGCAACGAAATCCTTCTCAACAAGATTGTTCAGTAAATCGTATGTTTTCTCCGTCGTGCTACCCATATTTCTAGCAATCAAAGTCAGATCTGGAAAATCCTCCCCTGCTTGATGAGCTGCATAAAGCTGAAGCCACAACATAAATTCATTTGTGTTCAAGCCAAGTTTTGTATAGTTTTGTAATAACAGATTCGAGATCGTGGTCTCGCCGCCTGCTAGATAATCTTTTAGTGAAATCATTCAAAATCCTCCGTTCCCATTTTAGTTTACACTAAAAAAACAGGAAGTCCAATACTACGAAATAGTTATTAAGCAACAAAAAAACAGGAGGTCATCCCTCCTGTTTTAACTTTATTCTGCTTCTGCTAATGCTGCTTGAGCCAAGATATTCAAGTAATTCCAAGGACGATCAAAGTGTGGTTGGAAGAAGAAATCTTGCAATGCCAAATCTTCTAAAGTCATTTCGTTTTGAATGGCTACCGACAAAGTGTTCGCTGATTGAGTGATATCGTATTTTGATAAGAATTGTGCACCCAAAATTTTATTCGTTCCTTTTTCTGAAACGATTTCCATTAGAACTTTTTCTGTCGTTGGCATGAATTCAGGACGATAGTTATCCTCAATCACTGTTACATTTACATCTAAGTCATTCAGAGCTGCACTTTCTTTTGTCAAACCAGTTGATCCGATCGTCCAGCCAAATAAGTAAAGACCTGATGTTCCTTGTGTTCCTCGATATTTTACTTTTTGTTCAACTAAGTTTTGCCCAACTAGCATTCCTTGACGGACAGCATTCGTAGCTAATGGAATGTATTGATCTTTACCGGTTGGGTTGTAATGAACAACTGTAGAATCGCCTGCCGAGAAAATGTCAGGATCACTTGATTGCATGTAATCATTCACTTTGATAGCACCGCTTGGCAGCATATCAACTTTGCCCTTCAATAAATCTGTGTTTGGACGGAAACCAACACATAAAATGACCATGTCAGCATCAAATTCCTGACTGGCAGTGACAACTTTGGTTACAGTTCCAGATTCATCAGCAACAAATTCATTAACATTTTCACCTAATGCTAACGTAACACCGTGATCTACCAGTTCTTTTTCTAATAGATTTGTGAATGGTTCGTCTAAGTATTTGTTTAAAATTCTTGATAACCCATCGATCAATGTAACTTGTTTGCCTGTTTCAGCAAAAGCTTCTACCAATTCAATTCCGATGTAGCCGCCACCGACAACAACGATTTTTTTCGCATCTTTCGCTTGTTCAATAATTACATTTGCTTGGTTATAGTTTTTGCATAATAAAACATTTTTTGATTCGATTCCTTTAATTGGCGGAATAATCGGCCAAGAACCTGTTGTCACTACTAATTTATCGTAAGAAACAACTTTTTCTTCATTCGTTTTTAGATCTTTTGCAGTGACTTCTTTGGCTTCTGTATCAATGTTTGTAACGTCGTGTTCCATGTTAACTTTTGCACCTAGAGAAGCTAGTTCCTCAGGATTAGAATAAAACAATCCTGCTGGATCTTTTACGACTCCTCCTACATATAAAGCGATTCCACAAGATAAGAAAGAAACGTTGTCATTCCGTTCAAAGACTGTTACTTCTGCATCTGGGTGGTTTGTTAAAATATTTTTAACGGCTGCGGTACCGGCATGTGTACATCCTACTACTACTACTTTCATGGTTGTCCCTCTTTCGTTTAAACGTCTTTTTGTTTGCAATCTTTTGCACAAGGATAGTATAACAGAATTTAAATTCTGTCCAAATTGATTTGCTCACAGATAATCATTTTTATTTCTCTTAGCGATAATTTGTAAGCGCGATTAAGAATTAGTTTCACAGTTCCATGTTATGTATACTTCATTTGTTGAATTATATCGACTAAGTTTATGCCAATTACGAAGGCTAGAAGTGTATTTATCACCGTTTTGTGTGACCTGTTTGATTTTCCTGATACTCTATTTGCTTGATTCTTCTATGTAAACTCCGTAACAAAAAAAGTTGAGAAGGTCTCCCTTCTCAACTTTATAAAGATTATAATTCGTTAAATTTATTGACTACATTTTCAACAGTAAAACCAAATTGTTCTAAGACATAATCGCCAGGTGCTGATGCACCGAAGTGATCAATTCCGATCATCGTGCCTTCTGATCCAATGTAACGTTCCCAACCGAATGGTGAAGCAGCTTCGATTGCTACACGTTTTGCCACTGCTTTTGGTAAAACAGATTCTTTGTAAGCTTCGTCTTGAGCTTCAAACAGATCGAAGCTTGGAAGCGAAACTACAGAAACATCTTTACCTTGGGCTTTCAATTCTTTTTGAGCTTGAACAGCCAAGTTCACTTCAGAACCAGTCGCAATCAAAATACCTTCTGGTGTATCAGATTCAGCTTTAGAAATTACGTATCCGCCCTTAGCAACACCATCTTTAGCCATGTTTTTACTGTTTGGTAAAACTGGTAAGTTTTGACGACTTAACACTAAAATTGTTGGTTTGTTTGTTGTTTCAAGTGCTTGAATCCATGCAGCAGAAGTTTCATTGCCATCGGCTGGCCGAATGACTTGAACATTCGGCATGCAGCGAACGCTGGCCAATTGTTCAATTGGTTCATGAGTTGGTCCATCTTCCCCAACAGCTACAGAATCATGTGTTAACACATAGACAACTGGCAATCCTTGAATCGCAGACATCCGAACAGCAGGACGCAAGTAATCAGTGAATACAAAGAATGTTCCACCGTAAACGCGTGTACCGCCATGTAGATGAATCCCATTCATCGCACTTGCCATTGCGAACTCGCGAACACCGAACCAAATGTTACGTCCTTCATAAGAACCAGGTTGGAATTCTGCTTCGTCAGCAATTGTTGTGTTGTTTGAGCCAGATAAATCGGCTGATCCGCCCCAGATGTTTGGAACAACTTTAGCAATTTCCTGGATAGCATCTTTACTTGATACACGGCTTGCTTGTGCAGTTCCATCTTCATAAACAGGTAATGCTTCTTCCCAATTTTCTGGTAACTCGCCAGCAAAGGCCATTTTAAATTGCTTAGCTAAATCAGGATGAGCATTTTCGTAGTTTTTAAACATTGCATCCCATTCAGTTTCTGTTTTAGCACCTTTATCATTAATTTCTTCTTTGAAACGTTTTGCAACTTCTTCTGGAACAGTGAAGTCAGGATATTCCCAACCATATACAGTTTTAGCAACATCAATTCCATCTTGTCCTAGAGGTGCCCCATGAACTGCTGATGTCCCTTCTTTGGGTGAACCGAAACCAATAACTGTTTTAATTTCAATCAATGATGGTTTATCTGTCTCAGCTTTTGCCTCATCGATTGCCTTAGAGATCGCTTCTAAGTCGTTCCCATCTTTAACCAAAATATGTTGCCAGCCATAGGCCTCGTAACGAGCACCAACATTTTCAGTGAAAGCTTTTGATGTTGGTCCGTCTAATGAAATATCATTTGAATCGTATAATACGATTAATTTACCCAATTTCATATGACCAGCCATTGAACTAGCTTCGCCAGAAACACCTTCCATTAAATCACCATCGCCACATAATGCATATGTGTAATGATCCATAACGTTAAAGCTGTCCCGGTTATAAGTTGCTGCTAAATGCGCCTCAGCCATTGCCATCCCAACTGAAGTTGAAATACCTTGACCTAAAGGACCTGAAGTAGCTTCCACACCATCTGTGTGATGATACTCGGGATGACCTGGAGTTTTACTTTCCCATTGACGGAAGTTTTTTAAATCGTCAATAGTTACTTGATAACCTGCAAGATGCAACAAGCTGTAAAGCATTGCTGAACCATGTCCTGCAGATAGAATAAAACGGTCACGGTTTGGCCAGTTTAATGAAGTCGCTGGATTGATATTCAAATGCTTTGTCCATAGAGCATATGCCATTGGAGCTGCACCCATTGGTAGACCTGGATGACCTGAGTTTGCTTTTTGAATTGCCTCAATACTTAACGTTCTGATTGTGTTTACACCTAGTTGATCGATTTTGTCGAACAAAATAGTTCCTCCTTTTTGGTCATAAATACTTTAATTACAGATTCATTGTAACCGATTTATTTTGACATTTCAATCACTTACCATCAAAAGATTTACTTTCTATTATGTAATCCTTTTTTCTTTTGGATTTTTTTCAATTTTTCTGGAGTGACATCATTGCCTTCAGGATCAACGACTTTCATCCCTTCGATATGATGACGCATTCCGCTGCGGAATGAAGAGATATATTCTTCCCGCAAAACTTTCTGCTCGTGCGCTTCAGCGTCTGTTAAGCCAACAGTTTTCTTTTTTTTAGCCAACTCGTTGATTCGTGCAATTGTTTCATCGTTAATCATCTTGAGCACCTCTTTTCCCTTTCTAATTATACATAAAAATTAGTAAGTTGAAAGTACAAACAAATACGAACGCTTGTTTGATTTGTTTGAATGATTATGCTACACTAAAAAAAACGAAAGAAGGTGCGGGCATTGGCAAAAAGAACGGAAACAAAACAATTAGAAGTTTTACGTTTCATTCATGAACGCGTTGAAAATAAAGGTTACCCACCCACTGTCAGAGAAATCGGAGAAGCTGTGAATCTTTCATCTACTTCCACAGTTCATGGCCATTTATCCAGATTAGAGAAAAAAGGTTGGATTTTACGTGATCCAACAAAGCCGAGAGCTATTGAATTGACCATTACTGGTTTAGAAAAAATTGGAGCAACTCCGCAAGTTATTCCTATGTTAGGAGTCGTTACTGCTGGTGAGCCGATTTTAGCAGTCGAAGAGGCTTCAGACTTTTTCCCGGTTCCTCCGGATCTTTCCAGTGAAGAAGGCAGTCTGTTTATGCTGACGATTCGCGGAGAAAGTATGATTAACGCAGGCATTTATGATGGGGATCACGTCATTGTTAGAAAACAATCATCAGCTACGAATGGCGAAATCGTGATCGCGATGACTGATGAAAACGAGGCTACTTGTAAAAGATTCTATCGTGAAGCCGATCATATCCGTCTTCAGCCAGAAAATGATGAGTTAGCACCTTTGATATTTGATAATGTATCCATTCTTGGGAAAGTTGTCGGATTGTACCGTAACCATATTTATTAATCGGAATTCACTTCCGATTATTTTTTTCTTTACAAAACGAACAAACATTCGTATAATGGGTATACAAACACACGTTCGCGTATTTATTAGGAGTGATTATTGATGAAAGCAGTAAGAAGATTTGGTTTAATTATCGCAGTTTTGTTGCTTGGTTTATTGATTGGCAAGTTGGGATCCCTAGCCACGATCGTCATTTTTTCTGGGTTGTTCCTTGTTTGGTTCATGTTATGGGATGAACGTAAATATGCTCAGCATTACGCTGAACATGAATACGAAGAAGATATTGAAGAAGAACATTACTATAAAGAACCAGCCGAAGATTTCTATTACGTGACTTATGATCATCATTATCACAAGTCTGCTTAAAAATACTACTCTGAACTGCTAGATATCATTCTAGCAGTTTTTTTGTGCATAGAAAAAAGCTGGAGATTTTTCTCCAGCTCACTGATTAATAATCCATTAAAGTTAAAATATCATATCCTTGGATTTTGTCACGGCCGTGCAACTCTTCCAATTCGATCAAGAACGCACACCCCACAACAATACCGCCGAGTTGTTCAACAAGTTCGATCGTCGCTTTGATCGTTCCACCGGTAGCTAATAAATCATCGGTAATCAGTACACGTTGACCAGGATTAATAGCATCGCTATGAATTGTTAATGTATCTGTTCCATACTCTTTTTCGTATTCGACTTCAATTACTTCACGAGGTAATTTACCTGGTTTACGAACAGGTGCAAAACCTAGCCCTAATTCAAATGCCACTGGACATCCTACGATGAAGCCCCGAGCCTCTGGTCCAACGACCATATCTATTTGTTTTTCTTTTGCGTAATTTACAATTTGCTTTGTCGCTTCACGATATGCATCACCATCAGCCATCAGTGGCGAAATATCGCGAAAGACGATCCCTTCCTTTGGATAATCTGGAATACTAGCAATGTAGTCTTTCAAGTTCATGTTGGTTGTTCCTCCTAGCCTTTCAGCCAATTTCTAATAGTTTCAATATCATTCATTAATAAAAACTCTTCGCTATCAATTCGAGCCATGCGTTTTTGATAAATCTTACTCTCTTCAAAAGCCCGTGTCTCGGGAGACTCGACCATTTGTAAAACGCCGTCGTTTATTGTAACAAATTTCAGCTCAGAAAACACGTGAATCATGAATACTAATAATTTTTCTGGAATTCTTAAGTAATTTGAAACATTTTTTAGTTTAAACCGAATATCTACTCGTGGCTGTTTTTGGAAAAATTGATACAGTTTGGTAAATTGATCGCGACTAGGTAGACCATTTAAATATGCTTCATCTGGACTATATAGGTACAAATAGATTCGTTCAAACCTTCCCGAGATAGAAATATTCTTTAGCAGTTCTTTTTGATCCGGGCAATCAAGGACAACTAACTGGTCAAAGTCGGACCAAGAGATAGCCTCATTATATAAAGTAATTGGCTGCTCTAATTCCTTAGCAAATAGATTTTGACTTTTTTCTTCAAAAGCTAAATACAACACATTTCCACTTTCGATTTTTTGATTCCAAGTATATTTTGCCCGACGATCGATCACCTGCATTCCATCCGAAGCAAAATCAATTAAACGTAATTGAACCTTTTTCTGGCCATTCCATTCGTTGATTTCTAAATCTCCAACAAACTGAGTATCCGGTTGCTGAATCTCTTCTCCTTCTGCTCCAAAGCCAAAGCCGATTGCATCCAATTTCCCCTCATCATTTTTCAATGAGAATTTGACATGCTGCTGATCACTACCGATACGCTTGAAGAAGCTGACTCCACCATCTACTAAAAAATGAGGAGCCGGATTATCTGTTCCAAACGGAGCGAGCTTTTTCAATTCTTCGACAAATTTTAAGTTAATTACTGATAATGACAGTGCCTCATCAATCAACAATCCGGACCCTTTTGTCAGATCAATCTGCTCTGCCGAAATATAATCGTTCATCATTTGCCGTAAGTTAGCAATATTCTCAGCTGGCATGGTTAGTCCGACAGCAGCTGCATGTCCTCCGAAGTGTGTAAACTCCGATCGCATTGTGTTTAGCATACTGAATAGATCCAATGCCTCAATACTTCTACCCGATCCTTTGGCAACGCCATTTTCATCAATAGATAAAATGATAGTTGGTTTTCCAGTTTGCTTTAAAATATTCCCAGCCACGATCCCTAAGACACCGGGATTCCACCCTTCCGCCGCAATCAGATGAACTGCGTCTGCTGGATTGACTAAAGAGGAGGCTTCAGTCGTCGTATCTTGTACAATTTTTTTTCGTTCATCATTGATCTGATTCAGCTTTTCCGCTAAATTATGAGCAATAGTTTCATCGAAAGTTGTCATCAATTCAACGGCCGGATTTGGATCACCTAGACGTCCAATCGCGTTTAACCTTGGGCCTAAACTGAAACCGATACTTGTCTCGTCAACTTTTTGCAGCTCAACGCTGCTGACTTTTAACAATTCTAGTAAGCCTAGTCGTTGCGTTTGTTTGATTGCCTGTAAGCCTAATTTAACAAGATTACGATTTTCTCCAGTCATGGAAACTAGATCCGCAACAGTACCGATCGTTACTAGATCTAACATTTCTAGTGGAACTTCTTCTAATAACGCCGTAGCTAATTTGAAAGCCACGCCGGCGCCAGCCAACTCTCCAAAAGGATAATGACCCTCCGGATGGCGAGGATGAACGATACAATAGGCATCTGGTAAAACTGGCGGCATCTCATGGTGATCAGTGACAATCACATCCACTCCTTGAGAATTGGCGAAATCAATCGCTTCATTTCCCGCAACACCATTATCCACTGTAATAATTAATTGAATTCCCTCAGTGATTTTTTCTGCAAAAAGTTCCTTATTTGGACCATATCCATGAATAAAACGATTGGGTAAAACATAATGAACATCTGCGCCAATCATTTCTAAAGTTTCTAACATAATAGATGTACTTGTAATTCCATCTGCATCATAATCACCATAAATTAAAATCGGCTGCCCATCCATGATAGCGGCTTGAATTCGTTCTACAGCCTTATCCATGTCATGCATCAAAAATGGATCATGTAAATCATCAATATCAGCTTTCATTAACTGCGAAAATTCTTCTGATGTATGTATATTTCGATTCCATAAAAGTTTAAGAAAGGCTTCGCTATATCCTTGATTTAACATTTCAGTTTTAAACGTTGAATCAACTGGTGTCGCTTCCCTGAACTGCCAATCGAAGTTTGATTTTTTCACTTTATCACTTCCCAACCGTATTAGTATAGCAAAAAATAATGAGACACGAAAGAGAAGAAGACCTTAGTTTTTCAACTAAAGTCTTCTTGATTAGTCATAATAATCAATTGGTTGATTTTCTTTTTTTCTTGGCTCTGTACTTTCCAACTCAGCTAAAGCTAAATCCTTTTCTTTTAACAGGCTTTCATAATTGGCCTTCAACACAGCAATTTCATTTTCTTGCTCTCGTTGAAAGGTGGCCTTTTCTTCTGCTAACTTTTGCTCGTTGTTCGTTTCAAAACTTTGAATAGTTTCCTTCAACTGCTTAATTTCTTTACGCTGCTGGAAAAGTGTTGCTCCAGAAGTTAATAAAACTACTAACGCTCCTATCAAGGCCGAACCAATAATAACCAGTACCAGTGATAGATAAATTTTCTTGATCAAAAAATTTACTGGAACCTCCTGGCTGTTAGAGAGGGCAAATATCACGATCAGCAAAACTAAGAGGAATCCCAAAAAAACCTTCCATTGTTTTTTCATTTCGTCTTCCTACTTCCTGTTAAATAGACCACCTGCTAGAAAATCTCCAATGTGAGGAAACAGTCCATAAAACCGACTGGCCCCCTCCATAATGATTGGTCGATTAATCTCGCGAGTCGGTCTGCCCATTTTATTAACGATTGTTCTTGCCAACTTATGCGGATCTAAGACAACTCCACCTAAATTATCTAAATAACTTCCGCTTGGATCGGCTTTGTCAAAGAACTCTGTTGCAATTGGTCCCGGATTAATAGTTGTTACATATACATTTTCTGTCCGCAATTCTAAACGCAGCGCATTTGAAAAACCAAGTACCGCAAATTTTGTAGCAGAATAAACGGTAGATTTTGGTGTCGCCATTTTTCCAGCCATAGAAGCAACATTAAAAATATGCCCAGACTTGTTTTTTACCATTGAGATTGCAATTTTTTGTGTGAAATACATCATTCCCAACACATTTACTTCAAACATGTTTTTAGCGACGTTCAAATCAAAATCTACAAAACTATCAAACAGTCCAAAACCGGCATTATTGACTAACACATCTACTTCACCGACCTCATCAGCAATTTTTTCAATCACTGACTCAACGCTATCTGGATCTGAAATATCTAGTTGAAATGCATAAGCTTCTTTACCGCTTAAATCACTACAATGTTCTTTTACTTGACCAATTAAATTGATCCGGCGAGCACAGGTAACAACAATTGCCCCACGTTTGGCTGCCTCATAGCAAATTTGCTCTCCTAAACCAGCAGAACCGCCAGTCACTACGACCACTTTATCTGTTAAATCCATCGAATTCCCCTCTTTCTATCAGGAAAATATATTCTTAAAATTCTTATACCGTTAATCATTCTTATGAGAACGGAACATCAATACTATCAAAATCTTTTGCTATTTGTGTATTGGGAAAAATATCTTGCGCCTCTTCTTCCAATTCCTTCGCCTCTTTAGCAAGGTATCTCGCAGAAATGTGAGTCAGCATCAATTTTTTTGCATGTGCTTCTTTAGCAATTGTCGCTGCTTGATGCGTTGTAGAATGGAAATAAGCCTGCGCAAGTTTTGCTTCGTTCTTATTAAAGGTACTCTCATGAACGATAACATCACTATTTTTAGCAAATTGACTAGACCTATCAGTAAATCGTGTATCACCAAAAATCGTTACGATCCGCCCTTTTTTACTTTCCCCGACAAAGTCCGCACCATCTATTATACGACCATCAGCTAACGTAACTTTTTGTCCTTGCTTCAATTTCCCATAAATCGGTCCGGCAGGAATTCCTAAGTCTGCTAATTTCTCTACTTGAAGCATGCCATCATGGTCTGATTCTTGGATACGAAATCCATAACTATCAATTCCGTGATCTAAAAGCATACATTCAACGGTGAAATCCTTGTCTTTAAAGATAATGCCTTCACTTAGCTCGATAAAATGTAAAGGGTAAGCTAAATGAGTCTTCGTTACCTGCAAAGATGTTCGAACATAGTTTTCCAAACCAGCAGGTCCATAAATCTCAATTGGTTCTTCTCCACCTTGAAATGAACGACTGCTCAATAAACCTGGTAAGCCAAAAATATGATCTCCATGCAGATGAGAAATAAAGATCTTCTCAATTTTACGTGGTCTTATATTCGTACGTAAAATCTGCATCTGAGTTCCTTCTCCGCAATCAAATAGCCAGATTGCATTACGTTCATCTAACAATTTCAACGCAAGACCGCTAACATTCCGATGCTTTGCGGGTACACCTGCACCCGTTCCTAAAAATTCTAATTCCATAATTCTCCTGACTTTCTATCGAATTATTATTATTTTAGAAGAAAGTCTTACTTTGCGCAATCTAAATAAAAAAAATATTATCTCAGGTATAATTATTTTTCTGAATCAGTATCCGAAGAATCCTTTTCTTTGGAAGCTTTTGCCATCTCTTGTGTCTTCTTTACATCCGCTTCAACATCTTCGTAATCAAGGCGTGTAATTTCTCCGCCTAAATCCATCATAATTAATTGATTCAAAGGACGGTTATCTTCCTCTTCTGCAATTAATAATAGAGCAGTATCGCCTTCGCCGATTTTATCAACTAAAAACTCAAAGACGCCTGTCGCATCACGAACTTCTTTCGCATCTTGTGTTGCCCCAATCATTCCACCAGTAAACCATCCTAGCAAAATGCCGACCGGTCCACCAAGGATGCCGACCATCATGCCTATCAAACCACCCGTAGAACTCTTATTGCTACCAGTGAAGTCTAAGAAATCCTCAATCTCAAACTTGTGTTCACCGTCATCGGAATGATGCACAACAGCCATTTGTTCTCCTTTGAATGCCTTGTTCATATGCAATCGTTTTGCTTTTGAAAAGGCCTCGTAGGCTTTTGACTCTACATCGAAATTCATAATTATCACACGTTTTTCCATTTGCTTTCGCTCCTTCGTACTTTTAATTATAGTTTAGCAATAAATGAATTATTTTGAAAATAGAACGAGTTTATACAACATAAAATAGTTATGTCAACTAAATGATTCTAAATAAAAAACTGGGAATTAATTCCCAGTTTTTATTTCATCCATAATGCGATCATCAACAATGTAATGATCGAAAAAGACTTTAGACAATTGATAACCTTCGCCCCAATTTGTGCGAATGACATCATACTCAACACCATCAATTTTCAATTTGTTTCTAAGGTGCTTGATAATGGTTGATAAGCGTGTCATATGACTGGCAGAATCACTGTCACCCCAAATTTTGATGGCCAAATCATTTCGACTAATTGGTGCCTCTTTTGTTGAAATTAAGGTACTTAACATCTCGCGTTCTGAACGTGTTAAGTTCCAAAGAGGAATCGGACGTTTTTCATGCTCACTTTCTTCTTGCTGTGTTTTTATACCGAAACCAATTGAATAAACCGATTCTTTTAACGTTTTCTCAGCAAGCTTCTCTCTTAACCCGCTAAGTGTTTCGTCTTCAAGCAGCCATTCATCAATTCCTTGTGTTTCCCAATCAGATCGTTCTTCTTTTTGTGGCATCCGATCAGTTTCTCGGATGATAGTGAATTTATCACCGACCTCTTCAAGAATGATAGTTAACTCTTGGTCAGAAATAGTTTCACTAACAATTAAAACATCAAAAAAGCTCATTACTTCTAATGGTACTTGCTTAGCCTGAAGCATGGTTAGTAATTTCGCTGAGCTTAAAACTTCAATGTTTAAGCGTTGCAGCTTCTCAACTAAAGGTCTCTCAACTAAAATATTGTGCGTTAAAATTAATACTTGCATCACATTATTCCCCTTTTTTTATTATTAAAAATAAGTTCCCAACAAGTTGACTCGGAAAGTTTTATTAATTAACAATATAATTATTACTTGTTACAATGTAAGTTTACACTGGCAATGGCTCTAGCGCCACCAAAAAGCTTATAATTCCATAATCACAATTAGAATTATTAATAAAAATTTTGGGTTAAAAAAACTTTTCTCAGATAAAATAATTCAATTATCATGTTTAAACAACACTTTTTTCATCCATTCACGAAAAATTAGAAAATATAGCGTTCGTGTCTCCTTAAATCCTTCTATTAACAAAATAAATTCTTTTCTTTCAAACAAAACGTTACCAACATTGAAAAAACAGTTTTTTTGCTTAACAAATTGAATTCTTTTTTTGCTTAACTTACAATCCAACTTTTTTCAAACAAAAAGAATAATCGATATTATTTGCTATTTAATTCAATCAGAAAATAGCGGCCAATAATAACAAAAATAACACCATTTCGGTCTCGATAATCTTTCTCCTTGTTCTTTAATTTACTCAAAATTCTTCAGTCAAATTTTTCTCTTAAAAATAAATTAATAATTGAACGTATCTTTTGCTTCTCTTTTGAATAAAACCTCTGATTGTTGATAATTAGAAACACTTTCATTTAGCTTTTTTAACACAAAAAAGTACTGCAAAATGAATTACAGTACTTTTATTGATTAAATATAGTTTTTCTTCTTAACTTAGTCGACGAATTCAAATTCGAATTTATCAATGCGAACAAGATCTCCATCTTTCGCTCCGCGGGCACGTAAAGCTTCATCAATGCCCATAGCTCGTAGTTGACGTGCAAATCGCATAACTGTTTCATCATGGTCAAAATTTGTCATCTTAAAGAGTTTCTCTAATTTCTCGCCGTTCAACACCCAAGTAGCATCAGGTTCACGAGTGATTGTAAATTCTGGTTCACTTGATTGGAAACCATAGTTTACGGTGTCTTCCTCAACTTCTTCATCATATAATAGGAATTCCGGTGTTACTTCCAACAAGTCTGCCGTCGCATTCAGCAAATTATCCAGACCCTGTTTCGTGATGGCTGAGATTGCAAAAATTGGAATATCATCTACAAACTCATCATCCTTATCTTTTTTCAAAGCCTTTTTAAATTTCTTCAAATTTTCTTCTGCATTGGGCATGTCCATCTTATTGGCAACAATAATTTGTGGACGCTCCAGCAAACGCAGATTATGTGTGCTCAACTCGTTGTTAATTGCTAAATAATCTTCGTAAGGCTCACGGCCTTCCATTCCGCTCATATCAATCACGTGAAGAATCACTCGTGTGCGTTCGATATGACGTAAAAACTGTGTACCTAAGCCAACGCCTTGTGATGCACCTTCGATCAGGCCGGGTAAATCGGCTGCTGCAAAACTACGACCATCACTTGTCGTCACCATTCCTAGGTTAGGAACTAAGGTCGTAAAATGATAGGCACCAATTTTAGGTCGAGCCGATGAAATCACTGAAAGGATCGTTGACTTTCCGACAGATGGAAAGCCAACTAAGCCAACATCCGCTAAAACCTTCAATTCTAATTCGATATTGCGCTCTTGACCAGGCTCGCCGTTTTCGGCTAATTCAGGCGCAGGATTTCTAGGTGAAGCAAAGCGCGTATTTCCGCGACCTCCGCGACCACCATGGGCAACAACTAGTTCTTGGCCATTTTCGATTAAATCACCAATTAAAGCACCAGTCTCTGAATCCCGAACTGTAGTTCCGGGCGGCACGCTGACATAGGTATCCTCAGCTCCACGTCCGTGCATCCCTTTACTCATCCCATTCTCACCTGGAGTGGCTCTAAAATGACGATTATAACGGAAATCCATCAACGTACGTAATCCTTCATCAACAACTAAAATGACATCGCCGCCGCGACCGCCGTCACCTCCGGCCGGTCCACCGTCTGGCACATACTTTTCACGACGAAATGCAACCATCCCGTCGCCGCCTTTACCGGCTTTGACATCGATTGTTACTTGATCTAAAAACATGGACATCTGGGTGTCCTCCTTATCTCTTTATTCTTTTGACTGCTGAATCTCCACACTAAACAAAGTCTCGTATATTGTAGCTAGATTAGCCGAAAAAGTCCATTCTTATTGATAGAAGCTTAAAAAAAATTTGCCGTATTAACTCTTTTTTAGTCATTTACCTCAGATAATCACTCTCAGGTAATATCTTTTGACAAAAAAAATGATGCGTTGCACAATTGGAAATGTAAGGCATCAAGCTTTGCTTGATATAAAAAAGGAGGAACTTTTGGTTATGACAGTAAAAGTAGGTATTAATGGATTTGGACGTATCGGTCGTTTGGCTTTCCGTCGGATCAAAGAAGTATCTGACGACATCGAAGTAGTAGCAATCAACGATTTGACAAGTCCTACAATGTTGGCACAATTATTACAATTTGATTCAACACATGGCACATACCCTGGAACAGTTACTGCGACAGAAGATTCAATCGTTGTTGACGGCGAAAAAACACGTGTATATGCTGAACCAGATGCTAGTAAAATTCCTTGGGCGAAAGAAAACGGTGTTGACATCGTGCTTGAATGTACTGGTTTCTATACATCAGAAGAAAAAGCACAAGCTCACTTAGATGCTGGTGTAAAACGTGTCGTTATCTCAGCTCCTGCTGGACAAATGAAAACTATTGTTTATAACGTAAATGATGATACTTTAGATTCAAATGATAAAATTATCTCTGCCGGTTCATGTACAACAAACTGTTTAGCTCCTATGGCATACTTCTTAAATGAAGAATTCGGTATTGAAGTAGGTACAATGACAACTGTTCATGCCTATACTTCGACCCAAATGTTGTTAGACGGACCCGTTAAAGGCGGCAACTTACGTGCTGCACGTTCTGCTGCTGACAATACTATCCCACATTCAACTGGTGCTGCTAAAGCTATCGGCTTAGTAATCCCAGAATTGAATGGTAAATTGCAAGGTCATGCGCAACGTGTTCCTGTTGTTGATGGCTCATTAACTGAATTGGTTTCAATTCTTAAAAAGAATGTAACTGCTGACCAAGTAAATGAAGCAATCAAGAAACATACCGTTGATAATCCATCATTCGGTTATGACGATCGCGAAATCGTTTCTGGCGACGTAATTGGTACAACTCAAGGATCAATCTTTGACCCAACTCAAACTGAAGTCACTTCAGCTGGCGATTACCAATTAGTTAAAACAGTTGCTTGGTATGACAATGAATACGGCTTTACTTGCCAAATGATTCGTTTGTTAGAAAAATTTGCTAACTTATAAGAATCTATAATTTTTGAAGGAGATCATTTCGATCTCCTTTTTTATTGCATTTTTAATAATTTTTTTGAAACAAAAATCATGGTTTTTTCATAGGAACTCCCCTAAAAGTTTGTTATCATAAGATTGATAATAATTTTAAAAGGAGAATTTTATGCAACTCAAAAAATTGATAGTCGGCGCAAGCTTATTGCTGTCGATCGGATTATTCGCAGCTTGCGGCAGCAATAATTCCACTAAAGATACAAAAGAAAGTTCCGCAAAAACAACAGAATCTAGTGTAGATTTAAATAAACTGAGTTTGCCTCAGCTAAATGACAAGGTCACTGACGACGAATATTTAGTAGAACTAGTCACGACTGAAGGCAATGTCAAAATTAAGCTCTTTCCTAAACAAGCTCCAAAAGCGGTAGAAAATTTTGTCAAACATGCTAAAGACGGCTACTATAAAGACACTCCCTTCCATCGTGTTATCAAAGATTTCATGATTCAAGGCGGCGATCCTAAGGGAGATGGTACCGGCGGCGAAAGTATCTGGAAAAAAGGTTTCAAAACCGAAGACTCTAAGCAGCTTTACAATATCCGTGGCGCCCTTTCAATGGCTCGCTCGGAATCACGCAGCAGTAACGGTAGTCAGTTCTTCATCGTGACGAACAAAGACGATGTAAGCGATGGATTAGCAGTTCAATATTACCCTAAAAAAATGATTGAACAATACAAAAATGGTGGCGCCCCTCAGCTTGATGGCGAGTACACAGTCTTCGGACAAGTTACTGAAGGCATGGATGTCGTTGATAAAATTGCCAGTGGTGAGGTCAAAGACGGCGGCTCTGGTGAGAAATCAACTCCCGTTGAACCAGTTAAAGTTACTGAAGTAAAAGTATTGCAAGAACCAAAAAAATAGCCAGATAAAAAACCAAAATCTCAGTTATTGGGATTTTGGTTTTTTTGTAAATTATTTTTTTTGATCCTTATCTCCTACGATGAAGGTGAATTCACATTCAGTTACTACCTTCTCTTCCACCGTTGCCCATGCTTTTGCTGTTCCAACAGGCCCCTTAACTTTCTGAATATCAAAATTCAAGAACAAGGTATCTCCCGGACGTACAAATTCTAAAAATTTTGCATGGTTTATACCACCAATATAGGCAGTCTTTCCTTCAAACGCAGCTGATTTTAAAATCAATAATGAACCGGCTTGAGCAAGTGCTTCTACGATCAACGTACCGGGCATGATTGGTTCACCTGGAAAATAGCCTTGAAAAAAATCTTCGTTCATCGTTAAATTTTTCATTGCTGTGATATGTTTTTCATCCTCAAACTCTGTGACTGCATCTAAATAATAAATGGGAAAGCGATTCGGAATCGCAGCCATGATTTCTTCGACATTCATAATTTTTTCCATTTTACACCTCTATGAATATTTTATTTGATTATCAAACTATCATATTCTAATGGTTTAATCAAGACGTATTGAAATATTAAAAAAAATAGTTTGACAATCAAAGCTTTTTCCAACATAATGAGAGCATATTATTTTTTATATTATTTAGGAGTGTGTCATTTAATGTCTATTTTATCTGGAAAGAAAATAATCGTGACTGGCGTAGCCAATAAAAAAAGCATCGCTTGGGGATGTGCGAAAGCAATTGTCGAGCAAGGTGCGGAAATCATTTATACTTACCAAAATGAACGTATGAAAAAAAATCTAGTCAAGTTAGTTGGCGAAGAAGCAAATATGTTTGAACTTGATGTTGCGAGTGACGAAAAGATTGCGGCCGCTTTCGATTCAATTAAAGAAGAATACGGCTCAATTGATGGATTGGTTCATTCAATCGCCTTTGCCAACAAAGAGGAATTGTCTGGCAATGTTACCGAAATCACTCGAGATGGCTTCCAACTGGCTCAAGATATCAGTGCCTATTCATTATTAGCAGTTTCAAAATACGCTGCTCCACTAATGACTGACGGAGGAAGTATCGTAACAATGACTTATATGGGGTCTGAACGCTCGATCCCTAACTACAATATGATGGGAATTGCAAAGGCCGCTTTAGAAGCAGAAGTTCGCTACTTAGCGACAGAATTAGCTCCTAAAAACATTCGAGTGAATGCAATTTCTGCCGGTGCAATCAAAACCCTAGCCGTAACAGGGGTAAAGGATTATCAATCCTTGTTAAGCCTATCCGAAGAACGTACACCAGATAAAGTTGCTGTAACAATTGATGAAGTTGGAAACTCTTGTGCTTTCTTACTAAGTCCGTTAGCAACGGGAATTATCGGAGATATTATCTATGTCGATAAAGGGGTACACTTAAGTTAATAGGTTTCGAAACGCGTCATTAAAAGGACGCGTTTTTTTTATAAAATGACTATCATTTATTTGATTCTTCACTATATAAAAAAGCTCAAATACAAATACTACAAAAAAAGCCACTCATTAAGAGTGGCTTTTTAGCTTTTAAAAATTTACATTTCTCAAATGTGTATAAGACTTGGTCATTATTTCAAAACAGCGAATCTTAAGAAACTACTACCTATCTTCAGCCTTTAGAAAATAGTCATTATACTTCGAAGATCCATCCTTCTGGTGCTTCAACATCCCCAATTTGAATGCCGACAAGTTCTTCATACAACTTTTTCGTCATTGGACCGGTTTCTGTTTCGCTATAAAACACGTGAAAATCATCGTTATTTTGTATGCCCGCAATCGGTGCAATAATCGCGGCCGTCCCGCATGCACCTGCTTCTGCAAATTTGTCTAACTCATCTAAACGAACATCTCCTTCGACAGCCTCCATACCAAAACGCTCCTTTGCTAAATAAAGCAGCGAGTACTTCGTGATGCTCGGCAAAATCGACGGTGATTTCGGAGTGATAAATTGGTTATCATGAGTAATTCCAAAGAAGTTCGCTGAACCAACTTCTTCAATTTTCGTGTGTGTTGCTGGGTCAAGGTAAATACAATCAGAGAAATTGCGATCATGGGCAATTTGACCTGGTAATAAGCTCGCCGCGTAATTGCCGCCGACCTTAGCCGCTCCTGTACCAAATGGTGCCGCACGATCATACTCAGAAACGATAAAATTGCTTGGCGTCAATCCACCTTTAAAATAAGGTCCCACCGGCATACAAAATACACCAAATAGATATTCTGGTGCAGGTATGATCCCGATATTAGGGCCTACACCAATAAGATATGGTCGTAAATACAAAGTAGCTCCAGTACCATATGGTGGAACATATTCTTCATTAGCTTGTACTACCTGCTTAACAGCATCAATAAATTTATCTTCAGGAATTGCCGGCATTTGTAATCGCTCAGCACTTTTGTTTAAACGTTTAGAGTTTTCGTCTGGACGAAATAAATTGATTTTTCCGTCTTTTCTACGATATGCCTTTAATCCTTCAAAACATTCTTGACCGTAATGGAGACAAGTTGAGCCTTCATTAATGGTGATCGTATTATCCTCAGTTAATACGCCCTCATCCCATTGACCATTTTTCCAATGAGAAATATAGCGGAAAGGTGTTTTCATATAATCAAAGCCTAACTCTTCCCATTTTATATTCACCATTCTATCATCCCCTTCTTATTTAAATGATAGTCTATCACTTTCTTCCACTGTTGTCATGATTTTTTTCAGTTAAAAGAAAATTAGGTTCCCTTTTCTTCAGTCGACAGAAAAGCGAAAGATTGTTAGACTATTGTTATTAATCTATAGGAGTGGCTTATGTTTTTATTTACTACACAAACTGTTGATTCCAGCGGTACCAATGTGGTAGACCAGGCGACCGAACAACTATCCGCTTGGCAGAAATATTGGCAATCGATTGATTGGGATCGCGTATTTTCTATCCTAGTTCAAAAAGGAATTACGATTTTAGCAGTGCTAATTTTATTTTACTTGATTCGAAAGATCGGGAGTTTTCTGATTGATCAGTCTTTCGAGCGACAAAAGAAAAAAATGACTGATAATGCTACCAGAATCGAAACAATTCACGCGTTATCAAAAAACATTTTTTCGTATACATTGTTTTTCTTTTTCCTCTATTCCATACTAGATACACTCGGAATTCCTGTCGGTTCTCTTTTAGCCGGTGCTGGAATTGCTGGTATCGCGATTGGTTTGGGCGCACAGGGTTTCACTAATGACATTATCACTGGATTCTTCATCATAATGGAGCAGCAAATCGATGTAGGCGACTATATTCGATTGACTAACTTACAGATTGAAGGAACCGTGACTTCTGTCGGTATTCGGATGCTTCAAATGAAATCAGCCGATGGAACCGTTCATTTTATTCCTAACCGAAATATTACAACCATCAGCAACCTTTCTCGGGCTCACATGCAGGTCAAAGTAGACGTTCGAATTCAACCAGATGAAGGATATGAAAAAATTAGTCATTTAGTTGACCAAGCGAATCAAAAACTAGCGGAAGACTTCAAAGATGAAATATTTGATGGACCAACACTTTTCGGGATGGTTGATTTAGGCAATAGCAACTATGCTATTCGGACGATTATGTATGTGACAAATGGAAAACAATACAAACTTCAAGAAGAGTTTTTAACAACTTATGTAAAAGTTCTAAATCAGAACGGTTTTACTATTCCAAACAATCCGATTTCAATTGGAAAATAAAAAGTTCAACCCATGAAAATGTTCATGGATTGAACTTTTTTTATTAAGCAAAAGGATTGCCATATTTTTCGCGATAGCCGTAATATCCTAATCGATACAAATCGACTTCCTTCTTTGCCGTGATAAGACTGTCTCCGATCAATTGCAAAGTAAATTCGGTAAAATCTAATGTAGCAGTCCCATTAGCCGTTACAAGATTTCGATCACTAACTGCTTGTCTCTCATAAAAATTTTCTGGAGTTTGATAGTTTGGAAAATCCTGCCATAGTAATCGAGCGTTGCCCGTATGCCTGTAGCCCTCGAGCAGCCCCTGCTGAGCCATGTAATCTACGGCACCACAAATAGAAGCTACTGGTAGGCTGTTGATTAATTGACTCTCTATTAAAGCATGCAGCTCTTGATTCTGAATATTCCAGGAGTTCCCGCCAATCAATACTAATAAATCAAAATTTCGATCGATTTCAGAAAAATCTACATCGATCATCGTCTGTAGTCCACCAATTGATTCCACCTTCGGTCCATTCGAAGCAGTCTTTATTTGCCAATCATCTCGTTGATTGAGCAAACTTAACAAATAGGCACCTTCCCAATCCGCATATTGATCTAATAATACGAATAATGCTGTTTTCATGCTATCGCTCCCTTCCACGTTGTTGAATACCTTCAGTTTAACAAAGTTGGAAAAGGAAAGCTTTCGGATTCTAACAGTTTATTTCTTTTTTACCAACTGGCTTTTTTTACACCAGGAATTTGACCCTTATGAGCCAATTCACGAAACTTGATTCGAGACATGCCAAACTTCCGCATGTACCCTCTGGGGCGACCATCAATAAGATCTCTATGCTTTAACCGATTGGGATTTGAGTCTCGCGGTAATTTCGCTAATCCTTCATAGTCTCCTGCAGCTTTTAACGCTAATCGTTGTTCTTTATATTGTTCGATCAATGCTTGTTGTTTTTGCATTTTAATGACTTTGGATTTCTTTGCCATTCTGATCCTCCTTTATTAATGAATCGAGCTTAACCGTAACAGTTACTGTTTAAACACTTACAAAAAAATAGCATGGTTCTATTTTAAAATCAATTTATTTGTATTCTTTAGCGAATTATCTCATCCACAATCGCGGTAGTTATCAGATACGATTTATTTAAGCTATTAATTTACAATTCTTGCTAAAAATGGTCAAAAAAAGAGACCCTTTTCAGGATCTCTTGTTATCAACTTGGTGAATTCGCGTGAAAAATAACCTTAGTCTCTGCGTTTTTACGATCAAACACATGAAAGGTGTAATTCACTGCTTTTAAAATCTCTCTACGAGTCACTATTCCGCAGAATATCCCCTCTTCGTCCAAAACAGGCAAGAAAGAAGCATCTACCAATAAATGCAGTACATCTTCCAGTTCAGCATCTGGACGCATTACTGACACATCCGTTTTCATAACATCAGCAACCGTCAATTCTTCTAAATTGGATGTATCAATACCATTGATACCCAACATTTTTTTTACAATATCATTTAAGCTTAATAACCCGACAAAATGATCCTCTTTATCTAATACTGGAATGGTTGAGTAACCAGCTTGCGATAAAAGTAATAATGCATGTTCCAAAGGATGTTCCTTCATCACGTTAGCAACATTTTCCGCTGGAATCACCATGGCTTCTTCATGTTCCTTCATTAATTTTTCAATCGCGGGACTAATCATATGACGCCTCCGTTCTAATAGCTTCATCTTATTTTACCTTACAGGCAAAAAGAAAGCGCTGTTTACCCAAATATTTAATAAAAATTAGGAACTAACGTTCAAAATCGGCCGCTAATTCTTCGATTGATTGGTGTGCTCGATTATAGTATTCTACATGATAATTCTTTGCTTCACTGTCAATAATCGCATAGCTAGGAATTTGAACAGGACCACGAGGTTGGGAAATACTTCCGGGGTTCACGAACAGAATATTTTTATCAAGTTCAGCAACCGCTTGATGAATGTGCCCAAATAATGCAATATTCGCACCGGCTTCCTGCGCCTGTAACGAGAGCATCGTCAATCCAAATCGAACGTTTGATAAATGCCCATGGGTCATATAAATGACATCATTGCCAATCGAAACAACCCGCTCCTTTTTGTAGCCAGGATCATAGTCACAGTTTCCCGTTACGACTGTAAAATGCTCCCATAATTCGTCATTGGCTTTCAATTCTGAGTCCCCACAGTGAAACATATGATCCACCATTCCGACGTAGCGGTTAACGATTTCCACTAAAATATTGCGATCACCATGATTATCGCTGACAACTAAATATTTCATTTATTCTCCTCCAACCAGCTCTTCCAGACTTTTTCTAGTTTCTTTACAGCCATCCCGCGATGACTTATTTGATTTTTTTCTTCGCTCGTTAATTCAGCAGAAGTTTTTCGATATTCTGGAACAATGAATAATGGATCATAACCAAAACCGTTATCCCCTTGTGGAATTCGACCGATTCGGCCATCCCAATCGGCTTCTACTACTAGACTTTCTTTTTGGGGAGCAGCAAAAACTAATGTGCAATGGAAATGCGCTGTCCTTTTTTCATCAGGAACATCTGTTAATTCATGTAATAATTTCGCATTATTAGCTGCATCACTTTTTCTTTCTCCAGCAAAACGAGCAGAAAAAATTCCCGGCATGCCATTCAAGGCATCAACAACTAAGCCAGAGTCATCAGCTAAAACTGGTTGTTGTAAGATCTGTGCAATTGTTTCTGCCTTCAAACGTGCATTTTCTTCAAAAGTTGTTCCAGTTTCTTCAACATCAGGCAAGTTAGGATAATCTAATAGCGTTTTGGTTTGATAACCCTCTTTTGCAAATAGTGCTGCGAATTCCTTTGCTTTGCCTGGATTGCGAGTTGCAATCACGATCGTTTTCTCTTCTGTCGCAATTTCAGTAAGAAGAGCTTCTTTTTGATACGCAATCAAATCTTGGATCCCTGCTTTTCCGTGCAAGATCAAAGCATTTAGTTCATCATCATCAAATGTCGCTTCCTCGCCCGTTCCCTGGATCTCGACAAATCGGCCAGACTCAGTCATCACAAGGTTCATGTCGACGGCGGCTGAAGAATCTTCTTGATAGTCTAGATCAGTCACGACAGTACCTTCTGGTAAAACACCAACACTTATTGCTGCTAAATGTTCCTTGATGGGGTCTTTCTTTAGTTCGCCATTTGCTAATAGTTTATTGATCGCTAAACGCAATGCAACAAATCCTCCGGTAATACTAGCAGTTCTAGTTCCTCCATCGGCTTGAATTACGTCACAGTCAACGATGATACTACGCTCACCAAGCTTCTCTAAATCAATCACAGCGCGTAATGAACGCCCAATCAAACGTTGAATTTCCATCGTTCGTCCAGTTAGCTTTCCTTTGGCGCTTTCACGGCGATTACGTGTATTCGTCGCTCTGGGCAACATGCTGTATTCAGCAGTCACCCAACCTGTTCCGCTGTTACGCAAAAATGGTGGCACTGATTCTTCTAAAGTCGCTGAACATATTACCTTCGTATCCCCAAAAGAGATAATGACTGACCCTTCAGGATGCTTAAAAACATTCGTCTCAATTTTAATCGGCCTTAATTGTTGAACCGCTCTTCCATCATGTCGCAAACTATCTTCCTCCTAAATTAATATGCTTAACATTTAAATCTATAATATTCAACCATTCACCAGCGATATCTTTAAACATTTTAGGCGAACCTGTCGTATAGAAAGTTCTTGCTTTAGTTTCGGATTGTTCAAAATTATTTAAATCGAAATAATCCAACAAAGTACTGACATCATTGACTGTTTCTGCTCCCGAGTCAATCAAAGTTACGTTTTGCCCAATCACATTCTGGATAATCGGACGCAATAATGGATAATGGGTACATCCCAAAATTAACGTATCTAATTTTTCCTTTTTTAAGGGTGCCAGAGATTGTGAAACAATCTTTTTGGCTACAGAACTATTAAACTGATTACTTTCAACGATTGGCACAAATTTTGGGCAGGCCAGACTAGCAACATACGTTTCTGGTGCTTTTTCTTGCAGCTCATGTTTATAAGATCCACTTTTAACAGTTCCTAGTGTTCCGATGATACCTACACGACTATTTTTACTTGCTTTTAATGCAGCACGTGATCCTGGTTGGATAACACCAATAACAGGAATATCAACGTTCTTCTTAATCTCTTCTAAAGCCACTGCGGTTGCTGTATTGCAAGCAATCACAAGCATTTTGATATTTTTCTCCAATAAAAAACGAGTCATTTGCCACGTAAACTCAATGACTTGCTCAGCAGGTCGAGGCCCATACGGACAGCGCGCCGTATCTCCAAGATATAAAATTTCTTCATTTGGTAGCTGGCGCATTGCTTCTTTAACCACAGTTAAACCACCTACGCCAGAGTCAATAAATCCAATTGGTCTTTCATTTGACAAAACGCTCACCCTATCTAGTTCCAAGTATCACCCTATTTTCCACTTTTTGAAGAAATATTTCAAGCCCTAGAACCCTGTATAATGAAAAGCGTTTTCTTTTGAATGAATAACAATGAATGCTACACTATTTATGAGAGAGGTGGATAAAATGGATAAAAAAGAGCTAACCGAAAACTTGGGAAAAGTTTCTGCTGGCGATCGTAATCAAGACCCTGCAGTCAAGGCAACTGAAAAGGAAACGGAGAAACAGAAGAAAGAACATAAAGAGGACTCTGAACCTGGTTTGCTGGAAAAGCTTGGTAAAACGCAGGCAGGCGCTATCTACGAAGATCCGGCCATGAAAGAAACTGAGCACAAAACAGAAAAAGAAAAAAACGATTAATAGTTTTTGTATTGAACTTTCTTAGTAATAAATTTGAGTCATTACAGTAAAAATATTAAAAAAGCGAAGTCTGATCATTTTGATCAAGACTTCGCTTTTTTTAATAATTATATTTACTAGTCTCTAAAAAGCTTGAAAGAAGCGAAAGTAAATAGCACACCACAAAATACATCGCAGTCATTGCAATAAACATTGGAATGACATAATTAGTATTTTGTCCGTAAATTATTTTGGCGTTATGAGTCAACTCCGGCAAAGAGATGATTACCGCCAAAGATGTATCCTTAATCAAAGAGATTAATTGGCTCAAAATTGCCGGTAACATAGATTTAAACGCTTGAGGCATAACGATCAATATCAATGTCTGGACATAAGTCAGACCTGAAGACATCCCCGCCTCTGTTTGTCCCTTTGGCACAGCATTCAACCCAGCACGAAAAATTTCTGACAACATCGCTGATTCAAATATCGTTAATGCAGCGACCGCTGCCCAAAAGATATTTAACTTGATGCCGATTTGCGGCAAGGCAAAATAGGTGAAAAAAATGATCAATAATAATGGTAGGTTACGGATGATATCCACGATAATGCTAACAATTCGTGAAAGGATCGGAATATTACTATACCGAACAGTCCCCGCAATCCCTCCTAGTATCATACTGAAAACAATCGAGACGATCGAAACTTGAACCGTCACCCATAGCCCGTCTAAAAGGAATCGCAAATTGATCCATGAAAAAGCATCACTCATATTCATTTTACTCCTTTCTTTCTAGGCCTTTGACCAATGTTTATCTAAATAATTCATCAGATAAGACAAAGGCAGCGTTAAAATCAAATAGAACAAGCCGACAATAATATACGTATCAAATGTATTAAATGTATTACTAGCAATCAAATCACCTTGATACATCAGGTCTAAACCCGCAACCATCGCTAAGATCGAAGAATTTTTAATCAAGTTGATAAATTGATTACCCAATGGTGGCACAACAATTTTGAAGGCTTGGGGCAATACAATGAAACGCAGTGTCTCTGCATAAGAAAAACCAGAAGAAAGCCCTGCTTCCATTTGTCCTTTTGGTACTGTTTGAATTCCTGAGCGAACAGTCTCTGCGATAAACGCCGAAGTATAAATTGTTAAGCCTATAGTTCCTGCTTGAAAACCATCAAAGCTGTAAAAATACATTGGTGCGATAACATAAAAGAACATTACTATAATTAGTAACGGAATATTTCGAAAGAAGGCAACGTATGCCTTTGATAGGCTGCGAATAATTCGATTATGAGACAATTGTAAAATTGCCATTAATGTTCCAATGATTAAACTGAAAATTAACGCTAATAAACTTGCATAGATTGTAAACTTAAAGCCGTTAACAAAATCAGCCGAATAGGTTTGAAATAATTGTGCCATTAGAACTGCGCCCCTTTCTTCGCTCGACCATCTGCATCTTTAGGGAACCATTTTTCAAAAATTTTATTATAGGTTCCATTATCATGCATTTTATGTAGCGCAGTATTTACTTCTTTCAAGAAGTCTTCTTGTCCTTTGTTGATAGCAATTCCGTAGGGCTCATTTGTGAAGGTACCGCCAGTTAACTCATACTCATCATTTTCCGAAGCCATTCCCAAGAGGATTGCATTATCGGTCGTCATTGCTTGACCTTGACCAGATTGCAAAGCCGTGAATGCTTCCGCGTAATTCTCCAGTTCAAGAATTTTTGCGTCAGGAGCATGTTTACGAATATTAATGGTCGAGGTCGATCCCTTAACAGCCAGGACTGTATCTTCAGAAGTCAAATCTTTGATATCCTTGATATGACTTCCCTTCTTAACTAATAAAGACTGCCCTGCATCAAAATAGATATCAGAAAAATCGACTTGTTTTTTCCGATCTTCAGTAATCGTCATCGTCGCAATAATTGCATCAATATTCCCGTTTTTTAGCAGCGGAATACGCGTCTTTGAAGTCACTTCGACGAAATCTGCTTTTCCATCTTTACCAAGAATCTCTTTCGTAATTGCTTTTGCAATATCTATATCAAAGCCTTCAACCTTGCGGGTTTTGATATCCATCATGCCAAATAAACGTGTATCGTACTTCACACCCCAAGTAATAGTAGGTTCTTTTTCGATTCGTTTCGCAATATTTTCATTTGCAACACTTTCTCCTTTACATCCTGAAAGGACCACCATGATCATCAGCGGAATGAACAGAAAGGAGACTAATTTTTTTATCTTTGACATAAGCCGCCTCCTAATGATTGATTACTTTGCTGACAAATTGTTGTGCTCGTTCATCTTGCGGCTTTTCAAAGAACCCTTTAATATCTCGTGTATCTTCTAATACCTCACCATCCGCCATAAAGATGATTCGATCTGCAACTTCTTTAGCAAACCCCATCTCGTGTGTTACTACAATCATCGACATTCCATCACGAGCAATTTTTTTCATGACATTTAAAACATCGCCAATCATTTCGGGATCAAGTGCAGACGTGGGCTCATCAAAAAGCAGCAATTCAGGATTCATCGCTAAGCCACGGGCGATGGCAATCCGTTGTTGCTGTCCACCAGATAACATCGAAGGATGAGAATCCTTCTTGTCCAACATGTCCACTCGGTCTAATAATTTCTCTGCTGTCTTTGTCGCTTCTTGCGAAGACTGCTTTAAGACCTTGATTGGAGCTAACGTGATATTTTCTAACGCTGTCTTGTTTGGATAAAGATTAAAATGCTGAAAGACCATTCCAATATTTTTTCGAATATCTTTTAGCTTAACTTCTTTACTATGTAAATTCTTCTCATTTACAAGTAGTTCGCCAGAAGAAATGTCTTCAAGTCCGTTGATACAGCGTAGCATCGTGCTTTTCCCTGACCCAGATGGTCCGATCACCACAACGACTTCGCCTTTTTCAAAGGTCAAGTTAATATTTTTCAAAGCATGAAACTTCCCATAGTATTTTTCCACATGCTTGAATTCAATCATTGACATGTTTAACCACCTCATTTTCCCTTAGAGTTTTCTAATTTTTCCAATGTGAGTCTAATTATAAGCTAAGTTTTTTTACTTTGTAAAGAAAAAAACTCATGGTTAGAAAAAAATATTTCAACAACTTCTATTTGCATGTGATATTTTTTAACATCAAAGTTGTTTGTTCATTCGATAAAAATGGTGATAAGAGTTGTCAGGTTTGAAAAAAAAAGGTAGTATTTGAAGAGACTATTGAAAGAATTTTTACGAAAAGGTGAGTTAATGAAAAATATCATTTTGACTGGTGATCGTCCAACTGGACAGTTACATTTAGGGCACTATGTTGGCTCTTTGAAAAATCGCGTTCTGATGCAGGAAGATCCTGAAAATAAATTGTTTATTATGATTGCCGATATGCAGGCGCTGACTGATAATGCAAAAAATCCGGAAAAGGTTTCATCAAATGTTCTACAAGTTGCTTTGGATTACCTAGCTGTTGGCTTGGATCCAAAACGTTCTACTCTCTTTATCCAATCACAGATTCCTGAACTGGCTGAGTTAACCATGTACTATTTGAATCTAGTTAGTGTGGGGCGCGTTCGTCGCAACCCAACAGTGAAGTCTGAAATTGAACAGAAAAAATTTGGTGAAAGTGTCCCTGCTGGGTTCTTTATCTACCCTGTCTCTCAAGCCTCAGACATTACAGCATTCAAAGCAAATCTTGTCCCTGTGGGAGAAGATCAAAAACCCATGCTGGAGCAAACACAAGAAATCGTGCAAAGTTTTAACCATACTTATGGTGAAGTACTTGTAGAGCCAAAAGGCGTTTTTCCTGAAAAAGGACAAGGCCGTCTGCCTGGAATTGATGGCAACGGAAAAATGAGTAAATCACTAGGTAACGGAATTTATCTAGCCGATTCTGCTGATGTTTTGGCGAAGAAAGTCATGAGCATGTATACTGATCCAAATCACATTCACGTGGAAGATCCAGGTCAAGTTGAAGGAAATATGGTTTTCACTTACCTAGATGTTTTTGGTACAGATAAAGAAAAGATCGCTGAGTTAAAGGAACATTATCGCCATGGCGGACTCGGGGATGTAAAAATTAAGCGTTATTTGATCGAAGTATTGGAAGCAACATTTGGACCGATTCGTGCTCGCCGTGAGGAATATGCAAAGAATCCAGAGGCAATTATGCAAATGTTGAAAGAAGGCAGCGAAAATGCTCAAGCTGCTGCCGCTGAGACTTTGGCGGAAGTAAAACAATCAATGGGAATCAATTATTTTAATTAACAAAAAAGCACTCGAGTAATTTCGAGTGCTTTTCTTTATTGTCAATTTTTGACTGTTTCGACTTAATGGTAGAAGTCAAAGCGACCTTTCGACATCACTTCTTTGACCCCACCCGTTTCGAATAATGAGCGGTCCATAATGGCTTTTTTGATAAATGAAGCTGGATAAGCCGTTACCTCTGTTTTACCTACTAAACCAAACGCGTGAGTATTACCGATTGAGGCAACTGATCCAAGCGACTTGAATGAAAATACCTTGCTTGGTTGTCCCTTGATTTGATCCAAGATATCCTTACCGGCATAAGATCCCATCTTCAATGCAATTTGTGCGGTTGTTGGATAAGGTCGATTGCTAGAAGGGTCCATTACTGCAGAAACATCTCCTAACAAGTAAACATCATCGTGATTTGGGTCAGTCAAGTTAGGTTTCACCATTACGCGTCCGCGACGTTCTTCAAAACCAGAATCGCCGATCACTTGGCTCCCACTAACACCTGTAGTCCAAACAATCGTTTTTGCTTTGAGTGCGACTAAATCATTTTCATCATCTTTTGAATTTTGATAAATGACTGCTCCTGGTTCTACTTTTTTAATTGGCTTGCCCGTTAATAATTTGACATCCCATTTGTTCAAATACTTGATACAATATTGACCGAGTTTATCGCTGAACATCGGTAAAATTTTGTCTACAGCCTCAACACAATAAATTTGGATATCTTCAGGTTTTACGCCGGCGATATTTGCGAATGACTTACTTCCTTCAACAAGCGCGCCTACAAGCTCGATTCCTGTAAAACCAGCGCCGCAGACAACGATACGCAAATATTCCTCATTCTTAGTTTCTTTATATTGCTTCATTTGTTCAATAATGTGTTTGTGCACTTGGTCGGCCGTCTTCACATCTACCATCTCTAATGAGTTTTCTTTTACACCCGGTATACCAAATGACTCTGACTGAAACCCTAATGCTACGATCAAATAATCATACTTAAGTGTTTGATTTTCCAAATAAACTTCCTTTTGGTCGGCATCAATCTTATCTACCGTATCCTTGATAAACGTAGTTTTCTTCGGATTTACGACATCCTTAATGTCATAACAAATTTTTTCATCTGGTTGTGTTCCAGCAGCAACCTCGTGCAAACTAGTAGACTCATAGTGATAATCATTACGATCCACTAAAGTAATATGAATATCTGCCCCTGATTTTTGTAATACATGCAGAGCCCGCAAACCTGCGTAACCTGCGCCTAAAATTACGATTTCTTTCATTTTATATTCCTCCTAGTTTGTAACTATATAATTGATTTTTTTAAATCAAAAATTAAAACTCGTCAATTATATTGCTAAATAAATACTGGTGTTTTACAAAAATACGAAACGGATATCCGTTAAAATAGAAACACCAATGCAAAACTGATCACTTGTACGGCAGCCCCTACTGCTAAGATTCTTACCGCACAAATAAACGTTTCTCGTTTAACTTGTTTGGTAAGAAACATCTGAATTTGTTTGTAGATATACGGTACCGCAAAAATCGTCCCCAGCATTGACCATGGAGCGATTCCGATGACTACCGAAAGTAAGATTGCCAAGAAAGCGACAAGGTTCATCCCTACAAATAAGCGAATTGCTCGCTGCTTTCCTAAATAATGTACCAATGTAAAGCGATTATTCTTTTCGTCTTCTTCTAAGTCACAAATATTGTTCGCCAGCATCAAGTTTGCGATCCATAACGTATTCGGTAATGAGATCAAAAAAATTTCACTTATATTAGTAAAGCTCCATTGGAAAACTTCATACGTATTCAAATACACACACAAACATGTAATCATAAACCCCATTGTTAATCCTGAAAAAACTTCTCCCAACGGAAGACTAGATAATGGCTTTGGACCAGATGAATAAAAAATTCCCACACCATAGCAAAATAACCCCATCAATAAAAAAGGCCACCCGACTACGAAAGACAAACCGATTCCGATCAATGCCGAAACAATGATCATTCCCATCATCATTTGAAAAACTAGTTTCAAATCCAAGTTCTCTCGTCCAATGATATTGGTTTTCTCTCGATAGTCGTGAATTTCCGTCGCATGGTGGTAGTCGTTGTAATTGTCTAAAATATCTACCGCCATATTGAAAATGAACATCGCGATAAAGTACAACAGGACTAAACCTAAATGAAGTTTGTGAAAATTATACAGGCTAAAACAAATCCCAATAAAAAAAGGCAGGACACTCGCGGTTTTCGCTTTAAATTCCACGAGCTCCAAGAAAACGGTTAAATTCATCTCACCCAACTTTCTCAATTTTCTTTTTCGTATTCATTATGCTATTTTTAATCCTTTTGTTCAAAAGATCTGCTTGCCTTTTCTGTGTAAACTTCTCCATTTCATCATTCGAGCATTCTGGTAGTTTTTCTGATAGTCATAGGATAGAATAAGATTGAAAACATTGTTAGAAGGAGCACCTATGTTAGACTATTGGAATGAATACCCAAAAATTCAAGAAAATCTAATTCAAGTTAAGAAATTGATCTCACAAAGACTTGTTATTAATAATAAATCGATTGAAGAGGCCATCACAAAATTTTCTTCCACAGGAGGAAAAATGATTCGTCCGGCACTCTTTTTTCTTTTTGCTGATTTTGGGAATAAAAAAGATCAAGAACAACTGGTAAAAATCGCAGCTTCTCTTGAATTGCTGCATTCGGCTACATTGGTTCATGATGATATCATTGACGATTCTCCTACCAGACGTGGTATGCCCTCAATCCAATCTCGTTTTGGTAAAGACGTCGCGGTTTACACAGGAGATTTTATGTATACTAGCTATTTTGAACTATTAGCAGAATGCATGAGCCAAACCCCTTTCCTATTAAAAAATGCACAGTCAATGAAAAAAGTCTTACAAGGTGAACTAACTCAAATGGCCGGTACCTTTAATCCTGATCAGACAATCAAGGACTATCTGCGAAACATTAATGGTAAAACAGCGGAATTGATTCGACTCAGTTGTCATGAAGGAGCCTATTTTGGTGGAGCAGATGAGAAATTGCAATCCCGGGCAAAACGAATCGGTTCTGCCATCGGATTAGCTTTTCAAGTATATGATGATATTTTGAATTTCTCTTTAGAACTGGGAAATGAACAAAAGCCAATCCTAACTGATGTACAACAAGGAATTTTCACTCTGCCTTTACTGATTGCACGCGATGAGCAACCAGTAATTATTCGACCTTACCTAGAAAAACCTGAAACTTTATCTCAGCAAGAATTAATTCAATTAGCACTCTATGTTGATAAATTTGGGGGAATTGCTGGTGCACTGAAGTTTGCAGAGAATTTAACGCAGAAGGCTTTGACTGAAATACAAGAATTACCTGAAGGAAAAAGTAAGGAGATTCTCAAAAAAGTGGCTACGCAACTACTAGAACGTTCCTATTAGAATATCAAAAAAGACCCTAAGCATACGAGATGCGACAAAAATTTCGTATACTTAGGTTCTTTTTATTATTATTTTGTTTTTATACTCAATTGTTAGAGACAGTTCTTCATCTTCCATTTTTAACATGTTAGAATGAACATGAAAACGCATAAGGAGTAATGATGAATGAATACTCATGAACTATATAAGAAATTGGAACTCTCTCCGGTAATCGCTGCGTCAAAAAACGAAGCAGAGCTCGATGCCGCCATAAAATCGGAAAGTGAAGTCATCTTTGTGCTCCAATCACATCTGATGGAACTTGCAGAGCTATCTAAAAAAATCAGATCAAGTAACAAAGCAGCAATTTTGCATATCGATTTGGTTAAGGGGTTATCGTCAGATGAAATGGCCGTTGATTTTATTAAACAATCTACTACTTTTGACGGAATCATTTCCACCAAGCCAGCAATTATTCGCCATGCAAAAAAACATGGCTTGCTAGCAATCCAACGTTTCTTTCTTTTGGATTCTTCCGCTTTAGAAAATGTCAACCGCCAACTAAAATATACAGAGGCTGATTTAGTCGAGGTTCTTCCTAGCGTCTCGCCAAAAATTATCAAAGAACTGGTCCATCATTCTAAAAGACCACTGATCGTCGGCGGTCTGATCCGTGACAAAGAAGACATCATGGGCGCTTTAGGTGCTGGGAGTCTTGCTGTGTCAACGACAGAAAGTTCGATTTGGTCAATTTAGAGATTGTTGCACTTTCATAAAGGTGTTATAATACAGGTAATTAAATATCGGCTAGAGATAAAAAGAGTATAGCGACAAACGTCAACAAACATTGGCGTCTGTTAACTGTACTCTTTTTTTGCTGCGTTCAATTGCAAACACTAAGGGAGTCAGCATTTAGAAAAACGGGAGGAATTGTTCATGTATGATGTAATTGTAATCGGTTGCGGAATTGTTGGTTCCGCTACTGCCTATGAACTAAGCAAATATCAACTAAAGACCCTAGTCGTAGAGGCTGAAAATGACGTTAGTCTCGGTGCTACTAGGGCGAACAGTGCCATCTTACACGCAGGGTTTGACCCTGAACCTGGCAGTCTGATGGCCAAACTCAACGTTGAAGGCGCAGAACGTGCAAAAGAACTTTGTCAAAAACTGTCCGTTCACTATGATCAGATTGGTTCCCTTGTCGTTGCTTTTTCATCTGAAGAGCTTGACTTAATTCAAGTTCTTTATGAGCGTGGTGTGAAAAATGGTGTAAAAGATTTAGCGTTATTAGATCAAAATGCGCTTCATCAAATGGAGCCTAATCTTTCGAAGAAAAGTCTAGGTGCCCTGCATGCTCCAACAGCAGCAATCGTAAATCCATGGGAATTTTGCCTTGCTTTAGCAGAAACTGCCGTGAGAAATGATGTGGAAATTGCTCTAAATAATCGGGTGAATAAAATTCAGAAGACAGAAAATGGTTATCTAGTCACGACAAATCAAACCACCCATCAGACAAAATATATCTTCAATGCCGCCGGGGTTCATTCGGACGATATTCACAACCTGATTGCCGAGCCCAATTTTGAAATTACGCCCAAACGCGGCGAATACTACCTTTTAGATAAATCAGAGGGAGACGTTGTGAATCATGTCATCTTCCAGTGTCCTTCGAGTGTTGGAAAAGGCGTTTTAATCAGTCCGACTGTCCACGGAAATTTAGTCGTAGGACCTAATTCAGAAGCAGTTTTACGAGATGAACTAGACAGCGGTAAAGATACCGGAAATACTGCGCTGGGCTTAAAAGCCGTTGCAGATCTGGCGAAAAAGTCTCTCCCAGAGCTCAATTTACGCCAATCAATTCGAAATTTCTCTGGTGTTCGAGCTAATAACAGCACTGGCGATTTCGTCCTGCAGGAGGCAGCTCCTGGATTTATCGATCTAGCGGGGATAAAATCACCTGGGCTCACCTCTGCCCCAGCGATCGCCTTGTATGGCATTGAAATGTTGGAAAAGTCAGTTAACAGAAAATTTTCATTAAAAAATAACTATGTTGATTCCCGGGATAAAATCGTCTTTGATGAGCTTAGTATTGACGAAAAAAATGAAGTGATTTCTAGCGATAAAAACTATGGCAGAGTTATTTGCCGTTGTGAAACGATTACTGAAGGAGAAATTCGAGCGGCGGCTCACTCCCCTGTTCCACCCGTTTCTGTTGATGGGATCAAACGCAGGTGTAACGCCGGAATGGGACGATGTCAGGGAGGTTTTTGTGGGCCAAGAGTCGTCGAAATCTTGGCGGAGGAGCTGCATAAATCTCCATTAGATATTTTGCAAGATTGTGCAGGCAGTAGTATTTTAGTCGGCACGACAAAAGGAGGTCGTTGATATGCATGAATTAATCGTAATTGGTGGCGGTCCGGCTGGCTTAGCAGCGGCTGTAGCGGCGCATGAAAAAGGCATCACAGATATTCTGATCATTGAACGTGATCAAAAACTTGGCGGAATTTTGAATCAATGTATTCACAACGGTTTTGGTCTGCACTATTTTAAAGAAGAATTGACTGGACCTGAATATGCGGCTCGATTTATCAATATGGTACAGGAGGCGAATATTGAGGTTTTACTTGATACGATGGTCTTAGAGGTAACTGAAAATAAAGAAGTACACATTGTTAATAAAGAACAAGGTTACCAGATACTAACAGCCAAGGCATTAGTATTTGCTATGGGGTGTCGTGAAAGGACTCGCGGAGCTATTGGTATTGCTGGCAGCCGCCCAGCCGGGGTCTTTACTGCTGGTACTGCGCAAAGATATGTTAACATGGAAGGTTATATAGTTGGGAAAAAGGTAATAATTCTAGGATCAGGTGATATTGGTTTGATAATGGCCCGCAGAATGACCCTTGAAGGTGCTGATGTTCTGGCGTGCATCGAGGTTATGCCCTATTCCGGCGGACTAACTCGAAATATTGTTCAATGTTTGGATGATTATGCCATCCCTCTTCTTTTATCTCATACAATCACCGAAATTCGCGGAAAAAACCGAGTGGAACAAGTTGTTGTTTCAAAAGTTGATGAGAAACGGCAGCCAATTTCTGGTACAGAGCAAACGTTTGATTGTGATACGATTTTGTTATCCGTTGGATTGATTCCGGAAAACGAATTAAGTCGTGATGCTCATCTTGATTTGGATTCAAAAACTAACGGCCCATTTGTTTATGAAAATATGGAGACATCCGTTCCGGGGATTTTTGCTTGCGGCAACGTTGTCCACGTTCATGATTTAGTAGACTTTGTAACTGCTGAAAGCATAAAAGCCGGTACTTCGGCCGCCACCTATATTTTAGAACAAGAAAAAGAATCTACCCAATATCTCACTATCAAAAATGGTGATCACGTTACGTATGTTGTTCCCCAAAAAATTCGTGCTGATAATATCGATCGCCGAACTGAGCTTTTTTTCCGGGTCAATAAGGTCTTTGATGACAGTCAGATACTGATCAAATCCAAAGGAGAAGTTTTAGCGAAACAAAAAAAAAGCTACATCGTCCCTGGAGAAATGGAAAAAATGAAGCTCTCAAAAAAGGTTTTGGATAAAGTCACGAATGGAGAGTTGGAAATTTGTGTCGAGGAGGTAGCAAAATCATGAAAAAATTTATCTGCATCATGTGCCCAAAAGGTTGTCATTTAACGGTCGATGAGAATAATGATTTTCAAGTGAGCGGTCATAGCTGCAACAAAGGTGTGAAATATGGCAAAGCGGAGGCTACTAACCCTGTACGAGTCGTGACATCTACGGTTATCGTTAATGCCGGCAATGAACATCTCTGTTCCGTTAAAACATCTGATGGTATTCCAAAAGCTGCTGTATTGGAGGCAATGAAGGAAATAAATAACGTTCAATTGAAGGCACCGGTAAAAATCGGTGACATTGCCATCAAAAACCTTCTGGATACTGGTGTCGATGTTATTACAACAAGTGACGTTCAAGCAAGTTAAATAATCCAAGCATTAAAATGCCCCTCAAAAGAAATCTTTTGAGGGGCATTTATAATTTAGCGGATAACCGCTTCTAATTTTTCTTCTAACTTCTTAGTAACTTTATCCATAATACGATTGATCTCTTCATCAGTCAAAGTCGCTTCAGGATTTACAAAAGTTAAAGTGTAGGCCATCGATTTCTTGCCCGTCTCGATGTTTGCGCCTTGGTATACATCAAAAACTTGCAACTTAGTCAAGAATTTTCCAGCAGCTGCGGAAATTATCTCAGTAATATCCGAATTAGTACTAGATTCGTTTACCAACATGGCGATATCGCGACTAACCGCAGGATATTTTGAAACAGCCTCAAATACTAACGGTGCCTTTTCTGATCCAATTAATGCCTCTAAGTTCAATTCAGCAACATAAGCTGATTTCAATTCGTAATTTCCTGCCATTTTCGGATGTACTTGACCAACAAACCCGATTCGTTCCTCTCCAAGATAAATACCAGCCGTTTGTCCTGGATGCATTTCAGGCATTTGCAGCGCTTGATAAGAAATTGACTCCGTCAATCCTAACCCTTCGATCAACTCTTCGACCATTCCTTTGATCGTATAGTAATCGCATGCTTTGGCTTTTCCTGCCCAAGATTTGTCGACAACATTTCCTGTCACAGCGATTGCTAAATGATTCTGTTCAATTGGCAAATCCTTTTTAGGATCATTGTTTTGATAAAAGACGTGGCCAATTTCATAGAACGCTACATCATTATTTTTACGGGCGACGTTATAAGATAAATCTTCTAACAGACCGCTGATTAGATTCAATCGCATCGTTGAGCGATCCTCACTCATCGGCCATGCGACGCGTGTCACCTTGCTTTCATTTAATAGAAATTGTTGTGCTTTCGCTTCTGTTGTTAGTGCGTAACTAATAGCTTCTGATAAACCGGCACCCTCTAAAAGATTCCGTACTTTTCTTGTCGCCTTTTGAGCTTCAGTTAAAAATCCAGCAACTGTTTGCCCCTCCGGTAACGTTGAAGGCAGGTTATTGTAGCCATAAATTCGTGCGATTTCTTCCATCAAATCAGCTTCAATCGTAATGTCCCAACGACGTGGCGGTACACTAGCTGTAGTTACACCGTCCCTGACCTCTGAAGCAAACCCAAGTGCTTTGAAGATATCGTTGATTTGTTCTTGTGATAAGTCCGTTCCTAAGAAACGATTGACATTTTCAAGAGTCGTACTTACTTCAATATTTTTAGGTTGTACTTCGCTACCTTTGACCGCACCTTGTAAAACTTTACCATCAGCTAGTTCCGCGATCATCGCAGCGGCCACTTCACCAGCTAAACTGATATCCCCTTGATTTATACCTTTTTCAAAACGCATAGATGCTTCGCTTCGCAAGTTGTAGCTTTGCGAAGTGCGACGAACCAATGTATGATCAAACATCGCCATTTCCAAAGCAACTGTTGTCGTTTCATCAGAAATTTCTGAATCCAATCCACCCATAATACCAGCTAGTGCAACAGGAATATCGCCATTCGTGATCACGATATTTTCAGGATTTAATGTTCGTTCAACGCTATCTAAAGTTGTGAATGGTTCGTTTTCTTTAGCTCGACGAACCATGATTTCTTTGCTGCCTAATTTGTCATAGTCAAACGCATGCAGTGGTTGTCCAAACAATAGTAAAATGTAGTTCGTTACATCCACTACATTGCCGATTGGACGAATACCTTCGTTCATTAAACGATTTTGCAGCCATTGTGGGCTTGGTCCGATTTTAACGTTTTCGATGATTCGAATTTCATAATGCGGCGCATCATTTTCATCAGTCACAGATACAGTAATTTTGTCACTGGCTTTTTCATCTGCTTCTTTCAATTCAACAGCCGGAAAATTAACCTTTTTATTATAGATCGCTGCTACTTCATGAGCAACACCGCGAATGCTTAATGCATCAGCTCGGTTAGGTGTGATCGATAGATCAATGATCGTATCATCCATTTCCAAATATTGAAAAACAGGTTCGCCTGCAACGGCATCCTCTGGCAAATAGTAAATTCCTTCAGAATATTCTTTTGGAATCACTGAGTCGCTGTATCCAAGCTCTTGCAATGAACAAATCATTCCGTTCGAAACTTGACCACGCATTTTACCTTTTTTAATTTTTACATTGCCGGCTATCCGAGAACCAGGCAATGCAACAATTACCTTAACGCCCGCTTTAATATTCGGTGCTCCGCAAACAATCTGAGACAATTCTTCTTCACCGACGTCTACCTGACAAATCGACAGATGGTCGGAGTCAGGATGTGGAATACATTCTTTTACATCACCGACAACGATTTTTTTTAAACCGTCTTCTGGTGATTCCAACCCTTCAACTTCGATCCCTGTCAATGAAAGACGATCCGCTAAGTCTTTCGGTGCGACATCTTTTACATCGACATATTCATTTAACCATTTATATGAAACTAACATTGCTTCTTACTCCCCCTTGAATTGTTCCAAGAAACGAACATCGTTTAAATAGAAATTCCGAATATCATTAACGCCATATCGTAACATGGCGATCCGATCTGGACCTAAGCCAAAAGCAAAGCCAGAATATTCTTTTGGATCAATCCCTGACATTTCTAGTACATCAGGATGAACCATGCCGGCGCCAAGTATTTCAATCCAGCCAGTGTGTTTGCAGACATTACAGCCTTTGCCGCCACACTTAAAACAACTGACATCAACTTCTACTGATGGTTCAGTAAACGGGAAATAACTTGGGCGTAAACGAATTTTACGATCTGCTCCGAAAAGTTCCTTCAGCAATACCTCTAAGGTTCCTTTCAAATCTCCCATCGTAATTCCCTTATCCACGACTAATCCTTCGATTTGGTGGAATTGATGACTGTGAGTCGCATCGTCTGTATCACGGCGGAATACTTTCCCTGGTGAGATCATTCTTAGTGCACCTTTTGAGAAATCGTGTTTCTCCATAGTACGGGCTTGAACGGGCGATGTATGTGTGCGTAATAATACATCATCAGAAATATAAAAGGTATCTTGCATATCACGAGCAGGATGATCTTTAGGCAAATTCATCCGTTCAAAATTATAATGATCCGATTCAATTTCGGTTCCTTCTACAATTTGATAACCCATACCTACAAAGGTATCTTCGATTTCTTCCATAATTTGGGTCAACACGTGACGTGTACCGTGTGAGACTTTTTTACCGGGTAATGTTACGTCTAAAGACTCCGCTGCTAGTTGTTTTTCCAGAGCTAATTCCGCTAGCGCTGCCTTGCGTTCCTCGACCGCCTTCGTCAAAAGATCGCGAATCTCGTTAGCAAACGCACCTACTTTCGGACGCTCTTCGGCTGAAAGATCGCGCATCCCGCGTAATACTTCTGTGATTGGTCCTTTTTTTCCCAAAGTTTCTACACGTATCGTTTCAACGGTAGACAATTCATCCGCTGCGTCGATTTTTGCTAACGTCTGACTTTTTAATTCTTCTAGTTGCTCTTGTAAACTCATTGTTTTCTTCCTTTCCCTATTGCTTTAAAAAGATAGAAACTTCTAATGGAAGATCTATCGAATTTTTTGTTCTTAGGATGCTTTCAATTTACATAGGATTTCACTAACTCTATGTAAATGTGACTTAAAATTCACAACCAGCTCAAAAGTAGTGAATAATTTTCTCGTACGCTTGTCATTTTTCTACCCTGCTTGAAACAATAAAAAACGACAAAAAGACCTCGTTCCATAAAGGAACGAGGTCTCGCGTTACCATCCTAATTCGCCAATCAAATTGGCGCTCTCGCTTTTTTAACGGCTTTGCCGGTCTTTCGACAAGCTCCAGAAGTGAACTTCATCTTTTCCTATCTTAGTCTGTTTCCAGTCAACGACAGACATTCCCTTTAAGATCTAAAAAGATTACTCTTTTCTATCAACGCTTTTTGAACTATTCAATTGACTATCCCAATACTACAAGAAATCAAAAAAATTATCAACTACATTCTGCATCTGTGATCCAAGTATCGCCCCACTGGTGGATCTCGTTCATCACATTTTTCAAAGCTTCGCCTTTATTCGTCAGACAATAATCCATCCGTTTTTGGCTGCCGCAAGCAATCACACGACCAACAATACCTTCTGCTTCTAATTCTTTTAGCCGCTCCGTTAAAACTCGATCGCTGACATCTGGAATCATCGCAGCAATATCGACAAATCTTTGAGGTCCGCCTTCTAACAATACATCAATAATTAAACCGTTCCATTTTTTGCCTAAAATTTGAAATCCTTTCTCAAATTTTGGACAGAGCGAAAAGTCCATTACTTCTACTTGTTCCATAATTCTCACCTCGATAGAGAGAGTATAGCATATCACTTACCTTTTATAAGTACATCTTGCCTATACCTAAGGAGTTTTTAACAAATCAATCACTTGATTTCCTTGTAAGAATATTAAGTAGGCGGCCTCAACTGGTTTTTGCTTCGCTTTTTCAAGCGCATCTTTGTATAAATTTAATTGACCACGATAACGATTAATCAGTAGTTGCTCTCTTTCAATCGTATAACGATCGGTTTTCAAATCATACAAGAAAATCTTATCATCAAATTCCAGATATCCATCAATGATCCCGTGAATCAAAATCTCATCTTGGTTCTGATACTCACTAAATAATTGATCCGCCGGCAGCAACATCGCAAAAGGCTCTTCACGGTGTAAGTGATCAACATTTTGAATTAGGAAGCGACCAATCTCAGAATCAAGAAACTGCATAATACCTTCGATCGATATTTTTTCTGCAATCTCTGGAGTCAAAGTCTGTCGTGAAACTAAATCAGCAATTAGTGTTTCAACTATTTCTTGCTGAATATTTTCCTGCAGCGGTAATAACTGCATTACTAAGTGAGTCGCAGTCCCAATTTCAGCAGCTGACAATTCTTTTTTCGCAGTTAAAAATTTTGGAGTCCCTAAATCACTTTCTGTGAAGCGGTATTGATTTTGCGTCGAAGTAAGCTCTAGTGTTTCCCGGTTATCTGGATCGTCATACAAACGCTTCAATTCGGATACTGATTGATAACTTGTTGTTTTTGTCGCTTCAGGATAAGGATATTTGAATAGCAACTGATCCTTCAGTGATTGAATATTAATAGTACCCTGCGGAATCTCCAATGTTTTAATCTCTGGAAGATAAGCTTGCACAATTTCGGCAATTTTTTGCGGATCAATAAAGTCTAATTTGAATGTTGCTGGATGCCGCTTCAAAACTGCCGGCTGATTGACAGGATATTCTGTTTGATACTGATCCATCACTGGATGTCTGAACAATGTTCTGCCTACCCAATCAAAGAAACTATCATTTTGACCATTTCGCAAACCCGCATCTAAAACTAGATGCTCATTCAAAGCCCCTTTACTCCAAGTTTTGTATGCCGCCACTTCGTCATCATAGGAACCAACCAAAAATAGTTTTTGTTCTGCGCGAGTCAGAGCAACATATAATTTTCGCATTTCCTCGGAAAGCAGTTTGTTGAGATTTTTCTGTTTAACTGTTTGGAACAATATCGTGTCTTTTCTGATTCGAGTATCCTGAGTCAATAATCTTACACCTAGACCTAATTGCTCATCAAACACATAGTTTCTACGAGTATCCTGCACGTTGAAGCTCTTACTCATGTCCATTAAAAAGACTACCGAAAATTCTAATCCTTTACTTCCATGAATCGTCATCACTCGCACAGCATCATTAACTTCTTCTGTCGGCGGTTCCCCTAGGTCTTTATCTTTTTCTTGCATTTTTTCAATAAAACGAACAAATTGATATAGTCCTCGGAAACTGCTCCGTTCATAATCTTTTGCACGCTCAATGAGAGCAAGCAAGTTAGCATGCCGTTGCTGACCAGCTGGCATTCCTAAAACATAATCCAAGTAAGCAGTTTCGTTATAAATTCTCACTAATAAATTTGCTAAGGATTCTCGTCGTGCAAACTCTCGCCAATCATTTAATTGTGTCATGAAAGCCGTCAATCTTTCTGCGATTCCATCATCATTGGATCGGCTATAACTTTTTACAGCTTGATAGTACTCCTTTTGCGGCAAAGCTAAACGAATTTGTGCCAATTCTTCTTCTTGCAGTCCGACAATCGGCGAACGTAAAACCGCTGCAAGTGGAATATCTTGGTAAGGATTATCAATAATCTGCATTAAGGAAATCATGACTCTTAACTCAGTTGATTGGAAATAGTTTTGTGTATCATTGATTGCCAGCGGTATCCCTAATTGCTTAAACACTTCTAAGATGGTCAAGTTGTGACTTCTAGTTGGGGTTAGCAAAACAATGTCCTCATATTTTAAAGAACGCATTGCTTTTTCTTTTTTATCGTAAACTTCGAATCCCTGATCAATCAATTGGCGTATTTTCGTTGCGGTTGTAAATATTTCGCCCATTGATTTGTCTTCAATCCATTCAGGAACCTCACCGTTCTTTTGATAAATCAGTAATTCTGGTGCAAATGCTTCTGTCTCAGGAAATGCTGTGAAACCATTGACTAGTTCAGCTTGCCGATCGTATTCGATTTGCCCGACAGTTTGGTCCATTAATTGCGTAAAGACTAAATTAGTAAAATCCAAGACTTCTTTTCGAGATCGGAAATTTTCCGCTAAAATGATCCGTCGTCCACCATCTTCGTCAGCAAAATCATGGTATTTTTTGATAAACAACGTTGGATCTGCCAGACGGAATCCATAAATAGATTGCTTAACATCCCCCACCATGAAAAGATTACCAGGTTCTTCACTACTTAGTTGGCGCAAAATTGTTTCCTGTAATTGATTGATATCTTGGTATTCGTCAACCATTATTTCAGAAAAACGATTGCGATAATAATTTTCAGCGGGCTTAATGCTGTCAACTTCGGTCTGCAAAATCTGTAAAGTAAAATGTTCTAGGTCGTTAAAGTCCAACATTCCTTTTTCTCGTTTTTTTGCAGAGTATTCTTCAATAAACCGTTTTTCGACACGAACTAGCTCTTCAACAATCGGTAATGCTTCTTGTAATCGCTCAACTTGTTCTTCTGGCGAAACATTAAAATACATTTCTCTTATTTTTGTTAACTCTTGCTTTGCCTGATCTCGATAGTTTTTACATTCGATAATCACATCCCCATAAAGTTCTTTGACTTCTTTTTTTCGTGGTGAAGGATATGTTGAAAATTTGATATTCTCGAACATAGTAAAAACATCATCTAGCTTATTTTCCATTATGGTTTGTTTAATTTGTTGTATTAATCCCTGTTCATTTTGAGCCAGCTCAGTAATTTTCTGCAATTCTTCAATTCCTTGGCTGGCTGAGATCATCCATTGATACGTCTGATTTATCTCTTGTAACGTTTTTAGAATTTCAGGACGAATCAAGTCGTGAAATAAATCAGAATCGGCTAGGTTATTCATCCGATAATTCTCAACTAGTCCATCCAACCAGTGAAATGGATTGGGATTAGCACGAGCAAATTCGTACATTGCAAGAATCAAATCCTCCAAACCACTATCACTGCGATCATTCGAAAAATTCTCAGTAAGTCGATAAAAGATTTCTTGATTTTCCTCATAGAATGTCTCTCGCAATTCATCCCATACATCTTCTTTTAATAAAATGGTCTCTGTTTCATCCGTCAGCATGCGATAACTAGGATCTAAATCGATCAAATAGAAAAAGCGTTGAATCACTTTTGAACAAAACGAATGCAGCGTAGAAATATTAGCCATTGGCAACATAGTCAACTGACGCGTAAAGTGATTTTTCATTTCTTGATCTGTTTCTACATTAATGGCTTCTTGTAAAGCCGTTTGAATTCGTTCTTTCATTTCACTCGCTGCCGCTTCGGTAAAAGTCACGACTAATAGTTGCTCAACCGACAATTGCTGGCGTTTGATTTTCTCAATCACTCGTCGAACCAGTACCGCCGTTTTTCCTGAACCAGCAGAGGCAGAAACCAGAAGATTCGTTCCTTGATCATAAATTGCCTGCCACTGAGAGTCAGTGTACATTTCATTCGGCGCCTTTGGAGGGATAGAAAAATTAGTTGTCATGCAGTTCTTCCTCCATTCGTTTCAAGACTTCTTCTTTAGAAAGTTTTTCTAAGCGATGATAGTTATTCTCTTTCAGCATCGCATCAAATTTGCAGACACTTCTAAACGGACAATATTGACAAGCGATTCTTTGATTATCTTTATAGGTCGGATTTAGTTTAATTTCTCCAGAAACTATTTGATTACCCGCTTCTTGTATTTTTTCGCGATTGTATTTACGCAATAAATCAATCTCAGATAAATCATAAAACTTATCTTTGGATTGGGTCACTATTGTCGTCTGACCATTTTTATCTTTTTTAATTGGAAACAATAAAGAATTTTCTTTTTCCTGTAGACTTTGATCTAATTGATCATAAAGCTCTGGTTCTTTTGTGAACAAACCATCATATTGATAGGCCTTTAACATATCTTTTTCAATATCCTTTGGTTGTTTCAGTACGGGATTATGAACATGAAGATAATAGGCCCCTGCTGGTCTAATCTCTTTGTCACTGACTTGATTATAATCCGTTACAGCGACATCTAAATAAGTAATTAATTGTAATGCAATACCATAATAGGCATCTGCCACATTAAACGTATGAGGACTCGATTTATAATCAATCACACTTAACCAATCACTTTCAGCGCTTTGCAATTGATCCAGGCGATCGATTTTCCCTCGGATTGCGACCTCACCACCGTTTGACAAAGGCAAGTTGATTCCGGGAATCCCTTTTTGTCCACCAATCGAACCAAAAATAACTTCTGTTTGCTGTGGCTCGAATTTTGTTCTCATCCCCTGCTGTACCAAACCCCAGCTAACTTTTTGAATTGTTCGCGATAATTGATAGCGAATGTAGTTCATTCGTGCTGAACTAGATAAGATCGCAAATTTCAGTTCACCGAAAATTTCTTTCAATACTTGATCAGCTAGTTGGTTCCGCTCAGTTTCATTCAACTCCGCCAATCTTAATCCTTGCTCATTTAACAGTCTAAAGAAATAATCCAACGCTTCATGATAGAAATCACCGGCTGCAGCTGGAGTCAATCCATAGATAGTCCTTTCTTTTAAGCCAAGTCCAAAATTAGCAAAATATTTATACTGACAATTATAAAAGTTTTCAATTCGCGAAACAGATACGTAAAGATTTTTTCCGTACAAGCGTTCTGCTGTTTCTGGCAACAATTCACGCGGGACATTAAGATCCTGCAGACTCTTGAAAACGCGCTGTGCTAATGGGGCAAGAGAACCATTTTGAACAAACTTTTGCAGTTCTCGCCATGCTGGTAAAATTGCCCGATTTTCATCCTGTGCCAAACGGTTTAAAGCAATCAGGTCTGATAATAGTGTCCGCGTTGTGCCAAGATGGTCCTCGGGATCACTAGAAAGTCTTAAAGGTTCATTATCTCTGATTGGTAGATTTAACCCTTGACTCAATTGTCTTAGAAAAGAAGAAATTTCTAATTTCTTTTCCCCTTCTACGGTGGTCGCAACACTCAGATAAAGTTTTTCTTTGGCAGAAAGAAAGACGGAATAAGCTAGAAATGGTTCGCGATTCACCTTGGAACTATTGCTTTCAGGCAAGAATTTTCCTTCCGGCAAATTTTGATTAAAAAGGGTGCGTTCTTCCGCTGATAATAATCCTTTATCATCAAAACGGGCGGGAAAGTCATTATTATTCAATCCAATTGCAAAGGTAACCTTCATTTGATCTACGCGAGCCAATTCTAAATCGTTCACTCGCACTTGATCGATCGCTGTCGGAATTTTGCCATAGGTTAAATTCATCAATCCGGCTAAAAAGATCTCCTGAAAGGTATCCCAATCAAAAGTTTCTGTTCCATAAATCAAGACATATTCATCTAAGAGATCGAGTAAAGCCTGCCACGTTTGTTCGTGGTTACGGGCTTTGTCTAAATTTCCTTTTGCAACTTCCTGATCCCGCCAAAATAATAATTGACGCTTCACCCCACTGTTCTCCATGAAATGGTAAAAAAGAGAGGCCCCTTCAAGACCATTTTTCGCCTTTTTTATTTGCTTAAAAAATAGTGGTAGGATTTGCTGAACAGAATGACGAACTTCATTTGCCGTTGATTCTAATTGTTTCGCGTCATTAAATACATCTTTTTCAAAATCGTAATCGACAAATTCCCAATCAGTATCCCGCGTCCAAAAACTACCTCGAAAATTATAGGCCAGACAAACGTTTTCCGTTTGATCAATCTTTTCTCGGTATTTCTGCTGCTCTAGGAACCAGGTGTCATTTTCCCATTCAAAGGGCGCAAATAATTCTGTTCGAAGCATTCGAAAGATATCATTAATCCGGTAGTTATATTTATCAACCAAAAATAACGCCTGTAAAAACTCAATCAAGGGGTGTGCCGCCATCTCTTGCGTTTCATCTAAGTAAAAGGGAATTTCCAATTTTTGAAATACATCAGGAAGTGTACTATTGTAAACTAACGGATTGCGCATCAAAATTTGAATATCCTTGTACCGATACCCTTCATCTCTAACTAAGTGCCGAATTTCTTCGCCAACCTTACGGATTTCTTCAGCCACAGTTCCGTATCTCATAAGTTGAATCTGATCAGATTGAGCTAAATTAAAGGCTTTTTGTTTTGACCAAAAATCACCGACCTGATTAAAAATTGATTCATTTGCACGAGAAAATTGATCCGGTCGTACTGCAATCTGTTGACTGTCAGCACTACACTTCAATTGATAGTAAGTTTTTCCTGAGTCTGCAAAAAGATCCAATGGATTGGGTTCTTCACTTGGATAAGGTCGGTCCAACTCCAAAGAAACTAAAAGTTCACCAGAAGTCATTAAAGTATTCAAAACGCTTAATTCTCGCGCGTTGAAGCGGGTAAAACCACTGACAATGAAAAGATCATTGGACAGGTCTTTTCGACTCAAATAATCCTGCAATAGCAACAAAGGATCTTCGTTTGCAACCTGATAGGCTAATAGCGCTTCTTCATACGCCGCAAATACCATTCGCAAGTCTTGCAGTTTTAGCACTTGATCTTGATCATTACCATTCTCTACCAAGTCATCAACCGTCACGTTTCCAATTTGCATCTCCTGATAAAAACCGACCAATTGTTGAATAAAACCTGTTTTATTTACCTCGCCACGGAAAATTGTCAATTCTTCCCGTTTTTCATGCAAAATTTTACGTAAAATCATTGCATTTCCGGCCTCAGATAAAATATTCCCAGGAATTTGCCCATCTTTTTGTAAAAAATACCATGCTAATCGCTGAAAACTAAAAACTTGAGTTCGAATTGTACTAAATTCAGTTGTTTTGCCCGCAGTTTTCATGGCTGACAAGAGATTAATCTCTTGCTCAAATTTATTATAATTGGGGACTAAGAAAAACACGCGCTTCTTCGAATTCTGCTTCAGCCAAGCTTGCGCAGTCTCAATCATTCGTTTTGTCGCGTCATTCTGTCCAGCACCTAACAAAAATTGTAATGGCATCGTTTCCCCTCATTTCTTCAAAATATGTTTCTCGTTTATTATAACAGTTCGATTAAAACGGCGCATGATTGAAGTCGATGATTAAACCATAAAAAAAAGACTAGCTAAACGCTAGTCCACTGTTCCAAACCGATTTATTGGCCAGAAAACAAATTTCACATCTGCCATGATATCTTTCTCTTTGATCATACCGATAATTCGGCTGTCTTTAGATATCCGACGATTATCCCCTAAAACGAAGAGCTCGCCTTCCGGAACCTTTTCCGAACCAAATAGTTCACTCAAGTTGAAATCATAAGTCAATGGTTGATCATCGGTTAATTTCCCTTTAAATTCATCCAAATAGGCCTCTTCATATTTATTTCCATTGATATAAAGCTCATCATTCTTATATTCGACAGTATCTCCTGGTAAGCCAATCACTCGCTTGATATAGTTTTTCCCAGGATCGTCCGGCGCTGGAAAAGTAACGATATCAAAACGCTTGACCTTAGTGTTTTTCAATGCAATCACACGTTCACCATCAATTAATGTGGGATCCATTGAATCCCCTTTAACAACCACTGGCGTAAAAACAAAATGACGCAAGCCGATTAGAATCGCTGCCAAAACTAAAAAATAAAGAATTGATTTTCCTACTTCTTTTATATTCATCAGTGAACCTCCATTATTCGCGTTCATAAACCTAGTTTATCATATTCTTCAGTTGGCTATGAAAGTTAATTATCGTCCTTTTGAAAAAAATTACTTTTACGCGAGCATATTTCTTTTCTTACTTTTTGTAAGATGTTAAAGTGTATTTTGTAAACAAGAACAAAACAAGAAAAGGTGGAATTATTATGTCTCAATTTTTAGAAACACTAAAAGATCGTCGCTCTTTTTACGCTTTAGGACACGACGTAAAATTATCTGAAGAAGAAATCACTGAATTAATCAAAGATGCAGTTAAGAATAGTCCAACTGCTTTTAATGCACAATCTCCACGTGCAGTTATCCTTTTTGGCGAAGCTCATGAAAAATTATGGGATATTGTTGAAGAAGCATTGAAACCAGTCACGCCTGCAGAAGTCTTTCCTAATACACAAGCAAAAGTTGCTGGGTTTAGAAATGCTTTAGGAACTGTAATGTTCTTTAAAGAAACCGATACAGTGAAAAACTTGCAAGAACAATTCACTTTATACGCTGATAACTTCCCAGATTGGGCTGAGCAATCAAACGGGATCGCAACAGCGAATGCTTGGACTGCTTTAACAGCGGCTGGTCTTGGTGCGAACCTGCAGCATTATAATCCAATTATTGACGATGCCGTGGCAAAAGAATGGAACATTCCTGCTAACTGGCAATTACGTTCTCAATTGGTCTTTGGTTCTAAAGAAGGCGAAGCAAACGAAAAAGAATTCTTAGCAGATGACGAACGTTTCCGCGTTTTCCGTTAATAGCTTAAATTATCCGCAAGCAATGCTGATTCAATTCAGCATTGCTTTTTTATGTACAAACAAATTAATGAGTCAAAAATAGGATGACGAAAACGTCATCCTATTTCCCATCTTTATCTTGATCATCTTTAGTCAGAATTTCTAAAGTACTGCCTTCATTAAGGTGCGTCGAAAGAAAAACGACAAATTCCGTTAGTGAATAGTCGAAGGTTAAAATCGGTCCTCGACGTTCTCGACGAAAATAATTAAGCTTTATTAATCCGCTTTCTTCTTGAAACAATACTACCCGCTCTATTTCCTTCAGTGGAATACCACGGTTATCTAAACTAAAAAGAATTAAACTATCCTCAGTGAAGCCCTTTTTATCTAACAAAAAACTTACCATCACTAAAGCAGCTAAAATTGTCTGTATACGGCCATTCAAATCCTGCCAACTACTAAAGCCAATCCACAAAATCAACAGCGCTAAAAAAAGATAAAACGGATATTGTTTGCGTCGCCTAAAGACTGGAATAACTATGTCTTTACGTGCCATCAGTAAAAAGATGTACAGAATAACCGTAAAAATTCCCAATAACAATGTAAATATATTCAAAAAAACCGCCTTCTAACTTGGAATGAAATTAGAATATTTTACCACGACCATGTTAGATTTGTCATCCCGTTGCTCTTGGTCAATCTCTTCGCATTGGTTGATGCGGACGACTGCACAATTCGTCATCTTTGAGATTACTTCACCTTCCACAGATTCTTCGAAACCAATTGGATGGCAACGATAACTTCTTCCTAGTTCAATTTCTTCTTCATTCATACAGTAAGCCCTCCAGTATCGACATTCATTTGTTCGTCTAGCTTTTGGATCAATGTTATTCGCATTATACCTAAGTATGGAATGGTTTACAATCGAATTTTTCACTTCAGTCGCAAAAAAAAGCCAAATCGGGTAAAATTACTTTAGAGGAGTGATATTTTATGGCAAATTTTTTTGATTCAATCAAACGGTATGGATATTTGAGAAGTGCTTGTTACCTGATCCTTGGAATCGCTATTCTGTTTTCACCAAGAAGTGTCTTTAAAGGAATTGTGTACATCATTTTCTTCTATTTATTAATTTTTGGTATTTTGCAGGTCGTTCGTGGATTAAGAGCAAAGAAATATACGGGAAATGTCGGGTTTGAGACGACTAGCGGCATCATGCGAATTATTTTTGCTTTTGTTGTACTGGGTTTTTCAAAAGGAATCATCAGTATTTTACCGATGTTTTTAGGATTTATTATTCTGATTTTCGCCATTGGACAATTTTTGCAGAGCTGGTCTGCACGAAGAAATGGTTTTCCAGTTACCGGGCAAGTTGTCTACAGTGCTTTAATGATCATTGCCGGCTTTTTCCTATTATTTAATCCTTTTAGCAGTTTAATGATTCTTTTTCAAATATTTGGGTTTTTATTGATCACTATGGCTGTTTCAGAATTTATTAATACACGCCGCTTTAATCAGTAAAGAATTGTTTCTATTATAAGAAACATTTATACTGGATATATTAAAAAGAGTGAGGTTATTATGAACACAGCAAGTGAACTTTATCAATTTACTAAAAAGTACGGTATTAATTATAATACCAATGAAGAAAAAGGGATTCTCTTGTTCAACAGCTTTTTGCAAAGCTTTCCCAAGACTACTTTTACTTTTTCTTTTATAGGTTTTCACAAATACGAAAGCGTAAAAAAGCAAGAAGGTCTTACCGCTTATGGAATTTCTGGGAACATTCTCTATGCGCTAAGCAAGCAAAAGGCATATAAGTATAATCTCTATCAATGTAAAGAAATCAGTGGCAAAAAGAAGCTAAACGGGATTCGATTATCCTTGGTTTTCGACTCTGAAACCATCAATATCAACCTTGGTTTTGCTGATGGCAATTTAGTTCTGTCCGCCTTAAAAAAGGCTGGAAAAAAATAAGCGAGACATTATATTTGAAGAATAGTGAAGCTAGCGTTATACTTTTCTCTGTTCTTAATTGGGATATGGCCAAACTGGTAAGGCGTCTGACTCTGAATCAGAAGAGTGCAGGTTCGAGCCCTGCTATCCCAATAAAAAAGGTTTTTGCTTTCTAGAAAGCAAAAACCTTTTTTGGTTTAAATGAATCATTTTAAGATTTGACCACCATAACATTGCAATGAGCGTGGTTTACTACATATGCTGTTGTCGAACCAACTAACGCTTGTTCCACTGCGCCTCTTCCCGTCGCCCCGAGCATAATGAGATCAACTTGATTCTCTAGTGCGTAATCGATAATTTTGCGTTTAGGATTTCCTGAATCAATTTTTGTCTCATAGTCGAATTGTGTTACATTTGAATTTGCGACTAATTGTTCCAATTCAATTTCAGCATTATTAAGATGGAATTTTAGTGAGTCGTTAATAAATGCCGGATCACCAATCGAAAATTTGTAATCGACTACAGTCAAAATAAAAAGCTTTGCATCATTGCGTTCAGCTACACTTAGAGCTTCATTAAATGCGTCAGTTGAGGCTGGCGAGCCATCCACCGCAACAAGTATTTTTTTATAGCTTTCTTTCATTAGAAACGCCTCCCTTATCTACATTATACATCAACTACTTCTTTCTAGAAAACTAAAGCCTGCTCTCTTCATAACGAATATTTTTTAGTTACTTCCCTAAAAAAAATAACTAACTTAGTCTTTTTGCTAATATTTTTATGGTAAAATAAATTGAGCAGCAATTTCCCCGCCGACTGATAAATCCTTATCGTTGGACTTGTTGCTCCTTTTTATATTCTTTCTCCTCTTGTTTTTTATTAGTTTTGGTCTAATATAATTAAAACAAAATGAGAGGGTGTATGGATGGATAATCGTATAACACAGACATCTAGTTTTTCAGATGGCGTTAAGGCCTGTCTCCCTACAATTATGGGTTATTTAGGCATCGGTATCGCGATGGGAATCGTGGGGAAATCCGCCCATCTTGCTATTTGGCAAATATTTTTAATGTCGACTCTTGTCTATGCGGGCAGTGCCCAATTCATTTTATGCGGTTTGCTACTATTAAGCGCGCCGATTTTATCAATCGTTTTTACTGTCTTCTTGGTCAACTTACGACATTTACTGATGAGTCTTTCTGTTGCTCATTATTTCAAAGAAGACTCCCTGCTAAACGGTATTGCTATCGGAACACTACTAACAGATGAATCCTATGGTGTGTTGATGGCTACTCTTGCGCAAGAGAAAAAGGTTACTAGCAATTGGGTACATGGATTGAATATAACTGCTTATCTTGTCTGGATCCTTGCAACTGTTATCGGTGCATTACTTGGAAACTTTATTCCCGATCCTACAGTATTCGGATTCGATTTTGCTTTGACGGCAATGTTCCTTGGTTTATTTCTCTTTCAAGTACAATTACCGCTGAAAAGACAAAAGCATAAAACACTGATCATTTTAGCTGTGACGACTGTCAGTCTTTTTCTTTTAATGCGTTTCGTTTCAGCCGAATTTTCTGTCATTTTAGCAACCTTACTTGGATGCTTTACGGGGGTGCTGATGAAAGATGAGTAACTATTACTACTTATTAACACTTTTTGGCTGCGCCTTAGTGACATGGATTCCACGAGTATTACCCTTTGTCCTTACCAAAGCAATCACATTGCCACCTGTTTTAGAAAAATTCTTAAGCTATCTTCCAATGACGATTTTGACTGCCTTGCTGATGCAAAGCTTGCTGAATTTTCAAACAGGGCATTTTCCAACACTGCGTATTCCAGAAGTTCTGGCATGTATTCCTGCTCTAATCGTTGGTATTCGCACTAAAGATCTGATGAAAATTGTCTTGACAGGCGTGTTAGGAATCGCACTCTTACGGCTGCTTTAAATCACACCTGTTATAGAGCTTATTTCTGGTTTTACTTGCACCATTGATGTAATATATAACAAAATAATAGAAAAAGGAGTAATTCTCATGAAAAAGATCGCTGGATATTTCTTTGAAAAACCTTTGGTATTAGACAACAAAAAAGCTTTCGAAATCGACCTTCCAACGGACACTTTGTATGATGGGAACGAACTAGTTTTGGAATCAAACCAGCAGATTCTATGCGAGATAGGAAAAAAATATGAATACCCATCAGATAGTCTCCATAGCTTTTTCGTTATTTCTGAAATTTCTGATGTAGACTAAAAAGGACCTCGATGAAAATTTTATTTCATCGAGGTCTTTTTTGTTATTGCCCATACCAGCCAATGCCTTCATTGCGCCAGCCCTTATTGATTAGGTTATTTCTTTCACTTTGAAGTAATGTGTAGTGATGTGCTCCTGCTTTTGCATTTGGATTATACAAGCGATAAAGCGGTTTGCTTCCTCCTGAGTACCAACTAACTCCTTCATAACGCCAACCAACTTTTACTAAATGATTTTTTTCATTCGCATTTTGCGTGTAATGATGATCACCCGCATTTGGGTTATAGAGACGATAAACAGGTGTGCCCGTTTTAGGTGCTTGCCAACCAATTCCTTCATAATGCCAGCCAGCTTTTTTAATTTTATCCCGTTCAGCAGTATTCGCTGTGTAAAAATGTTCCCCACTGTTCGGATTATACAGACGATACATCGCATTTGTTTGGACTGGTGCTGGTGTTGAACTATCATATTGTGTTAGCTTATATGTCTCAATAACGCTATTCAATGTAGCTCCATAGTTTGGTGCTGTCGCATACCTTCCAGTTAGGTACGCTGTTGCGTCTTTGTATGATTTTGTGTTACTTTTCCATGCACCAGAATAATAATAATTACCTGAAGAGAAAGAAGTTTTCTTCAGAACCGTTACATTGTCGCCTAATGATTCTTTGTAAGATGGATATTTTCTGAACTTGGCATTAACTGTTACGTACTTTCCATCAATGAACTCTTGTGTTTTCATCGTAACTGACTGTCCGTTATAATCGCCCTTAATTCCAAATAGGTTATAGTTTGGTGCTTTTGAAAGAGTACTTCCGCCCCAACCGCTTTCAACGATTGCCTGCGCAATCATTACGGAGGCATATAAATCATTGGCACTCGCTAATGTCTTTGCTGATGGAGCGACTTGATTAATGAATGCTTGTTGTGTACTCACCGCCGATCGTGCGGCTCTAAATGCAGGCGGCTCGATTGTAAACTCTTCAAATGGTATTGGATGATGAAATTGCAGATTTCCCTGTGCATCATATTCCACTTCGTCCACGGCTTCAGTTTCATCATTTACATCCGTTTGATCACTAGAAACTGTTGTTTCTGCTTTGCTATCAGCCAAATCAGATGTTTCTTGTGTCATGCTTTCTTGTTTTTTTGCCAAATCATCTGAAGAACTAGATGATTCTCTTACTGCTGAGCTCTCCTGTGTGCTAGTAGAATCCGTTGTCGTTTCTCCATAGACAACCAATGTTGAAGTACTCAAGCTCCCCAACAACATCACACTACACAATAGTTTTTTATAATCCATGTCATCCCCCTCTGCCAACCATTAACTAACGATTACAATTAATAGTTTTTGCACTACCTCTCTCTATATAAAGTAACAAAAATTAATCATAAAGTAAATTTTTTTTATTTTGATTTGAATAGTAAAAACCCTTGAGTAACAAGCGTTTCTCAATTCTTTCTGATTTTATTAAATTAAAGAAAGAAAAAATCAATCATAAAAGCATATTTATTTCTACGTACATCTTGTTAAATTTAAGAAAGACATTTTTTCATTAACAAAATAACTCAATTCTTATGTTGCTGTTATTTATTGAAGTCTTTCAATCTGATATAATAGCATACAGGGGAGGGGTTTTTATGGATATTGGCGATGCAGTTTCAGCAATTATTTATCTGATCTTTTTTTTGATGACCTTTATCTATTTTTCTCTATTTAAAAAAGATCGTATTCTGATTCATTTATACTTCTCTTTGATCCCAACTTTCTTATGCATCTACTTACTTATGAATTATCACCACTATCAACCTGTTGAAGGTGCTTGGACATTGGCATTGTTGATGTTGATTTCGCTCATCACCTTCATGCTCTATTGGCTGGTCTATTCCTTTTGGAACCGCAAAGGATAATGCCTTTATCAGCATCCTTCACAAATAATTCGTAATTTTTTTTATTAGTTGTATGCTATAATAAAGCTTGTTTATTCTAACCTATTCAAAGGAGCTTTGTTATGGCGCTTTTACTGACACTACTATTTGATCTTCTAATGATTATTCTGTTTTTATTTAGAATGGTTAGAGGAGATCAAATTACTCTTATCGTTAGCATCATTTTGCAAGGATTACTATTTATTGATTTACTAGCTGTCGTCCTTCTACGCTCTTCAAAAACTGAAAAAATCAGTATTGAACAAACTGAGCAAGTAGAAATGACTCGCAGACAGACACGCCGCGCATCAAAACCTGCACGTGGCGGCTTTTTATCAAAAATTTCTTGCATTGTAGCCTTATTATTATTAGCCTATTATATCTATTCTGTTGTTTATCTATTTATCTAACGTTTCAGGACATCGATACTTTATCGGTGTTTTTATTTTGTCTGGAATTGATTGTAAGAATGAAGCATCTGCTCTAGAAAAAAAGATCGTAATAAAAATTCATTGAACCAAAAAAGCTATATCAAAAAATGATATAACTTCTCAATGAAAGAAAAGACACTCTAGGTATCACTTTGAATTTCTTCAATTAATCGAATTGGATTGATTAAATATTTGATCGTAAAAGGCTTCCCTTCATTTTCGACTACTTGAGAATCTGAGGTTTCAATCGCCTTCTCTATGAAAGTTTCTGGCGTTATTGATTTATTCACTTGATATGCCAAAGCATACAACCCTGCTAAATATGGCACTACCCAACTCAATCCTCCGCTTGTATCGTTCACATAGGACTTTTCTCCAGTAATCCCCGCATAAGTTCGACAATCCATTGGTAAAAACAGGCAATTTTGATAGTCCTCAGCATTCTCCTTCAGCCAAGAACCAACTGAATAAGAGGCCCGATCATCAGGATCTGACATCATCTCCTTGCCTAGACCGGCAATGCCTATTCCATAATCCTGTTCTAAAGTGGCCGTTACTACTAAAATGCCTTGATCATTCGCTTTATCTAAAGCCTTTTTAAATAGATCGTAATCGTTGTCCTTTTTATTGAATCCGCGAGATATTGAAATGGCTCGAATTTTTTCTTTTTCTGGTAACGTCTTGTTGATTTCAAGAAATCGTTCAATAGATTGGGCGTAATATTTATAAGTAATTCCATTAGTGTATGTATCTCCTTTCGAGTCATGTCCTTTCATTTTCAGCATAATTAATAGATTATCCGCAAATGATGAGGCAATGAAGTAAAGATTTGATTCTGGTGCTACGCCAATATTTTCTCCGACCGCTAATGAGGCTACTCCTGCCCCATGCATTTCGGGAACTTTTGATAAAGCATGGATTTCTTCGTAATGTTTTAAGCGTTTCTTGTATTCCGAGTGTTCGGTATATAAGGTTTGATCAATAATTCCGACCGAAACTCCTTTTCCTGTAATCCCTTTTTTGTGCAGCTCTTGTACATGCAAACCCGGATTTTTTCCTAATTCCATCGATTTATCAGGATCAAAACCTTTTGGCAGTCGTCGCGGCCATTTAGTTGATGTATCATAAACAACCCGTTTGATAGCATTGAATTCACTAGTCAAATTCAATTGAGATAAATCTTTCGAACGAAGATTACTTTGAGGGGAACTGGAATAATTGCTGTTAGGCTTGGGCATTTTTTTTACTTTGATAGTTTCTTTGGATTCTGCCTCCGTTTTGCGAGCAATCCCAATTGAATGATCCGCTGTTCTACTATCAATTGGTTGAATCCATATGATATAAGCAAGTATTAACGAGGCCAAAACAATGAAGCTAGATAAAATGATTAGTATGACTTTCCTGATCATTTTTATCATAATAAACCCTCCTAGTACGATTATTGTTTATCTACATCCAATTCTAGAAAAAACGTATCAGTCAATGATCAAGGGATTGTCAAGAAAGTATCAAGAAGAGCATAAAAAAAGAACCAAAAATAGCTCTTGCAATTGACGATTCAGTTTATTTAGTAGAAGGGACTTCTAGACAAATAGTAAAATACTCTGGGTCAACGACTGCTTTATTTTTTATACCAAGTCTATGGCATAATAACTCAACAATGGCTAACCCCAGACCATTGTTTCTATTTGTTTCATTATTATCTGCCACATAATACCGTTGAAAAATTCTTTGCGTATCAATTTTAGTACCTGCTTTATATTTGTTAGAGATCTTCAAAACAGTCTTTTCCTTTTGTGTTAATTCGACAATTACTTTCTCTTGTCCATGCTGCAAAACGTTCACAATCAAGTTTTGCAAAACGCGCGTCAATAATTTTTTATCTGTGAGAACAAAACAGTCTTCCTGAATTTTTAACTGTGGTTCAATTGTAGAAGAATCAAAATTAACACTTTCTTTCAAAAGTTCATCAATCAACAGATTGCTCAAATTGATTCTGACCAACTCGGTTTCGGTTAGTTGAGAATCAAAATAAGATAGTTCGAAAAAGGCTTGGGTCAGGTTTTTCATCGTCAAAGACTTTTCTAACAAAATTTTAATAGACTCTGCTTGATCTTTTGACAGTTCCTCTCGCTCCAACAGTTGGAGATAGCCGATAATCGCTGTTAACGGCGTTCTTAAATCATGGGAAATATTTGAGATCGTCTCTTTGAGTTCCTGTTCACGATTCATCACAGCGATTCTATAGGCGCGTTGCTCTATAATTTGTTCGTTTAATGTTTCAGTCAGCGTATTGACCGAACGATCAAATAGGTTAACCTCCAACAGCTGATTGCTTTCAAAATCTAGTCGTTTTAAGCGATCATTTATTTTCAAAATTTCTCGCCGCAATAAAAAAATCAGAAAGGCCAGTATTAGGATAATTATAACTAGTGCAGTCACGAGAAGTTTCATAAGCTTTGCCCTTTCTGTGCGTTAGTTAAGGTCTTGTTTCTCAAAAATAATTATTGTTAATCCTATCATTGTCACCCATGTAACGATTGATGAAAAGAGCATTTTAACTAGATCCTTCATAGGTAAATGCACTTGAGAAGCCGCTGATACTTGATTTAATGGAAAGAAATTGTAAAAATCCCAAAAAAATGTACCGTCTTTTACTAGTATTCCACCTAGTTCAATAAATAGAATAGTGAACAATGCTGAAAAGAGAACTGTCTTAAAAATGTCTTTACAGACGAATGAAATTGAAAGATAGACACTGACAGCCGAAATGGACAATAAACTAGTCAAAAAGCAAACTCTTAATATATATGAAACCGTCTCAATGGTAAAATCTGTTCCCCAGCCCTTTATCAAAGTGACTATCCCTGTTGTCACAATTGGAGTGATCATCATAAGTACCAATGAGATAAAACTGAATACAATAACTTTAGCCAAAACGAGTGTTTTTCGAGTATGTCCATTGGCCACTTGCTGCTGCAGCGTTCGTTGAGTAAAATCTGATCCAAGGAAATAACCGGCTAAAATGACTGGTCCAAAAATCGTCGTGTTCGTTGAAAAACTATTGGCAAATGTAGCTTGCCCGCTTGATAAAAATTTTACAGCGTCGATACTGTTACCGAATAATTTATCCAAAATAATGTAAGAGAAATAGACTGCCAATAACAAGAGCACGGGCAAAATACGAAGTTTGACCAAACGATGCCATTCGATTTTTATCAGATTAATCATTTCCCATCCCCCTTATACTTTGGACGAAATAATCTTCTAGGGTTTCTTCAGCAATAGCCACCGCGAGTATCTCAATATCATGCTGTACTAAACACGTGATCACCCGGTTTAAATCATCGAGATAATCATACAGTTTAATGGATTGATCAGGGAGCACTTGATAATTCGTTGTATCTAAATACTTCTCAATTGTAGCCGTCGCCAAAAAAGGAGATTTAACCCTTAAGTAAATGTGCCGCTGACACTTCTCCTGCAACTCTTTCTTGCTGATGCTTTCAATAATTACCCCTTCATGAATAATGATGTAGTCAGTGACTAATTGATATAATTCTTGTAAGGTATGACTGCTGATCAGCATCGTTACATTTTTCTCACGATTCATTTTTAGCAGCAGTTCTCTAACTTCGACAACACCGAACGGATCTAAGCCATTATTAGGTTCATCTAAAATCAACATGTCTGGTTCGCATAGCAAGGCTTGAGCAATTCCCAAACGCTGCTTCATTCCTAAAGAAAAATCTCTGACTTTCTTCTTGCAGTCATTCTCTAATCCAACCATTTTAAGCAGTTCTTCGACTAAACCTTTATTAGGCAATCCATGAGAAAAACGAGCCATATCAAGATTTTCACGAGCATTCATACCTGGATAATAGGCAGGAGTCTCAATCATGCTGCCGATTCGCTTACGTTTTCCACTCAATAATTGTTCCTTTGATTCATTAAATAATGAGATTTGTCCCGAATCGCTCTTCACAAGTCCCATCAAAATTCTCATAAGTGTGGTTTTTCCAGCTCCATTCAAGCCAATAAACCCATAGATTTTTCCGCGTTCCAGTTCGATAGAAATATCCTTAAGAACTTGTACATCTTTAAAGTTTTTTGACAGGTTCACAGTCTTTAAAACAACTTCGCGCATTCTTAACACATCCTTTTTATAGTGATCCGCCACTCGTTTAAGTTTAAAAAGAAGGTGTCAAGACCCCCATTGAAAAGATCAAGAATCTATCAAGATTTCGATTTTACTAAACGATATCCGATTCCCCATACGGTTTCGATATAATTTACCTCTGAATTAATTTGCGAAAGTTTTCCGCGTAAAGAACTCACGTGAACGTTGATCGTATGTCCGTCATCATAGTAAGCATCCTTCCATACACTTTCAAATATATTTTGCTTCGAAAAAACCTTATTAGGATGTTTGATCAGTAATTCTAGAATTTTAAACTCGGTACCGGTTAGTTGAACCTCGTTTTCTTCAATAAAAACTCTCTTTTCATCCAAATTTAAACGCAGATTTTTATGCCATAGTTCATTTGAACTATTTTTAGTCAAATGAGCGTTTCTGCGCATTACAGCTTCGCTTCGGGCAATTACTTCGTCAATATCAAATGGTTTTGTGACATAATCATCTGCACCGATTTTTAAAAGATCAATTTTGGTTGTCACCAGCCCTTTTGCAGAAATAACGATTACTGGGATGTCTGAGAATGCTCTCAGCTTGATCAAAACTGAATCTCCGCTTTGATAGGGCAGATTTAAATCTAACAAAACTAAGTCAAACGGTGTTGACTGAAGTTTTTCTATTCCCTCAAGGCCGTTGTAAGCAAGCTCGCACTCCCACTGATTTTCCTCGATCACTTTTTTCAACAAAGAACAAATTTCGACATCATCGTCGATTACAAGCACTCTCATATTACATCCCTCTTCTCCTTACAAGTCCACATGTGTACGTTTTCACTCTCTATTAGTTAATTATATACAACATTTGGCTATCTGCCTATTTCGAATTAAGAAGATAAGAAAAGACCTGCACTGTGTGCTAGGTCTTCGTTGAATTACAATTTTTTTCGATTAAAAACGAGTATGCTCAAAACTATGAAAAGTATAAAAAGAACTGTACTGATAATGATTGCCGGGAAATAGTCTTGAAGCACCGATCCTTTTTGCAGAAAACGCATGTTCTGCGTCACTAATGAAATCGGATTGTAGTACTTCGCCTTGTCATACAAATTTGCCAACACAAATAAAATAATCACTCCGCCAGTTAAGAGTAGTCCCTCATAATTATTTCGGGCAATCGTCGAGGAAAAGATCACTAATCCCAGCAAGAGTATTCCAAAGATCCACATAGGAAGAACCGCCTGAAAAAGGTGCGGACTTTTATGATCTGGAAAATAATAGACTGTGTACACCCAGGTAACTGAAAAAGTCAGAAACAAACACATCGTCCATTGAAGAACTAAGCTGAGCATCTTGCCTGCAATGACCGTCCAACGTCTAAGTCCCTTCGTAACCAAATTGATCAAGGTTCCTTTACTGATCTCATTGCTGACGACTCCACTGAACATCAACGCTAAAACAATCAATCCCATTTGTGTCAGGTTTTTATAAAATTGGGTCCATGAATCTAACGAGGTTGGTTCGGGAATTGTTTTTGCTAAGGCTTCGCCAATCGTCATTTTTACTATTTCTGGTGTTAGCTTTGCCAATAATGGGTTCATCAAACCAAAAATCAAAAATATGATGATTAGGATCATAACCCGTGAGGTTCGCCAAGCTTCAAACAACTCCTTTTTAGTGAAAAAATAAAGATTTTTCATCGGACCACCTCCAAGAAAATCGATTCTAATGTTGGAGTGCTCTTTTTGATCATCCGTGGATAGATCTGATAGGTTTCAAATAATTGAAAAATCAACGGCGCGACTTTTTCATAATTCTCTGTGTACTTTACAATGAATGTATTTTTTTGTGAGTCAAAAGAGTAGCTCTTTATAACTTTGGATGCCACTAATCCTTCTAATGCTTTAGTAAAGGGGGCAAGTCCTGTTGATTCATTAAACTCAATCATCATTTGGTCTTTGGTATATTTTTGTTTCAGTTCATCCAATGAACCGCTAATAACTAATCTGCCCTGATCCAACACACCGACATAATCACAAATTCGTTCTACATCCGTCAAAATATGAGTGGAAAATAAAATCGTAGTTCGCCCCTTTAAGGCTGAGAGCATCTTGAGAAATTCGTTTCGTCCACTAGGATCCAACGCAGATGTCGGTTCGTCGCAAATCAATAGTTCGGGGTCATTTAGCAGCGCTTGTGCAATCCCTAAACGTTGCTTCATTCCCCTTGAGTATCCTTTGATTTTCTTTTTATCCTTACTCAAACCGACAAGTGATAAAATCTCAGGGATCTTGTGCCCCAGTTGTTCTTTTGTCAATCCTGTAATTTCTCCGCAAAATTTTAAATACTCTTGCCCAGACATATAATCATAAAATTCTGGAACATCAGGCAAATAGCCCGTCAGATGATTGGTTTGATTGTCACCAAAAATGACTGGTTTTCCCTTGACCAAAATTTCTCCACCATTTTTCTCTTCTAAACCAAGAATCATCTTCATAGTTGTGGTTTTACCCGCGCCATTTTCCCCGACAAAACCAAATATAGATCCTGTTGGGACAGTCAAATTTAAATTGTCTATAACATTTTTTGAGCCAAATTTTTTTGACACATTTTTTACTTCTAAAATAGTCATCAATCATCCGCCTTCCCAAAAACAAAATAAATGACCGGACCAATGATTTGAATAACAATTACGACTACTAGCCACAGCGCTCTATTTCCGAAGCGATAGTTCTTATGCGTTAAAACATGTCGGACTGCTGTGAGCATTAAAATGAGTTCTAGAATAATCAATGGTAAAAAGATTGGCATATTTTCTTTGAGAAAATCAAAATTATTCATTTTCTGTCGTACCTCTTTCTCTAACAGTTCGCAATTCGATATAGATCATTTGTAGTTGTTCTTGATTCTTGAAATTTACGAACGTTGGGTTATCTACTACGATATCAATGAGACTTTCTTTGACCTTTCTTGAATCTCTCGGTAATTGATTCCCAATTTCTAATTGCTCCAACCACTCTTCTACTTGATCAAAATAGTCATCGCCATGGAGATCAACGGGAAAATCAGTTTGTTTCATGATAGTTAGAAAGGCACTCAACTCTCTCAATGCACCCTCTTCATCGTTCATTTGCGCATAGCCAAAAACAGCAGATAATTGAAAATTCATTAAGGCTACTGGATGCAACTGTTTAAAATTGAAAATAGCAGCAAATTCATTTCCTCGTGAAACAGTTTCTGAGAATTTTTTAGGATCATGAATTAATAGCTGTAAATAGTTGGAGAAAAAACTTAAAAAAACGGTTGTATATTGGTAGATCGCACTCTGAAGTGTACCGATTGCTCTTTGATCATCCCCTTTTTGCTGCTGCGCCGCTGCAATTAAACTCTCTATTGGAAACAATACAGGCACCTGATCTCCCAAAATCGTCAACACTTGATCAAAATCTTGCAATGTCAAGGATGTATAGGCTTCATACTTTAAAGCTTGAGTAATCATCTCCGGATCTTTCGCTTGCGTTCGAACATGAATGAATAACTCCTGAGCCTCTTTATTATACGTTTGTATTTTCTCTTCTCCTGGCAGCATATCCGCATGATTTACTAAAAACATGCCCATCTGTAAAACAAAAGGATAGCAAGAATAATACCTTCTAACAAAACTGCGGATGGTCGCCAAGACATCATCTGCTGATTTAGTTTCCAACGATTCCTTCAGCATAGTATAAATTCGTTGAATTTCATGATTGTCTAACTGTGGCTCATAAGTTAATAATGAATCAATGGTAATATCAAAATAAGCGGCCAATAGAGGCAACAAAGTAATATCTGGATAAGTCTGCCCGGTCTCCCATTTAGATACAGATGCTTTTGATACTCCAACAAAATTTGCCAGTTCTTGTTGCGTTACCTGTTTTTCTTTGCGTTTTTCCATGATAATAGGTCCAATATTCATATCCATAGTTTAATCCCCCTTATAATCATTTTAGATTGATTAATATCAGAAGACAATGGAGTTGTTGTTAACTTTAGCGTCAATAAGTTAACCTGCACGCAACAAAAAAAGACCAGAAGATATTTTCTGATCTTTCAAAACGATTAATCCTTTTTGTATTCGGAATTCAATTGATTGATTTTTTTACTGATCCTTTTGGGAAGATAAGCTAAAAGTGCCAGCAAAATCCCAGCAATAGTCAATTCTATTAACAGCGTCATTGATACTCCCTTAGAAGCAATTTCAGAAGCCATAAAGGCGTAAATAAAACTAGCCGGCATCATAGTCAAAAAGGAGATCAAACTAAATTTTTTCACGCTCATCGGTGTCATCGCATAGGCATAACTTTGAATAGCGAAAGGAAAGACCGGAACTAACCGTGTAAAAACTAAAAAGGAAATGCCGTTTTCCTTCACTCCCCTTTCAATTTTTTGAAAAGTTGGGTCACTGCCAAAGCGCGTAAGAATATATTCTCTGGCTACATATTTTCCAATGATAAAAGAAATACTAGCACCCAGAGACGCGCCGATAATCGTTAATAATCCGCCAAGAAACCCGCCATAAGCAAGACCGCCAACGATTGCTAGGAATTGTCCTGGTAAAAGAAAAACAGCTACAACCACCGAAAGCAATATAAAGATTACATATCCCCACCAGCCAAGACCTTCCAAATAGGCTCTTAGGCCGCTAATATCCGTCAAAAAACCAACCAACCCAAATTGATAAGCCATAAAAATTACTAGCAGTAATAACAAAATAAATATAATTATTTTTTTCACCCGTTCTCCTTTCTATTTTTCAGATCGTGATAATCTTTCTGATCAATTCCGCGACTGCTTTATTGCAGGCCTTTAACCATTCGATCGATGATCAGTTGATTAAACTCAGAGACCGTTAAAAGCTTTTTAGGCATTCTTACCGAATAAATAGATTTTTCGGTCAAGATAATCCGACCTTTATCGATGGTCGGTTGTTGTTCTGCCAAATAAAAACGCTCGTTACTGAAAAGCTCTGGCCGCTCTAAATACACAGCCGTTGTCATATCCCAATTGCAAAATCCACTAAAATTAAAAACCTCTTCATTCCATTCGATCCATTTTTCCAACGTGCTGCGGATCCACTCGGCTCTTTCTTGTGGAATGACTTCTTTTGCTAGAGAAAGAAACTGTTCGAGTTCGGTTATCGAAAAAAATGCTTCTGATGTCATATGCCCATTCATGATGACAACTTTCGCCTGACTCAATAAAACCGTTTCGGCTGCTAACGGATCACAAGAAAAATTCAATTCTGTGACCGGATGATGATTAACCACTAAAGGTTCGGTTGTACCGCCCATCACTATTATTTTTTTAACCTTTTCAAAAAAAAGTGGATCTAGCTTTTTTGCTTCTGCTAAATTTGTCAAGGCACCTGTCGCTAAAATCGTCACTTCATTTGGATAGCAATTCACTTGTTCCGCCAGAAATTCTGCTTGATGGTTCCCGTAATAATTGAAGGATAAATCCAATCGCCGCTGAAGCTCTTTTGTCATTTGAGTAACTTTTTCTAACGTATCATTTCCATAAGTCAGTGTAACACCTAGCAAATCGATTACCGGAGAACCGAGTAAATAGAACAAGGTTAATCCGTCATCTACGTCTCTATTTCCCAAGCCAAATGTATTGTCGCAATCAAAAATAACCTTTCTCATTCTAATAGCCCTCGATTCTTTTCTAACCAATCCGATAAATAGTAGTTTCCCTCCACTAACTCGTTATGAATCCTTTTTAAATCGACAGGATAATCAATATCCTGCAAAGGTGAAACGAAAGAAACCTCAAAACCAGTTAATCGCTTCAGTGTCGCTGTCAATACATCACTTTTGCCCCATGAAATATTTGTTTCAAATATCGCGGATAAATCGATCCCTCGAGTGCAGCCAATTAAATAATATCCGCCATCCAAGGAGGGGCCAAGTACAATCTCCTGCATTTGTTCAAAGGCTGTTTGGATTATTTCATTAGTTAAATTAGGGATGTCGCTGCCAGTCAGTATGACTTTTTCATAACCAATAGCTAACACATGTTTTATGGCATGATCCATACGTTCTCCAATCGTTTGTCCTTCTTGTGAAAACGAATTAAAGCTTTCAGGCAAAGCAGAGATAAGTGGCGTCGGATCTCCTTCATCTGAGTATGCAAGATAAAGATCAATCCCCTGCTCGCTTAATTGCTCAAATTTTATAAAGCTGTCTCTTAGCATCCGCAGTTGGACTTCGCAAGCCTCTTTTCCACTTAGTGAACTTTGCAGGCGAGTCTTAACCTTATTAGGGATAGGAACTCGTGTGAATAGTATATATGCGTGTTTATTCAAAGACTTCCTCCTTCAGTGCCTGACGTAGAAAATCTTCATTCATATAACTAGAAACCTTTTCAAAGATTTCTTGGTTTTTCAATTCTTTAGTATTTTTTTGGTAACTATCATACGCCATGGCCGACCAAGACAGAGCCCGCAGCATCAAGTAAGGATGGTAGATTCGTAACGCTTCAGAAAAACTGTGCGAATCAAAACCAGTTGTCTGAAGATAACTGGAGAAAAATGCCTGCTTTTCTGTTTGAGTCAAAACTAAGTTACTGCGCCAAAGAGTTGTCGTTGAGGCTAAAAATTGTGATATATCCTGAACGGGATGGCTGATTACTGGTTTTTCCCAATCAATCAAGAAGCCCTTTTTCCCAATGATAAAATTATGCGAATTCACTTCTGTATTGTTGACACACCATTGGTCAAGCTCAACGAAGAACTGCTGCTGTTTGACATTTTTAGCACATTGATCCAGCGCAGCTGCCAGCAGCTTTTGAGCCGAAATGGGTACGAAATCACTGGTCAACACTGGTTCCAGCAATTGCTGACACTCATTGACACGAGCGGATAAAATGGTCGCCTTTTCTTTAACAAAGAGAGTATCAGCTGCCTCGTCAATCGGTTGCTGATGGATTTCTCCAAAAATTACTGCCGCTTCATTCAAGTCGTTTCGGTAATTCAAAGGCTCACCTGCTAAAAATTCCATGATCAGCAACCCTTGAGAAAATTTCTGACAACTGTCATCCACATATAATACTCTTGGCGTTCGATTCGTGCGTTCTAACCATTTCAACGCTTGGTATTCATAACGAATCTGATTTTCTAGGTTCAACTGGCTTCCATAATTTAAGCGAAAAACATATTTCTTTTGACCAGCAGAAATCAGAAAATTTTGATTATATTCTCCTTGTGCTAAAAATTCAATCGTGAATGGTTCCTTTAGCTGTAATTTTTCTACCAGCTGTTGTTCCTTCAAATACTCTCGAATCTTTTCTAACATGAATGACTCCTTCTCATTTATAATATCGTTGTGCCAATTTTTCAGGCGACATTCCCATTAAATAGAGCAATTTTATTTTGTGCATTTTTAAATGGGTACGAAGTTTGCCTTTCCGAAAACGACGACTTGATGTAACAATCTCTACTGGAAGTTGATAGAAGCGTCCTAGCTTTCGTAATTTCCGGCTTAGACGCCAATCCTCCATTAATGGGATGGATTCAAAACCGCCAACTTCATCATAGAATTTTCGTGTCGTAAATAATCCCTGATCACCAAAAACCAATCCAAGATAACGTGCTCGTAAATTTGAGGTCTCTGCCAAATAGCGGTAAAAACAATCGGATGAATCAAAAGATAGTTTAAAAAAGCCGGCGCTGTAACGTTTGTCAGCTAATACTGTTTGAATATCATCCAAAAGATTCTTTGTAGCTCCTAAACGGCTATCGCTGTGCAAAAACCACAAACAATCGCCTGAACTTTTTTCGACACCATAGTTTAGCTGTGCTCCGCGATTCGCATTCTTCAACTGATAAACAATTGCCCATTTTTCAGCGATCGAAACAGTCTGGTCCTTACTCCCACCATCTACTACAATAATCTCATATGGAATTTCATGACCAAATTGCTTCAACTGTTGCAATAATCGAGCGATCGTCTTTTCTTCATTTAATACCGGTATAATTATCGAAATCATCGAGACATCACCTGAAGTGGTTCCTTGAATTGCAAAAAAAGTTGTTCTTGATTTACTATTTTTTGAGATAAATTGGTCAACGTACAATGTGTCTCGACAATTTTCACATAGGCTCGCTGCCCGTTTGGCGACCATTCAATGCCTTCAATTAATGCCGGTAATCCTGTCTCGCAGATTTCGGCTTCAGCCCCATAAGGAATAAACAGTAAGACTTCCCCTTGAAGTCTTTTTGGATTCTGAATCATCAGTTCAGTATCAGCGATTCGGAAGCAATTGTTCTCGACGATTCCGGGAATAAAATTGCTTTCTCCAACTGCCTCAGCGACCTTTTGATTTGCCGGATAGAAATAAATTTCCTTAGGACCTCCGATTTGTTGGATTTCACCATTCAGCAAAATAATCATTCGATCAGCTAACTGAAAAGCCTCCTCGCGGTCATGCGTAACCAGAATAACACTAAAACTGTACTCTTTTTGAAGTCGGAGTAAATACTCCCGCATTGAATCCTTTAAATGACTATCCAAGTTGGCAAATGGCTCATCCAACAATAATAATTTGGGCTCCAAAATAATTGCGCGAGCCAAAGCCACTCGTTGTTTCTGTCCCCCTGACAGCTGATCTGGGAAGTGCTTTTCCAAACCGACCAAATCAAACACTTCAAGAATCTTACTGACTTTCTGAGTGATGACGGTTTTCGAAAACTTTCGCGCCTTCAGCCCAAAGGTGATATTTTCAACCACAGTCATATGGGGAAAGAGCCAGAAATCCTGAAAAACCAAAATTGTTCCCGCTTGAGAAAATCCCTCAGTAAATGTAATCGTACCCTTATCTATCGGTTGAATTCCTCCGATTATTTTAAGCAGACTGGTCTTGCCCACTCCTGACGGGCCAAAAAGCGCAACGATCTCTCTTTCACCAATATCAAATGACAGATCCTTCAATATTTTATTTTTTCCATAATGCAGCTGCAGATTTTTAACGCTTAGTCCCACGCTGAATTCCTCCAATAACTGTTTTCAAAATAAATACGCCTAATATCGTACATCCTAAAAAAAGCAAACTGTAGGAAGATGCCAAACCAAACCGACCATTATTTGCATAAGGAAGCAATAACAGTGGCAAAGTAACGATCTTTCCTCCGCCAATAAAAAAAGTCGGCAGGTATTGACTGAATGATACGATGAATACCATCGTCGCCGAAGCAATGATTCCTGGACGCAACAACGGCCAAGTAATCTGCCAAAAAACGGACCACGGTTTAGCTCCTAAACTTTGAGCAGTCAAACTGTATCCTTCACCTAACTGACGATAGCTCTCCAATAAGATTTGCATGGCATAAGGCAGACAGAAATAAGTATGAATCAAGATGATCCCCAAAAAAGTTCCTGTCAAACGTAATTGTAAGAATAAAACCTGACTCGACGTAATGATTGCTATAGCAGGTAAAATTAATGGCAGATATACCAAAACCTCCACAAACCGTTGTGACATATTTTTCTGAAAGGCAAAATACCTCGCTACAGGCAACGCCGCTACGATGCTTACCATCGTCGTCGCAAAAGCAATCACAAAGCTATTGATTACTGCCGGCCAAAAATTCGGTTCAGCAAGCATTTGCTTATATATTTTAGTAGCTAAGGCCTTTGGAAAAATAGCCGGATACATCCACTCTGTACTGACCGACCATGAAATCAGTACAATTAATGGAAGGAGCACCATCAGCGCTGCAATAATTAGTAGAATATAGTTTCTTTTTGACGCAAATTTCATGATATTCTTCTCCCTCCCGGCAAGATCCGACTAATCGTCAGAGCGACGACAGTTATTACTAAGCAAATACCTGACATCACGAGATTCAGAGCAAAAGCTTGGGGCCGCGTAGTCAAATCTGCTTGAGTAAATAGATCATAGGCGGTTAAAGCTACCGTCTGATTACTCGGATTGCCTAATAAATAAGGGACCTCAAATGAGGCAAAAGTAAAGCAAAACAAAATAATAAATAAGGTGATCAGTATTTTTTGGAACATCGGTAAAATCACAGTAAAAAAGATTCGAAGCGTTGAAGCTCCTAAATTTTTAGCGACCTCTATGTATCCTAATTGTAGCTGCTGCAAAATCGCAAGGGTTGTTACAGCAACATAGGGTATCTCTTTGTAAAGGAAAACCATGATGATCCCAAATCCACCAGAATCATGGATTAATAAAGGAAAATGACCGATTTCTTTAATTAAGCCCAGCTGAAAACACACTCGTGAAATGATACCAGACTGACCGATCAATTGCATGATCATTAATGCTACAATAATATGCGGCAAAGAAATCGGCAGACTAATTATTTTATGTAACCAAGAACTTTTTACTTTTAATAGAAGAAAAGCAATTCCGATTCCTAAAAGCAACGACAAAAAAGTCGCGGTCAGTGCTAAGTAGCAGCTGTAACCTAGCGACTTTTGGAAATATGGATCACTCAATACTTGACGATAATTTGCTAGAGTAAGTTGATTGAGTCCAATCAAAGGATAGTAGCCTAAACTAATTTGCAGCCCTTTAAACAGCGCTGCTAAAATCACAACGCTGTTTATCAATACAAAAGGGACCGCGAACAATTTTTTTTTATTCATGTAAAACATGCTCTTTCCATAATGCTTCGATCATCGGAATCTTTTCTGCCTGAACCTCAGGAATTTGTTTTCCCTGCATTTCTTCAAGTGAAAGGACACCTTGATTTTTGTATAGATCCGTTAATTTTTGATTGGTTTTATCCGATAATTTTTCAGAATCAAATGGTGGAATGCTATACCCGTATTTGGCTTCTGCCTTTTTCAATTGAGCTGATTCACTAGTCATTTCATTGATCAAAACCAATGCGCCAGCTTTGACCTTCGAAGTATTCGCAATAGCTAAATAACTTTGATTCGCAATCGTTCCTTTATCGAATAAGAAAGACTCCGTGGTTGCTTTGAACTCATTGTCGCTGCGTTTTTCCGCGACATGCATCTGAGAATAGCTATAGCTCATATCGATTTGTCCCGCTGAAAACATTTGATCCAACTCCGCAGTGGTCGTTGGGTATGTTTTTCCTTCTTGCCATAAATAAGGCTTGATTTCATTTAAGTAATCCAAACCTGGTTTGATCACCTTATACAAGTCTTCTTTGTTCGCTTTTGCTTCTTCAACTTTATCGTAACCTACAATGTCACAGATCACATTGCGGACAAAGGCGCTGCCAGTAAATTCAGGTGGAGCAGTGTAGGTGATTTTCTCTGGATTTGCTTTAGCATACTCTAACAAAGCCTGTGTATCCGTCGGAAATCCGTCTTTAAATCTTTCCTTGTCTCCAGCAAACACTAATTGGGCACTTCCATAAGGAACTTCGTAACCATCGATCTTAACACCAAAATCATATCTTGAGTTATGCCCATCGACGTCCATTAATTTCTCAAAGCTTTCGACCTTTTCAGTAATCGGACCATAAAGCAGCTTCGCCTGCTTTGCAGTATAGAAGTTTTCACCATTGATCCACATAACATCAATGTCTCCTGCTTTCGTTCCCGCTTCCTTTTCAGTCGTCAGCTTATTCAAAATTTGATCAATATCCATTGGGACGCGCTTTACAGTAATGTCATATTTTTCCTTCATTGCTGGTGTCACAACTTCATCGACCCAAGCATTGGCTTTTTCATCACCGCCAAATCCATAAAAGGTAACGGTCTCCCCTTTGCTCTGCTTTACAGCGTCAGAAAAACTGCTGATCGAGTCTTCTGTCTTCGCTTCTTTCGTATCATCGGTTTTGCAAGCAGATAGGGAAAAAAGCATCCCTACTGACAACAAACTGATTAACCATTTTTTCATTATTCTCTCCTATGCTTTTGTTACGATTTTTTTTGATTGGTACCTATTCTTCCACGCTTGAACTGGATTGTCTAAAGGATGGGCTGTCGTCGTGTCTTCTTTATGTATGACCTCACCAAATATCAAGTCCAATAAATGCCACGCGTCTCCGCCTCCCAAGATCATCGCTGAAGTACAACTGGCACAATAAGTAACAATATGATCTGTTTTAAAATCCTCAACACGTTTTTCCGCAAACGTTTTAGCCAAACTAGGATTGGAGACACCGCACATTCCTCCCATCCCACAACACAACGTATTTTCTCCTGACAAACGATTGTGTTTTACCTGATAGCCTAATTGATCTAGCAAATAACGAACAGCCTGATGAATCTCGGTAACCTCTTTAGTTGGACAAGAATCCTGGATTGAAAAGACAACGTCACTATCTTTCCCTTTGCCTATCGCTTCTTTTGGCAACCCCAGTTCGGCCATTTTTACCCACAAAGATGAGGTGGAAAATTGATTTTGAATCGTCATCGTTTTGATACATCCTTGACAGGCCACGATCAATTCATCGATCTCCGCCTGTTGAACTTGCTCTGTCAATTGACCAAAACGCTTTTGAAACAATTGTTCTTGGCCAATCATCCGAGTGGGTTTCCCACAGCAACCCTGGATAACAGCCATATTTGGATAATAACCTTTTAAATAGTCGATCATTTGAGCGACCTGTTTCGGACTGCTAGAACTCAGTGAACATCCCGCCATAAAACCGTATTTCATTTTGTATCCCCTCGATTCACTGCCGAAAAAAATTTACTCGTTGAAAGCCTTTGGTGCATTTCCACACTTTTCAGTTGCTTTAATGGCAATCCATCCTTAATTAAATCTTGACGCATCGCTAAAAATGCTTCGTCCAATTTTAACTGGAGAGGACATACTACTGTACAATGACCGCACAACATACAAGAATACGGAACGATTGGATCAAGCCCTTCCTCCAAAAATTGTTGAAATAATTTTTGCGGATCTTCACAATATTGCTGCAAAAAGAGACAATCCTTCATGCATCGTTTGCAGCTTGTACAAGTCTCTGCGATCAATTGTGCCATTTCGATTGTTTTTTTTGAGTAATCCATCAAATCGGCTAACCCCTTTTTAATAGAACAATGACCATTTGTAGTAGAAACCCTAGGCATAGTATACCGCTCACTAAGTAATAAATTGGTGTAGTGGCTAACGAAAAGATCATTTGCCAAATCAAAAATAATAGACCAAGTAAAATCAAAATAAGACTTTCGACAGTTCTCTTTCTCACGACTAAAATAATGGCGAACACTACCAGCAAGAGCGGCAGCAAAAACAACTTGCTGCCGAACTTACTTGCTTCTACTTTATGAGAATAATAAGAAACATTTCGCATAAAGCCCAGATGGTTCTTGTAAAGATCATCCATTAAATAGATCACGTAGACTAGGCCTAATTGAATGAAGTGTAAAAAAATACGAAAAATTTTCATTAGTTCAGGATTTCTACTTTGTCTTTATCTCTTGGATCCCCAATTTGAACAGGATATTTACTTGGGTCCTTCTGATGTGCTTTATCCCAATCAAACCAGCCGCCATCAAATAATTTTACATCTTTCCAGCCTTCTTGTTTAGTGATGAAGAATGCTGTCGCTGCGCGCCAACCAGTTCCACAATAGAAAGCTACTTCCTTATCTGGTGTAATGCCCCACTTTTTCCAAGCTGCAAAAATCTTAGTCGGTTCCTTCACTGTTCCATCATTATTCATCAATTGAGCTACATCCGCGCTAGTTTTACTTAATTTTGCATAAACTGCACCTTCTGGTTCGCCGGCATTTTCAATATAATCATACCCACTGGTTTTACCAGTAAACTCTTTCCAAGAACGGATACTTGCCAGAACTAGCTCTGGATTTTTATCTTTTGCAGCTACTAAGTCTGCTGAAGTTGAGATCAAGCTTTCAGGACGTCCGGGAACATCTGCACCAAAATCAGTCGCAGCTTTAGCCTCTTCATTGCCTTTTTCAACTTTATAGTCAGCCTTTTCCCATGCTTTTAAGCCGCCATCTAGAATTTTAACCTCATCAACACCTAGCCAATAAGCAACAAAAGCAACACGTGCCGCCGCATTGATATCGCTTGAGTAAACAACTACCGGTGTCGTTTTAGTCACTCCGCGTTTTAAGAATACTTCTTTACAGGTTTCAGCACTTAAGATATTCCAGTTGTTTTCTTCAGTTTCAATCTCCATTGTATCAATGTGCAATGCACCCGGGATGTGAGCCTTCTTATAATCTTTTCCTTCGCCGTATGAAGCCTCAATCACAACTGTTTTATCGTCATCCTTCATTTGTTTTTTTAGCCATTTGGCATCTACAAAGAAGTCTTCGTCCTTGATATCCTTACTTTTTACTAAGCGCTGAACCTTACTTGATTTGTCGGCCGCGTGAACCTCTTCAGTTTTTGAATAGACTACTAACGCTGTTAACAACAAACAGCTGATTACTGCAAAAATTTTTTTCATTTTAATACTCCCTTTAAAGTTTATTTGTTCACTTGAAACGTTTTCAGTAGGGATAAAGACCTTTTTTATGCACAACAAAAAAACATACTACTTAAGTATGCTCCCTCTTTTGATCCATTTTTTTACGTACTTAATAGCCCTTTTAACTGGTCGTAAAAAAAGTTGGTCGGAGGAAAGTCGATTGTTCTACTAGCTTAGAAACTCTAAGTAATGATTGGTTTCACAGTCACCGTTGATAGTTTTTAAGCATGAGAACACCTCCTACCTCCCAATTTTCTAACCGGGCTCTTTTCCCTTCCGAGTATATCGAAACGCTATTCGTTTAGCAAGAGTATTTCTGTTAAAAAGAACAAAAACTTTTTTTGTGAAAGTATGATTATTATTTTGAATTTTTCTCCTTAGAAAAGTAGTGGTCAAGTAGCTATTCTACTAATTATCAGCTAAAATAATTTTAATCAATCAAAGAAAGAGGGTTTTTAAATGAGTATTTTTGATGGCTTAATGGGCAATGCCAGTCAACACAATAACAAAGCAGTTGAAGAAAAATTAGAAGACGTCTTAGTTATTGGAGAAACAGTCTCTCTAGCCTTTAAACTGGTTCGTGACTTAATTGTTTTTACTGACTTCCGTTTAATTTTAGTTGACAAGCAAGGAATGACTGGAAAAAAGGTTGAGTACAAATCAATCTCTTATCGTTCAATTTCACGTTTTTCAGTAGAAACTAGCGGACATTTTGACTTAGATGCAGAACTAAAGATTTGGATTTCAAGTGCAGAACTTCCAGCAGAAACAATTCAATTTAGAAAAGACAAAAATATTGTGGCAGTTCAAAAGGCCTTGGCATTAGCATTATCAAAATAATTAAAAGGACGAGAATTGAACTTTTCTGTTCAAATTCTCGTCCTATTTTTCTCTCTAACCATTGCCGTATCATTTTTCCCCTTTATTTTTTTCATTCGCTTTCATAGTCCCCTTTTTAAAAAGTATTCAGCGAGCTCCCTTTCAAAAAAAATTTCAAAGATAAATGAAAGATATTGGAATTATCTTTCTTTTACTTTATCTACGTTTTCAATCCATTTTTCGAGATTTGTATAGCCATCATTCTTGATATAATCATATTCCCCATCAATGATTTCATCAAACCATAGCAACTCGCCATCATCCTTTTTACCAACGATTTTTACTACCGACTGGCTGATAGATGTTTGTTGACTTAAATTTTTTACTTTACCAATTTTCAACGCGATGATCGCGTTGCCTTGTTCATAGCTTTTTTTAATTCCATATTGAACATATGTTGAATCCAATGTTTCATTGCCAATTAATACGACAGTCACTGAAGTTCCAACTAATTGTTTGTCAATCCAGCGCTCAATAGCTTCATCACCGTCTCGCTTCATTCGTTCAAATTCCGCTTTGTTGATAAACCCAGACTCTTCATTCTCCTTTAAAGCCCAATTATTTTTAACAACTAGCGCTCTCGATAGATCATTTTCATAATAAAAACCAAAGAAAACCCTCTTAGCCATTAAAGAACTACCTCCTAACTTTTTCTCATAAATTGAAACTGCAGCAGATTACCACTGTCGATGAAATCCTAAATAAACATCTTGACAATTACTAATAAATCTGCAATTCAATTTCTCTTTTCATTATATAATACCTATCAATATCAATGTCTCCATTTTCTTTATAATAGAAGTTTTTATGGAGAACAAGAGTTTCGCTGATTTCTATAATTACAAAAAACTAGCTGGCTTTTACCATTCCTACATGATACGCTTTTATTGAGAAAAGGACTGGAGGTCTTGTTATGTTGGATAAGTCAGTACCGTTTATTCCCTTCACCATGTTTCGCCCGTCTAATGCACCCTCATTGCCAAAACTCCAATTACCGGAAGGATATCGTATGATCTTTTATCAACCAGGTGATGAAAAAGATTGGTGCCGAATCGAAACGGCTGTTTTAGAATTTGATACAGAGCAGGATGCAGCTGATTACTTTCAGCGTTCATTCGCACCTTATAAGAAAGAATTAGAGCGGCGAATGCTTTTTGTTGAGAATCAACAAGGAGAAAAAGTGGCAACCTTTACTGCTTGGTGGACAGAAGATAATTTTCCTCGTCTTCATTGGTTAGGTGTCATCCCCGAAGAACAGAGAAAAGGATTGGCCAAAGCATTAACAATCCGTGTTACTGAATTGCTTCACGAATATTACCCAAATCAAGATCTTTATCTAAATACTCAGACTTGGAGTCACCACGCAGTTAAGCTATATAAAAAATTGAATTACGAAATATATCAAAATCAAAATTATCAAAAGGTTTTAGATATATTAGCAGATGCTGATTAGATATCTCTATTCTGGATAATTAAATCCCCCTAAAGAGTTAGAATTAAGTCCAACTCTTTAGGGGGATTTCTATTCAATTTAACTATTCTGCACTTAACGCAGCCATTGTGATGTAATTATACGGCTGGTTGAAATGTGGTAAAAAGAAGATATCCAGCAATTTCAGTTTATCAATTGTCACTTTTTCTTCAATCGCTAGTGAGAACATATGGATCACACCAGAAATATCCTCCGTTGATGATAACTGTGCTCCTACTACTCGGCGAGAGCTTTCTTCATAAACGATCCGAATCTTAACATTGGCATTTTGTTTCATAAATCCAGGACGCTGTAAGTCTTCAAAATCTGTGTATTTCACTTCGATTCCATTTTTTGCCGCTGCTTCAACAGATAAGCCAGTTGACACCATGTGTAAACCGAAAATTGAAATACCGTTAGAGCCCTGTACTCCAGTAGATTCTAATGCAACACCACCTACATTGTATCCCGCAACTATTCCTGACCGAACAGCGTTAGTCGCTAAAGCAATATATGTCGTATCTTGTAATGCATTTGAGTAAATCGTTGCACAATCTCCAACAGCATAAACATTTGAGTCACTTGTTTGTTGGTGACGATCAACTAAGTAAGCGCCGTTTTTGAATAATTCTAAATGTTCCTTGCCTAACTCATTATTTGGCAAGAAACCAATTGCATTGATAACTAGATCAACTTTATATTCACCTTTATCCGTTACGATCGATTCAACCTTTTTATCACCTTTGTATTCCTTTGCTAATTCACCAAAATGTAGATCAATCCCATGTTCACTTAAAATAGTATCCATATCATCTGTAAACCATTTGTCATAATAACTTGGCAGTGAACGTTCCATAGCGTCAAACAACAACACATTTTTTCCACGTCTTTTAGCTGCTTCAGCGATCTCTACACCAATATAGCCCGCACCAATAACTGCCACATTTTCAATATTCTCGGACCCTAGGATCTGATCAACTGCTTGACCATCCTGAAAACGCTTCAAGAAATGGATGTTTTCTAAATCACGACCAGGAACCTTTGGTGAGATGGGAACTGATCCGGTCGCCAAAATCAATTTGTCATAGTTTTCAAAGAAGGCTTCTCCGGTTTTTGATAGGCAATGAACTTCTTTTTTGTCGTAATCAACTCGTTCAACCGTCGTTTCCATTGAAATTCTTGCCCCTTTGGCCTCGAAATCTTCACGATTTGTATAAAATAATCCTTCATATGAATCGATTTGACGACCTACCCATAAGGCTGTTCCACAACCCAGATAACTTAGGTTGTTGTTACGATCAATCATTACAACCTCCTGATCATCAAAGTTATCCAAAAGTGTGTTTGCTGCTGCGATCCCCGCGTGATTTGTTCCTACTATTACTGTCTTCGTCATACAATCTTCCTCCCTTTATTTGCAATCGTTTACATTACAATTATTATTGTACCATACTGCACAAATGACTTTTATGAAAATGCAAATCATTTAAAATAACTTTCGATATTGCATAAAAGCTAATTTGAAAAATAACATTGGGATAAAAACAACAAGATATACTAATAAAAGCCTCTCATTATTAACTTGTTAAAGTTACAGCATACTTCTATTTCAATAAAAAATGCCGGAAACAATAAATTTTTTATGATTAATCGAACTATTCCACACCAAAAAAAGAACAAATAATAGTAGAATGGGGATAAAAAGAATAACTTGAATATTGTGATAAAAGGAATCGAGGCGAAGTTATGAATAAGAATTTTGAAGATTATCATCTTGAACTACTTGATAAGTATGGGTTACTTGATCATCAAGATGTTTGTGAAATTAAAAGTTTTAAATCTGGCGAAACAATTTTCTCTCAAGGTACGGAATATAAATATATTATGATCGTTGTTTCAGGTAAGGCTAAAGTTTGTACCAGCGCTCCAAGTGGTAAAGACTTAGTTTTGGCCTACTATCTTTCCAGTGGTTTGATTGGTGATGTAGAATTGATGTCTAATACTAGCTACGCTACAGCATCAGTTATCACACTCTCTCCATTTGAATGCATCGTTGTCCCTTTTATAAATGATCATGATTCGATTTTCAAAAACATTACTTTTATGACTACTTTAGCCAAAGGTCTATCAGAAAATCTAATTAATAGCTCTCACAATTATACATCCAATGCCCTTTACTCAGGTGAACAGCGCCTTTGTGCCTATATCCTACAAGGTTCATATAAGGATTATTTTTTCGATAATTTGACTGATGTAGCTGCAACCATTGGTGTCAGTTATCGACATTTATTACGATTATTAAACAAACTATGCGAGGATAATGTTTTAAAACGAGAAAAGAGAAAATTTCTAATACTTAATAAAGATCAACTTAAAAAGCGTTCCTCTGAAGCCGAATACTTTAAAAAAAATATTTAGCTGCTTACTATTGTTAAACAGAAATGCAAGAAGCCATCCGACTCCTAGAAATTAAGGAATCGAATGGCTATTTGCTTTTTCATAACCGCTGATTTTTAAGAGCTATAGTTAAAATTTCTTTTTTTCGCCGTTCTTCATATTGATTGATTCGCTCCCAATAAGCTAAGTTTGATTGATAGTTCTTCTATTGTTTAAAAACCACTAACCCTGAAATAAAAACAATGAATAAAATAAGGATCATCATCCTTATCCTTACCACCTCCTATATTCACAGTTTAGTGAAACAATAGAAAAGCAATTAGGACATATGTCACATTTTGATAATTGTCAATACAAACACTACTCTTTCTGATTCAATCACGTTATGAAAAATTGGGAATTATCAGAGTCTACTTAGATAATTTGTCAGGTCTCTAATATAAGTCTTCTGCTGTTTGATTAAGTACCCCTTTACAAAGGGCTTCATGTATATCTTTTTTTCAGTAACCTCTTCCTTAAAAATGATCCTAGTCTTATATTTTCCTAAAGAGAAAAATTCTCCTGTCCATTTTCCGCTTATACTGTCATTGTCCATAGAAAATGCATAAAACATTAATGGTTTAAACTCTGTGATTGTAAAACGTGTTGCGATTCCTTGCTTTGTGTACTCAATAAAATTGTTCTGATCTTTAAGTACTTCAATTCTACTAAGGTCACTGCGCCATTTTACATCATTTAACGAGGTCACAATTTCCCAGATTGGTTCAACTGCTACGTCAAATATCGCTTCAATTTGGGTGGTCGTCATTATCGAACATCCCCTTTTCTTCTATTATAAAGGATGCCTATAGATAGACCTCTCAACTCCTGTACAAATTTAAGAGCTTTTGCACAGCAGTTTCTTACCAAAACTCTGTGATAAATTGTTTTCTCTTTTCAGCATTTTTTTGATAATTTTCAGGGTTTCTCTGATAATATTCTTGGTGCTCCGCTTCAGCCGGATAGAAAACTCCAGCGGATTCAATCTGAGTGACGATTGGCCGATCGAAGCGTCCGCTATTTTGCAAAGCTGCTCGACTATCTACGGCAGTTTCTTTTTGTCGCTCATCAAAATAATAGATAACCGGGCGATAACTGCTTCCACGATCTTCGAATTGTCCAAATGCGTCCGTTGGATCTGTTTGCTGCCAGTAAATCTCTACAAGCTCACTATAAGAGATCAACTCAGGATCAAAAATAATCTCAACTGCTTCGGTATGTCCGGTCGTTCCACTTTTTACTTCTAAATAGGTAGGATTTTCCTTTTCGCCGCCTGTATAACCAGAAATTACTGATTCAATTCCAGGTAGACTATCAAATGGTTTCACCATACACCAAAAACAACCACCTGCAAATATTGCTCGTTCCATTGCTACCACCTTATCTTTCTATTTTTTTAATTAACTGGCACTACTGAACCGCCCCATTTTTCTTTAATCCATTTTTGAACTTTTGATTCGTGTAGTACTTCAACGATTTTCTTAATATCCTTGTTATCCTTATTACTTGTTTTTGTTGCCACGATGTTAACATATGGCGAATCATTTTGTTCGATCATTAAAGAATCTTTTACAGGATTCAAACCTTTTTCGTAGGCGAAATTAGAGTTGATTGCTACAAGATCCCCTTCATTGTTCTCGTATGCCGAAGTTAGCAGCGTTGGATCGACGCTATGATCAAATACTAAATTTTTTGGATTTTCTGTAATATCATCAAAGGTAGCTTTATCGATGGGCACACCTGATTTAATTTTTATTAAATTGTTTTTAACAAAGATATTCAGCACTCGTCCCCATTCAGAAGGTACGTTTGAAACAACGACTTTAGCACCATTGGGTATGTCGCTAACTTTTTTTATTTTATGAGAATAGATACCCATTGGTTCAAGATGGATCGCTCCAACATTTGAAAATTTGTACCTATTTTCTTTCTTTTGCAAATTGAAATATGGAACAGTAGAAAAGTAATTTGCATCAATATCCCCATTTTCTAACGCCTTATTCGGCAAAACATAATCGTCAAATTTAACAATTTCCAAATCGATTCCCTTTTTTTTTAGCTCAGGTTTTATGTGCTCTAAAATTTCTGCATGCGGGGTTGGGGATGCTCCAATTTTTATTTTATCCGTTTTTTCAGCCGATCCCGAACCACACGCAGCCAAAAATGTAATACAACTTATAATTAATATTGCTAATCCGATTTTTTTCATAATAGACACACTCCCAAATTTTTTTGACAAATAAAAAAAATATCCATCCCTTTATCCACCAGATCACTGATAAATAAAGGGACGAATATTTTCGCGTTACCACCCTTATTCGTATTATCTTCACAGATAATACCTCAACGGTACAGACATACCCGGCGATATAACGGTCGCTTCCCGTCCAGCTTGCGTGAACAAGCTAAAGGCTCAGAGTTCATCTTCATTGATTTTCTACGATCCCTCTTTTCACCTGCCGAGGGTCTCTTTAATCGTTTCACGATCAATTACTCTTCTCTTCAACGCATATTTATTGATTGACGTAATACTAATACAAATACTAATTATTTGCAACTAAGAATTACAAAAAACTCTTCAAAAATATTGATTGAAGAGTTTTGGACTTATTATTTAGTTAATCTCGGTAATGTTAGCAGCTCGTTCAGATCAGTGATGATAACGTCTGCAGCCTTCTGATCCATAAAGAACTCTTGCTTCAACGCTACAGTGTATATCCCTGCTGCTTTTGCGGCGGCAATTCCTAATGTAGAATCCTCTACAGCCAAGTAATCTTCACATGTCAACGCTGCTCGACTGATCAAATATATTTCTGGATTCGGCTTGCTTTCCCTTACTTCTTCACCGCTGATGGTAAAGGAAAAATGCTTCGCTAAGCGGCAATCCGATAACATCTGATCAATCTCTTTTCTAGGCGACGAGGAGGCCAGCCCCATCATGATATCGGCTTCGTCTAAGGTGCTTAGTACTTGCGGCACAGTGCTCCGCAGCGCTTTAGAAAAATCGATGTCATTTTGTTTTTTGTACTGAAGATATTCTTTATGGAGCAGGTTCCGTTGAATTTCATTATCAGGCACCAGCATTTGCCATGTTTGTTTTTCAGAATTTCCTACGTAATCCTCAAACCTATCAGAGCCTGGCTGGATACCCTTGGCTTTAAAAAAATCCATCCGCCGTTCAAAATAGAATGGTTCACTATCAATCAAGACGCCATCCATATCAAATATTACTGCCTTTTTCATTTTTCACCTATTCCTTTACGATGTCATTCAGCAAGCGAAGTTCCAGTAGCGGGAGCTCGATCGTATATTCCTTCTCGACCTCTAGAAAGGCTTGATGGATCAATTCCATATTGTGCCCCTCTTTTTGTACATATTCCTCAATGTCATCTTGTTCATCGACGCTTTCTTTGCGCAAGATCCGTTCGATCATAGAGCAGCAATGCATGTAAAGCAGGAACAATTGATTATTAGAAAACTCGATCCCCATCAATTTTTCCAGTTCCTTCACCGCTTTTTGAACCAGTCGCAGAACCTTTGTCGCATCAAGGATCGTCAGATTTTCGACTATTTTATTGATCGAGAAATTGAAAATCAGCTGACTCTTGAAGGCTCCATCATCGATCGCTACTTGTTCCTGCAGCAATCCCGCAAATTCAGAAATAGCTTCGCCATTGATCAGTTGATCCAAACCAATATATGGAATCTGATTAATCTTAGGGTTTTCAGTTCCGACGATCATCAGCACATCATATAGCTGAAATGGCGTTTCATACATTTTATTTTCCGCTAGCTTTTTGTAGTCATAAGGAAGAATTGTCAATTCTCGAGCAGAATCTCCTAAACATTTTTGAAGAATCTCCTGGATCTGCGTCGCGCTCCCCATTCCAGTATAGCAGCAGGTAATAATCGCTTTTTTCTTATTGATTTCTGGAATGATCAGCTGCTTTTGGATACGATTTTCTACTGTGATCGCTTCGTAGACTTCCGTCACGCTGTTGCCGTTGACGATATGTTGACCGACCTCTAACACAAGCGGTGTACTGACATTATCGATGATTACTAAGGGACTCTTAATATGATTGGTCAGACGTTCGCCTAGTTGATTGAACGAACCCATGTCTACTAATAGAATTAGTCCAGAATCTGTTCGGTAATCATTGATATAACGAATGATCTGAGCCTCTACCTTGTCAAGAGTAATATTGATTGGCATATCGTAGGCCTGAAAAACATTCTTACCTAGCATTCGATTAACTACATTCGCCAGACTGCTGGCGGTAGAATAGCCGTGTGCCAATACGATACATTTCACATCATTGGGCAGGTCGCTAATCTGCAAACTATAAAAATAGAAGGTCACAAACACAATATCTTCTTCTAATAATTGCTGGTCTAGCTGCTGGGATAAATAGGTCAATAATTTTTTTGCATACCAAAACGGCGTCTCAAGAAAGGAATCTAAAAACTCCATCATGTCGTTTTTTTGTTCTTGCCATTCATAGTGACTGCTTAAAATATCTGTGTTGTCTTTTAAATAAAGATAACTGGCTAAAGACACGACGCGGTTACCATCTTGCTCAAACCCATAATTTTCATACATCATATCCAATGTCTGACGGATGTGATAGGTCAGCACCGAATAAAGCGATTCTTCCTTTTCATAGGTTCCCTGGAAGATGAACTCATCCATCATCTGAGTCACACGGTTTACATTGTCCTCAATAAATGCCTGCGCTAAACTCTCTTTTTGCTGCACCTTCTTGAATTCTCCTACTATCTCATCAAAGAAACTACGAAGCAGCTGGGTTTCTTTGCTCTCTAGATGAATTTGTTGGGTTGTATTGGGCAGATAGGTACGATCGGGCATCTTCTTCTTGGGTTTGCTGAACTGTTCTTTGAATTTCAAATTATACTCAAGCGGCAGATCCTTCAACCGAACAACGATTATCTGACTATTTTTTTGGTGGACATACGCATTTCCACAGGCATATTTGATGATATTCTTTATTTTTCCGACATTGCCTTCTAAGTCACTGTTTAATAAGAAATCGATCAGTGGGTAAGAAACTTGCAATTCCTTTTCTAAAATACTACTTTCAGCAATGAAGAATGAATCGATCAAGCGCAGCCGTTCAGACTGTGGACGATTTTGAAATTTAGGCAGTGTTACGATTACTGGCAGACGTCTTAAAAAAGTCGGTAAAAAAGCCGAATAGACATTTTCAGTCGTGGCGAAGATCAAACGGACATTGGCCTTTCGCCGAATGCTCGTATCCCCCATCGGAGAAAATTCTCCAGTATCCATGAAGGTAAATAATTTTTCTTGTCCTTCTTCTGATAGCCGATGGACCTCATCTAAAAACAAGATTCCGCCATCCGCTTTCTCGATCAAGCCGCTATGCTCATGATCTGCACCAGTAAAAGCGCCTTTTGTATGTCCGAACAGGGCCGATGACAATAGCTCTGGATTGTTAAAATATTGCGCGCAATTGTAGGCGATAAAAGGCGCCTTGCTGTTGATCACCTGTTGTTCTTTGGCATAGTCATAAATTTTTTCTGCTAAAAAGGTTTTTCCCGACCCGCTGACACCCATCAACAGGATCGGCAAGCCATTATGTGGGTATAAAACAGCGGTTTTGATTTGATCAATCGCTTCTTTTAAACTGCCATTGGCTCCAATGATTTCTTCAAGTGCATTGCCCATTTCCGGAGCTAGTAATTTTTCAATAGAATCATACTCCGCCCTGTCGATCATAATAGACGCATCTAACAATGCGTTTTTATGTAAAAATAACACAGGATAGTTCTTGATCTTGATTAGCTCGCCTTCGCGAAATGCCTGATTCAAATAGCTGCTGATGGTACTTCGATTTAATTGCAGTGACTCAGCGATTTGATTTGCTGAAAAACGCTCCTCGGATCCTTCATTTAGATTCATCGTCAACTCATACAAGTATTCATCCAGTTCTTTTTTCATTTTCATCACCTGCTTTTAATCGATTTGTTGTCCCTTCAATACTATTGTATAGCATTTCCTTTATCGGAAGGATCAGATTTTTTAATAATGCGAAAAAACCGAGACATAGAATCTCAGTTTTTTCGCAAAGTATTTTTGCGACTAGTAAGAAAGCTTCCACATATAACGACGTTTGGTCAACGGATGTTCTCTTGCGTAAGAAAGTTCTTCTGCATATACTCTGAATACAGCAGTGATTACAAATGGATTAAAGTAATCCAAAACTTCTTTTTCAATATGAGCGGACAAGCCATAATCCAACGCATCAACAACTTCTGTTTTCGCATCGAAGCGATCCAAGAAGGCTAAAGCGCGAGAATCGATGGCTCGTGTTTTTCCATCATTCATTAACAGGATAAACGGTACGTCCTTATCAACAATTTCAAAAGGACCATGGAAAAATTCTCCCGCGTGGAAAGTACCAGAGTTGATCCACTGCATTTCCATCATTAGACAAACAGAAGAAGAATAAGCCACTTCATGTGTCGCGCCGCTGCTCATGATATAAATAACTTTCTCATTTTTGAAGCGGTCTGCGAATTGTTTCGCTGCTTTTCGAGCGGATTCCGCGCTTTCTTGTGCCAAATCATAGATTTTTGAAAAGCCATCTAGCATTTTTTCATAGTGTTCATAGCCTTCGACTTGATTTAATAATTCTACGGCCAATAATAAGCAATAACCGGTTTTTTCAAGTTTTGCGGCATAGTTTTCAGCAAAGCGATGATAAATAACATAATCTGCATCTTTTGTTAGCGGTGCATCAATCATTCGTGTTAAACTAATTACTGTAGCACCTTTATCTTTGGCAACGGCATTGGCTTCCACTGTTTCTGGAGTTGCACCTCCAAGTGAAGCCGAGATCACCACGGTGTTCTCATCGACCGAAGTTGGTGTCGCAAAGTTGAATTCGTTGGCTGTGTAGTGGCTGATGCGTAATTGCTTCGCATTTTGGTCTAAAAAGTATTTTGCTGGATACAAATCTGCTTTTGATGCGCCACAGCCGACGAAGACAACATGTTTCACTTCATGCTTTCCTACAATCTCTTTGATAATGTCTTTTGCTTCCATCGTTGAATTCATTTTCTGAATTCCTCCTCAGTTTTCTTTTTTATTTAGAGAAACGATCCTATGATGTCTTGCTTTTCATCACAGCTCTGTTTCAACTACCAAAGTTAAACAAATATTCCTAATGCACTCAAAATCAAGCCGCCGACGATACAGATCAAGAGCATGATGCTTGTATTTACTTTCTTTTGCAGCAGCCAGTACATAAATATTGTTAATGCAAACGGCAGCATCTGCGGCATAATATTGTCTAAAACATCCTGCAGCACAAATGTCTTACCGAATTTGATCGGCGTCGTGATTCCGATCATGCTGGCGATCATTGCACCGATAACCATCAAACCGATAATCGAGCAGACGTACATCACTCGGTCCATCAACCCGCCCTCATATAATCTAGTCAAATATTTATTCCCCATATTGTATCCAAATTTCCCACCATAATACGTCACAAGAAACGATGGGACGAAGGAAATGATCATCGCTAGGATTGGACCTAAAATACTCCCTTGTTGTGCTAAGTTGATTCCTAAACCAAAGGCTAAAACTCGAACGGTTCCTTGAAAAAAGGAGTCTCCGATACCGGATAAAGGTCCCATCAATGAGGTTTTCACCGAGTTGATCGTATCTGGATTAAAGCCTTCTTGATCCTCGTAATATTGTTCTTCCATTGAAGCAGCTAAGCCCAATACAAACGCGCTCGTTTGCGGTGTGCAGTTGTAATACAGCATATGCCGCTGATAAGCTTCTTTTTTCAACGTTTCATCTTTAGGATCTTTATAGATACGATCTAGAGTTGGAGCGATTCCGTATAAGAAACCCATATTCATCGCACGCTCATAATTCCAAGAATCCTGTATCGCCCATGAGCGCCAGAAAAATTGCCAATACTTCCGACCATTTTGATCTTTTTCTTTTGCCATTTTATTCCCTCCTCTTATAGATCATCCAATGCATCAGGTTCTTCTGCCGATCCGCCGCCGCTTCCACCAGATTTATTTGCTTCGATCTGATACATGACAAAGGCCACGATACCAGCAAATAATGCCACTCCTGTAATTCCTAAGCCTGAATAAGCAGTGATCAAGAAACCTAAAACTAGAAACGGCATCATTTTTTTAGACAGCATTGTTTGCAGCAGCAAAGCAAACCCGTACGCTGGCAGCAGCTTACTTGCTAGACTCAACCCATCAGTAATCCATTCAGGAATTGCGTCAACGATTGATTTAACCAAATCCGTTCCAAAATAAATTGCTAGAAAAATAGGAACAAAATACATCAATGAATACAAGATCGTTCCCCAGACAATGTGAATGTGCTGTACCCGTTTGAACTTCCCTTCCTCAATCAACGAATCGGCTCGGTGTGTTAAACTGGCTAAAACGGTCCGCATCAAGATTCCTAACAGCTGTCCTAAAATAGCGATCGGTATCGCGATTGTCAAAGCCGTCTCTGCATTTGAACCAGATAAAATTGCAAAAGCTGTTGCGATAACTGCTCCTAATGTCATATCTGCAGGTACGGCGGCTCCAACCTGAACGACCCCCAAAGAGATCAACTCGATCGATGCTCCGACAAGCAGCCCTTTCTCCAAGTCTCCCAATGCCAAACCTACGAGTGTCCCAACGATCAACGGCCGCTCGAAGTTCAGTCGGCCCAGAATTCGGGAGTCCAGCATGACGAATACACCAATCAATCCTAAAACTATTGATTGAACCAACATTTAAAGCCCTCCTTTTAAAATAATTTATTTAAATCCTCTGATTTAGAGGTTGGTATCTGCTGCATGTATTGTTTTATCCCCATTTCTTTCAACTGATTGGCTTCTCCCTGCTCCTCCTCGTTTAGAAAAATGGCGCTGCCGAATTGTTTACCGTCATTCGTTTTAGGTATTCCGCCATAATTAATTTCCTTAATCTTTGGGTACGCCTTGCAAAACGCCAATGTTTCTTTCGTATTCCCAAAGATCAGCATGATATTTTCCTTTAATGTTTCAACCTTCGCCATTTTTGATAACGCTTCGTCTACTGTAAAAATATTCAGCTTCACACCAGTGGGTTTGGCTAAGTTCAGCGACATCTTCTTAAATTCATCTGTGGCTGCCTCTTTATTGATCACGATAATGCGATTGATCCCCTGTGACTTGGTCCAAGAAAAAACCACTTGACCATGCAATAAACGGTAATCAATGCGGACTAGTTTAATCATAAATCGTCCCCTCCAATATTTATTTTTTCTGCTAATAGCTGTTTACAGTCAATCATTCCTCGACGGCTGTCCTCGAGGATATTTGCCAATTGATCAGAATCAATTCTTCCGGTCTGCGTTGCGATCGAGATCACCAACGGCAAATTCATTCCTGCAAATAAGTGCAGCTCTGGATGCTTTTGCTGAATCGTTAACAAATCGTTATTGACGCTGCCACCAAAAATATCGGTCAAAATGTAGACATCCTCATAGCCGGTCGTTTCTAATAGACGTTCTACTTGATTTTTGATTGGTTCATCCTCATCACGAAATGCCGAGAGAGCAAAAATATTTCCTTCATCGCCAATAATCATTGATGCAGTCTGCTTCAATCCCTGCGAAAACTCTCCGTGGCTTGCTAAAATAATCTTGTTCATTCCCTATCCTCCTTATAACTGTTCTCACTTTTATATTAAGCAACTACCGTGCCAACTTTAGTTACAGCCGTCAAAATCAGTTCTGACAAGGGTTTATCAAACGCTTCCAACACTCTGGATAGTGGTGAAGGTAATGTGCGGAAAGAGTGTTGACGTATAGATGAAGAAGAGAATGCCGAAAAAAAGACTCCTTTCTTCTATATAATAGCATGCGGATTTGTTGCAAAAAAAATCACCCAGCGGTTTTTTATCCACTGGGTGAAAGCCTGTTCTAATTGTATTGCGCTTTCCACATATAAGTGCGAGTCATGTAGTCTTTTTTGATCTGGTAGGCCAGCTCTCGCATAAAGACATTGTTCAAAATCGGAGAGAAAATCAAATGATTGAAATGCTCACTGACCTTGGAATCGAATTTATTCAGTCCCAGATCCTGAGCGTCTAACAGAAAGACCTTTTTACCGCCAAATTCCTGTAAAAAGCGCGCCGCGCGCTCATCGTTCGAACGGCTGCCGCCCTCACCCACAAGCAAGAAAACAGAGGTTTCCTCATTGATTACCTCAAACGGCCCATGGAAGAAATCACAGCAGTTAACTGTTGGTGAATCAATCTGCAGCATCTCCATGATGTTGCAGATTGAAAAGATATAGGCTGCGCCAAATGTCGCCCCGCTCCCCAAGACATGAATGGACTTCGACTCACGATTTTGCAGTGCCCATTTGATCGCCTTGGTTCGAATATCCGTTACAGCCTGTCGATAGGCACTATCAACTCCTTCGAAGCTTTGTAACGCGACAGACACATGTTCATACCCTTCAACAACATCCAGAAGAAGCATCGCGATTTTCAATCCATAAGCGGCATTCGTTTTAGAAAAATCGCTGCTGTCCACCGCGACAGAATCGTAAACAAATTTGAAATCACAAACCTCTGTTAATTCCGATTCATCGACGTATAACGCAATAGTCGCCGCCCCTAGTTTCTTAACGACCTTCGCTGCTTCAATCGTTTCCGGTGCCCCTCGCATAGAACAAACCACAGCGACAGTATTCTCTCCCACAAAAGCAGGCGGTGCCTGAACAAATTCATTGCTGGTAATATTTTTAGACCGAAGCTTCTTCGCTTCCTGATCCAAAAAATAATGTCCGGGATAAAAGCCGCCATAGCTGCCTCCCGCCGCCAACCAAACGACATTCTCGATTCCTCCGACCTTTTGCTTCTCTTCGTTAATTGCTTCAATAATTTCTCTTAGTTCCATCGTGCTTCCTCGCTTTCTTTTAATCGCCTTAAGTAATTATCTTTCGATAATACGAGTTTAATACATGTTCGGTTCGATGTCAATACAAGTTCAATACATATAGCTTAACTTGTACTATAGTTGAACTATCAATTCTTTTTGATTATAATGAAGAAAAGGCGGTGTGAAGATGATTCAAAAGGTTAATGATGAGAACAAGCCTCTTTATTTACAGATAAAAGAAACGATTCTCCAGCAGATCCACCAGAAGGAATTGACTCCCGGTGATAAATTGCTTTCAGAAGCGCAATTTCAAAAGCGGTTCAATGTAAGTCGAATTACGGTTCGCAAAGCGATTGATGAACTGGTAGAGGAAGGCTATTTGACTCGTCTCCAAGGAAAAGGAACCTTTGTAAAAAATCGCCAACAAGCGCAGCAGCAAAGTTTATCCCTGACTCAACTTTGCTTGGAGCAAGGAAAAAAGCTGACCTCGGATGTCCTTTCCTTACAGGAGCTTCCCGTTCCCGCAGAATTTAGTAATCTTTTCAATTCTGAGACGGTTCTATCAGTCCAGCGTCTTCGTAAAATCAACGGTGTACCAATTATGCTGGAGAATAACTTTTTCCCAATGCATTTTACCTTCTTGTTTGAGGAAGACTTAACCGGATCACTGTATCAGGTACTTAATCGTTTTGCCGTTGAACCAAAATATAAGGGAATGAATCAAGTATCCATCAGCGAATTGACCGAGGAACAGGCTAAGCTGTTTAATGTGCAAAGCGGACTATCGGTGATCCACCACAGAGGTACTGTGTATGATTCAAAAAATCAGCTGGTCCTTGCCTCCGAGGAGTTGGTGAGAGTTGATTTACCAGATTTGTTCAACTATTATTTATAAAAAGTGACGAACATAAAAAAAGAGGGCCTATTTCCAATGACTGGAATAGACCCTTTTTTTGTTAAATCATCATACGCCATTGCCAGCGTTGACTATCGAAATAACTGATTCCGAAGTAAGCTAGAATACTGGCTAATAAAAACTGTGCTCATCAGACAGCTTCAATACCTTGGCTCCATAACTAAGTCAAAATCAGCAAAATGGCAATATTATAAAGCGTCCGCAGCGAGTTCCCAAAAAATGCAACAACCCATAAAAAAGCAGCCATTTACAACACTGCTATAACAAGAAAAGAAAATTTAATTTCCGGAAACTAGCGCATCTTCAACAGCTTTCAGGATCGTTATACTGCTCTGCGTCGCCCCGCTGATAGCGTCCACCTCCAAACTTTGTTTATCGATAATTCTGTTCACGATCTTCTCACCGTTCTTGCCTAAACCAGTCATATGATCTTTGATTTGAATCGCGGATATTTTACCTTTCTCAACACTCACTTGTACCCTGGCCGAGACTGGTTTGATCTGTGCAAAACCTATATACTCGCCATCGGCTACTTTAGAAATGTCGAGCTCGTTGACCCTCACTTTTTTCAACGTCCGCTTTGTTAAAATGCCTGTCCCGAGCTTTATACAGACCACCAGTGCTACTACAACAATCAAAATAATTATCGTTCGTTTCCCCATATTCTTCAATCCCTTCTCTTTTTAAATAATCCTATCTAATTCAGCTAAATCGATAAAATCCACACAACTCACGTCTACAACTTGTTCGATGGCTTTTTCGATATCAAATTTCTCCTGCTCTATTTTCTTTTTACTAGCCATGGAGATCATTTTCACGATCAATTTCTCCGGCAGTTTCATCTGTTCTATTACTAATCGGCCTCTTAAATGAACAGTCGCTGCTTCAGGAAAATCCTCACTAATCCCCTTTTGTATCTCAGCTAGTTTCTCCTGATCGTTTTTTGACGATAAACCAACAGAAACTATTGTCATTTCTTTCTTATCATCAATTTTTTTCTTCCACTCCTCCAACCCTAGAACTTTTCCAGCGTAAACACTGCCAAAATAATAGATATTTCTCGCCGTTATTAGCCCCTTTGAAGTAACTTGAGCCTGCTCTAATATTGGATAGTGCCGCGAATTTGCGAATTCTCTAGCATAAATTTCCGAACTGCCTTTTTTCGTTGCGTAGATCACGATCGTTGTCATTCTATTTCCTCCTTGGTTTATCTAACTTATTTTCCATTGCTTCCAACTTTTCCGCACCGTCATATAATTTCATAAAAATAGAAAAAAACAGCTCCAATTCTTCATCTGAATAATTTTCAAAAATTGCATGTAATGCTTGGTTATGTAATGGTGCAACTGTTTGAAAATACTCTTCTCCTTTGAATGTTAAGGAAAGATCCGTTTTTCTTCGATCATCACTGTTTCGAGAAATACTGATAAGACCTTTGCTTTCCAATGCCGCTGCCAGCTTCTTCGCATTTTGCCTCGAGCTGCCCAACAATTCGCCACAGGTTGTTAGATCCAATACCTTTTCTGGTGCCTGTTTGATCATGATCATTACCATAAACTGCTTCATCGTGATTAGAGGGTCTACTTTGTCAAACGAGGTCTGTAGACGATTGCCTAAAATAAATAAACTGGCAAAAATCGCTCGTTGTTGCTTATCACGACCCGTTTTAAACGCTTCAGTCAAATCTTCAATATTCATAAGGATCACTCCTGTCTCATTGCAATACGTAACTTGTTACCTATATTGTATAATCATTTGATCTTATCTTCTATAGTCCTTTAGTCTTATTCTTAAAACAGTCATATGAAAGCCCTTTTTAATGATTTTTTGATTTTTTTAGGATTTTATATATTAAAACATCTAATAAAAATGTATAATAAATTCATATAAAGCGTTTTCCTGATCTTTTCAACTTTTTGCGGGATCAAAACGGAGGGATTTAGTTGAAGAATTCAATCATCAATATCGATAAACGTCATAAAGATATTTTGGATATTTTAGAAAAGAATGAACATATGACTACTCTAGAGCTAGCTAATAGTTTGGATGTTTCTCTTAGTACCATCCGTCGTGATTTGCATTTATTAGAGGAAAAAAATGATATTACTCGAAAATTCGGCTATTGCATATTTAACTATGATAATAAGCCTGAGAATGATCATTCGGGACCTGTTCGAATAAAGCAACTCCTCGCCAAGGAAGCGAGTAAACACATTCATAATAACGATACACTCTTTATTAACTCTAGTTCAACGGCTTTAAAAGTAATTGATTATTTGCACCTCGACCATTTAACAGTCATTACAAACAATCTAAAAATTAATTACTCTCCACAAAATGCCCATTATAATTATATTTTGACGGGTGGAGAAATGCGCTATCCAAAAGAAGCATTAGTTGGTGATGTGGCCATTCAAACTTTATCTGCAATTAATGCCGATGTTTGTGTTGTCGGCTGCAGCGGGATTGATTTAGAAAATGGGGTTACTGCAAAAACGATTAATGAAGCTACCATCAATGCATTGATGGTTAAACGGACCACAAAATGCAAAATTTTAGTCGCAGACCATCGAAAAGTTGGCGTGACTTCTAAATTTAAAATGTCCGACATTTCAGCGTTTGATTATTTGATTACCGATCAATTTAGTTCAGAAGAACTTTTAAATGATATCCAAAATATGGGGGTAAAAGTCGTTCAAGTCACTTAGAGGAGTGTGATTCTTTGGGGAAAACAAAACAAGCATTACTTTCTACAAATATCATTTTTATTTTTTTGATTTCATATGGATTAAGCATTACATTCGCTGCTTTTTTTCTGGCCAGCCCGCACAAACTAATTACGGGTATGCAGCGAATCATCAGTTCACCTAGTAATTTAATTACGGATTATGTTCACATTGCAGGCGTTGGCCCAGCTTTTTTGAACAGCGGACTGCTAACACTGAGCAGCCTGTTTCTTTTACGGAAACATAAACACCATTTTTGCTCGTTGACTGTTTCAGTCATCATGATGCTTTCAGGTTTTTCTTTTTTTGGTAAGAATATCGTGAACTCCGCACCGATCATTCTGGGCTGTCTGCTTTATCTTCGAATCCATCATTCAGGAAAACAAGAGCTATTGGTTATGGGACTTCTGAGTACCTGTCTGTCCCCCATTGTTAGTACGATTTATTGTGCTCCTGATCATTTTTTTCTTTCAAACAAGCTCGTCGCTTTACTTGCCGGTTTAGTCATCGGTTACGCGATTTTACCAATCTTCGAATTTCTAAAGATCCACACAAAAGAATTGAATCTCTACAATATGGGTTTCTCCGCCGGTTTTATCGGTATCTTAGGAAATGTAACTACAAGAAATATTTTAGCGATAAAAATCGTACCTCACGCACTTTCCTTTGAGCATCACCACGCATTGCTGCTTTTCCTGGCAACTTTGTTCACTTTCCCGTTACTCGTCTTTCTTTCTTTTTACAAAAGAAATCCAACCTACTCAAAGCATTTGTTATTAGATTTAAAGAAAATTGCTCGGTTTTCGCTGTATGGTTATTTAGCAGTGGTCTTTACTCTCTTACTAAAGGTTCCCTTAAGTGGAATTTTAGTTGGTGCCATCCTGACCTTTGCGGGTTTTAGTATGTACAATTTTAAATTTCGTTATTTCTTTTTTCCGGCATTAGGGGTTTTCCTGACTGCTCTATTTCTATACCAAGATGCAGCGAGTACTAATAACATTGTCATTATTCTCTTTGCTAGTACTCTTTCTCCTATGACAAGAAAATATGGCCTGTTGACCGGAGCAATTTCGGGATGTTTGTTTTCCTTAATTACTCGAAATACACATTATTTAACGGCTGGCATTAATTTATACAATTGTGGCTTTGCAGGTGGAATTACTGTCTTATTAATGGACTTTGTACGAATACAATTTTACAAAAATAGTAAGATTAGAAACTCCTTCCAAAGTATACACGTTCATATAGTTCATTTTGAAAAGCAACTGATTTTAAAATTTCAAGACGTTACTCACTCTTTCATTTTCAAAATTATAACTATTAAAGATGATCAGTCATAAAAAATGAAGCAAAAGACCTATTCACGATAAATATCATGAATAGGTCTTTTGCATTATAGAAGAAAAGGAAAATCATATAGTGCCGCTAAGCACTTAATTTCAAGATCAAACGAATTATTATCTTTCTGAAATGATGTTCCCCTTCTCAACAAAAAAACGACTATTAAAAAGTCGTCTTTGCTACTAGGTTATTGTTGTATTCTAACGATAAATTCCGTAATTAGAATTCTGTTTGCGGCTCTATTAGGTCGGTGTATCTAATAACCGTTATAAAGTCGATTAAGGTCTCCGTCTCACTCTTCACTATTTTAACAACTACAGAATTACTCAACTTATTTTTTATCATTCCCAAATGCATCTCTTTTTGATATTCAAACATAACTTCTTGACCTATCGAAAAATGCTCACCTAAAATTGATAATTTTGGAGATTTGAAGCCATAAGTACTCGCCATTATAACGGATCCTCCTTTAAACGCAACTGCAGCAAAGTTCGGTATAAAAAAAAGAAGATCGTTTCCGATCTTCTTAATAATCTTTTAATTCAATAGCTTTACGCTTTTTGAATGTTAGTTGCTTGTAAGCCACGTTGGCCTTCTTCAACATCGAAAGTCACAGCTTGACCTTCGTCTAAAGTTTTGAATCCGTCACCTTGGATAGCTGAAAAATGTGCAAAAACATCATTGCCATCTTCTCCAGTGATGAAACCGAAACCTTTATCTGCATTAAACCATTTAACTGTACCATTACTCATGTATAGTACCTCCAATTACACATCATATGTGCTTATTTGTAATAAAAAAATGATGTGTATTGAAAAAGTATATCGAACATAAAGTCAAACAACTAGACACATATCAAAGTATTACTTGAATATCATAACATGTCTGTACAGCGAATGCAAATAAAACATGAACATTTTGTTATTTGCAGAATGAAATATTAAGTTTTCATTCTATCCCACCCTATTGAATTGATACCTATTTAATAAAGGCATCGTTTATCAAAGCTAGCTTCGTTCGCGGGTGTTTAACCTTATTCTATGGTTGAACTGCTAAACACGAACATTTCGCCTCATTATTACTTCCATAAATAAAACTAGTTTAAAAATTTTAATCTTTATAGCATCTTTTCTTCACAATAAAAAATGAGTATCTATCGACTGCAGACAAAGTTCGACTCGTTGTCATTCTCAAGTTCTTGATTATTTTCTAAGATATGATCAGTTTAAACTTACTTTTTTAAATTTCATTTTTAAATCTATTGTTTATTGATAGAATGAGTTAAGCAAATGTAGGAAGGAGCAAAACTATGCGTGGAACAGTTTCAAATGACCAACGCGTTTATCACTATGAATCACCCTTCTTAATGCAAGGAGAGAATGGCTTAACTCTTAGCCAACTGCGTGCATTATTCATAAAGAGTCTTTTAAAAAATGAGCGAGCAAAATACGTTACAGAAAACTATGCCCTCGAAAAAGAGCATCGGCGAATAAACATTTGGCGGAAAGATGGTAAGATACTCTCAGAAGAAGAATTACTGAAAATAGACGAGATAATACCGCAAATATTCGAAACAAACTAACATAGCTGCTATAAATGGAGTTAGGACTGCTTTATAATTCTCTTTTGTTCAAAACGATAATCATTTTACATAACTCTTTTTTTATTTGTTTGACGGGTGTAAAATAATCACGAGCTAGCTTTATTAAAGTTTTGACCAACAATTTTGACACTACACTAGCTCATGACCGTTGGAAATATCCAACGGTTTTTATTATTCGATTAACATAATTAAAAAGCTTACAAAACAAACCAACATTTGGGGTTGTTTTGTAAGCTTTATTTTTAGTTACTCTTTATCTAACCGAACTTGCTGAACAAAATCCCACAGACTCGTACCTCTCAAGTTACGGACCTGTTCATCGATCTCCTCTAATCGATGGACAGGCTGCTTGTTCAAAACTTTCCCAGCCCAATCCGGATCATAAACCATTGCGCGACCAACTGCCGACAGTTCCGCATTTTCCAACACGTGTTCAACGTCTGCTTGCGTTTGCACACCACCGACGCCAACAATTGGCACACGTCCGTTAGCTTTTTGGTGGATGTACGCCAATATTGTTTTTTCTTGGTAGTCTTTTTCGACTGACAGCCGATCGTATTCATTTAAAGAAACATGTAAATAATCTAAAGGTTTTTCTGCTAAATGGTCAACAAGATACAAGGTATCTGCCATTCGAATCCCCGGCGTCTCATATTCCTCTGGAGAAAACCGATAGCCGACGATAAATGGGGATTCGGCATACTTTGCGACGGCTTCGGTAATTTCGTCCACCAGTACATCGATGAAGTGATACCTTTTCTCTAAGCTTCCGCCCCATTCATCTTCTCGTCGATTGGAGTGGGGAGAAAAAAATTGCTGGATCAAATACGTATTCGCTCCATGAATTTCAATGCCATCAAAGCCGGCTTTGATCGCCCGAATCGCTGCACGTTTGAAATCTTGAATGACCGTGAGAACTTCTTCTCCTGTTAACGCACGCGGCGTGACTGCATCGGGTCGCTCTGCAGGAACCGCGCTTGCTGACACAGGCGTTTCCCCTTCCGTCGCAGTTAAAGTAGACATTCTCCCACCATGAAAGATCTGTAAAATGGCTTTTGCACCTTCACCTTTGATTGCCTGCGCTAATTTTGTCAAACCGGGAATAAATTTATCGTCATAGACACCTAGTTCTCCGGGCCATCCTTTTCCAATAAATTGAACATTCGCTGCACCTGTAACTAATGCACCTAAATCTTTACTGCGATTTTTATAGTACGTGATTTCATCCTCTGTGATAATTCCATTAAAAAAACTAAGTTGGGTGGTCATTGGTGCCAACATTAATGGATTTTTCAATGTTACACCATTTTTTAATTGAACAGATTCAGTCACTTTTGACATTGCTTCAACACTCCTATCTAGAATAAGTCACTAATTAAAGTTCTAATCTCACTGTGAGTCCTCACACTAGCTTCATTGTACCTATCATGCTTATAAAAAATAAGTATTTTGCTTGAACTAACTGAAAAAGATCGACTCTCTTCAAAATGAAGAAAATCGATCGAGTTTTATTTGTCGTCTTTTTTCAACAATGCTAGGAATTGATCGCCGTAATTATCAAGTTTGCTTTTCCCTACCCCTTTGATTTGTAAAAACTCTAATGAGGTTTGCGGTTGTTTTTCTGCCAGTTCAGTCAAAGTCTTATCTGAAAAAATGACATACGGTGGCAAATTCTTCTCCTGAGCAAGCTGTGATCGAAGGCTTCGCATTTTTTCAAAAAGTTCATCATCAGCCACCAATTGTTTTACCGGTGCCTGTTTACGATAAACTTCCTGCTTGCCTAAAAGCACCGCGACACCTTGTTCAGAAACAGTCAACAAAGGATATTGCCCCTCGGTAGGAACCAAGTAGCGCTCAGCGGTCAAGTAATCAATTAGATTAGAGACATCTTTTTGAGACTGGTCCTTCATTAACCCATAGGTTGGTAATTGTTCAAAGTTCCATTGTTTAATTTTTTGGTCATTTGATCCTGTTAAGACTTTTGCAACCAATGCTTTTCCGAAACGCTCTCCCATCCGTTTGACACAGGATAAGACTTTTTGAGTATCCGTTGTAATATCAACTTGTTCTCGCTCATCTAAACAATTGCTGCATCTCCCGCAATCTGGTTGATCCTCACCAAAATAATTTAAAATATAGCGTTGAAGACACATTTGTGTGTGGGCATACTGATTCATTTCGCGTAACTTGGTGTACTCATTTTGCTGATAGGTTATTTCAGACTGTGATTGCTCAATGAAAAAATGCTGAATCTGAATATCGTGCGGTGCATATAGTAGGACAGCCTCACTTGGCAAGCCGTCCCTTCCTGCACGACCGGCTTCTTGATAATACGACTCCAAATTTCCGGGTATTTGCGCATGGATGACAAAACGCACATTACTCTTGTTGATTCCCATCCCAAAAGCGTTTGTTGCAATCATTACTTCAGTTCGATCAAATAAAAAATCTTCTTGGTTCTTTAAACGCTCTGTATCCTGCAATCCACCATGATACTTTCCGACAGAAAAATCATGATGCTTCAATAGATGATATAGCCGTTCAACTTCCTTACGTGTAGATGCGTAGATGATTCCTGATTGTCCACGATTTAACTTTAAATATTCCAGCAAATACACATCTTTTTGTTCCTTTATTACTTGAAAGGCCAAATTTTCACGTGCAAAACCTGTCTTAATCTCATTATTTTCAGAAATATGCAACAAGGTAGATATATCCTCTGCAACTTGTGGTGTTGCGGTGGCAGTCAAAGCAATGATCGTAGGTTGTTGATTAAAATTCTGAATTGTTTCTGCCAACTTTAAATAACTTGGACGAAAATCATGCCCCCACTGTGAAATACAATGAGCCTCATCAATTGCTAGAAGTTCGATTGGTACATATCGCAATAATTCACGAAAATCGGCCGATTCCAATCGTTCTGGTGCAACATATAGCAGCTTAATCTCACCTCGAGCTGCTCTTCTGACACGTTCATTCATTTCCACAGTAGACAATGTACTGTTAATAAAAGCTGCCGGGATTCCCACCTCGTTCAAACTATCTACTTGATCCTTCATTAAGGAGATCAAAGGAGATACTACCAGTGTCAGCCCGTCTAAGACTAATGCTGGTAATTGATAACAAATCGATTTTCCTCCGCCAGTTGGCATAATTCCTAAAACATTTTCCCCTTGCAAAACTTTTTGGATAATCTCCTCTTGCCCGTTTCTAAAATGAGTATAGCCAAATTTTTCTGCTAGTAATTCTTTAATTCGTTGCATAGTTGTACCCTTTCTCTATCAAATAGATTCGTATATGAAATCAATAGTCACTTGCATTATACAATTGTTAATTGAAATCACAATTAATCTTCTACTTACTAACGTTCATAAACAATGCGTAACCGGTTCACTTTTTTTCGGCCTTATCATCCCTCATGACTTAAGGGTTAATTTAAAAAAAGGAGGCGAAGGATATTTCCATCCAGCGCCTCAAGAAAGTATGCATCATTTCTTATTTCTTCTTAGGTTCGTCTTCGTCCATTTTCAACACTGCCATAAACGCTTCCTGAGGAACTTCGACTGAACCGATTTGTTTCATTCGTTTTTTACCTTCTTTTTGCTTCTCCAATAATTTACGTTTACGAGAAACATCCCCACCATAACATTTGGCCAATACGTTTTTACGTAAAGCTTTGATGTCCGTACGAGCAACGATTTTTGTGCCGATAGTCGCTTGAATAGGCACTTCAAATTGTTGACGAGGAATCAGGGCTTTTAATTTATCGACGATAGCCCGACCGCGTTCCTGAGCGAATTCACGGTGAACGATAAAGCTTAAAGCATCTACTTTTTCAGCATTTAGTAAAATATCCATTTTAACTAGACGGCTCTCACGATAGTCTGCCATTTCATAATCAAGCGAGGCATACCCTTTCGTGCTTGATTTCAATTTATCAAAGAAATCAAAAACGATTTCTGACAAAGGAATATGGTATACGACATTTACACGATAATCGTCTAAGTAATCCATCGTGATAAACTCACCACGTTTTCGTTGTGAAAGTTCCATGACAGCTCCTACATAATCGTTTGGAACCATGATGTTCGCCTTAACGTAAGGTTCATCGACACTTTGAATTTTTGATGGATCTGGAAAATCAGATGGATTATCCACAATCAATTGAGTACCGTCAGTCAAATTTACATGGTAGATAACTGATGGAGCTGTCGTGATCAATTCCAAATTAAATTCACGTTCTAAACGTTCTTGTACCACATCCATGTGCAGCAACCCTAAGAAACCACATCGGAAACCAAAACCTAATGCTTGCGATGTTTCTGGTTCAAATTGAAGTGCGGCATCATTTAATTGTAATTTTTCTAACGCTTCACGTAAATCGTTGTAGCGAGATGTATCAATCGGATACAATCCGCAAAATACCATAGGATTCATCTTTCGATAGCCTGCTAAGGCTTCTTTCGCCGGATTGTTGGCAAGAGTGACGGTATCACCCACTCGCGTATCTTGAACCGTCTTGATGCTAGCAGTAATATAGCCGACATCACCCACCATTAGATAATCACGCTGAACTGCTTTAGGAGAAAATACACCTACTTCGGTAACATCAAACGTTTTACCGTTGCTCATTAATTCAATTTTATCTCCTGGGCGAACAACTCCGTCAGTAATTCGAACATTCAGCACTACCCCTCGGTAACTATCGTATACTGAGTCAAAAATCAAAGCCTTCAATGGTGCCTCTAAATCACCCGTTGGTGCCGGAACATTAGTAACGACTTGTTCCAAAATTTCACTGATACCAATACCTGTTTTCGCACTGGCTAAGACAGCCTCTTCTGCATCAATGCCAATCACATCTTCAATTTCTTTACGAACGCGTTCAGGATCAGCAGCAGGTAAATCGATTTTATTAATAACTGGTAAAATCTCTAAGTCATTGTCCAAAGCTAAATAGACATTGGCCAAGGTCTGGGCTTCAATTCCTTGTGCTGCATCAACAACTAGTACCGCTCCCTCGCAGGCAGCTAGACTGCGTGAAACTTCATAAGTGAAATCGACGTGTCCCGGTGTATCAATCAAGTGAAAAATATACGTCTTGCCATCATTTGCCGTATAATGCAATTCCACAGCATTTAACTTAATTGTAATCCCGCGTTCACGTTCAAGATCCATCGAATCTAACAATTGCTCTTGCATTTCCCGAGAACTGACCGTATTCGTTTGTTCTAAGATTCGGTCAGCCAAAGTCGACTTTCCATGATCAATATGCGCAATGATCGAAAAATTTCGAATCATCTCCTGGCGTTTCTTCATTTCTTCTATATTCATCAAAGTTCCTCATTTCTTTTAATCAGCACTGCCAATTATACCAACGTTTCTATTAGAAAAAAAGTCTTTTCCCCTATTTCCCAAAGTCGATAAGAGAAATATCATTCTGGTTTTGCTATACTTAGATTGTAAATCAAATTTGACATTCAGTTTGTAAGTTTTACTTCTTGCTTTAGCAGGTTAGTAAAATGGGATGTGCGACGATAATCAAGGGCATTTTCTCAAGAATGATTACCTTTGTACGAATTAGGAGATGAAAGAATGGACAATGACTTTAGGAAGCAACTAGTCTTAAAACAAGTTGGCGAAGAACACTTAGCGCAATATGATGAGTTGTTGAGTTACGTTTTTCAAGTTACTGAAAGTGATATTGAAAATAGCGGATACGAAAATAAGCGAGAAATGGTCCGTTCCAAGAAGCCGATCTTGGAACAATCAAAAGTTTTCGGCTGGTTTCATGAGGATAACTTGATCTCGCAAATTGCTATTTACCCGTGCGAAGTAAATATTCATGGAAAAATTTTCCAAATGGGCGGTGTTACTGGTGTTGGAACGTATCCTGAATATGCAAATCACGGCTTGATGAAAGAATTGATTGAAACAGCGTTGAATGAAATGCGATCGGATCGACAATGGATCTCATATTTATATCCTTATAATATTCCCTACTATCGCCGCAAAGGCTGGGAAATTATGTCTGATAAATTAAGCTTTAAAATCAAAGACACCCAGCTGCCTAAACAAGTCGATTTACCTGGAATTGTTGAACGAAAAGAAGTCGATGATCCAGATGTTTATCAAGTCTACAATGCGTTCGCCTTAAATAACCACGGCGCAATGATTCGGAAAGATTTGAACTGGGAAGAATACTGGCGTTTTGAGAATGAAGAAGAACGGATTGCGGCAATTTATTATGATGCAAACAAGAAGCCAACAGGTGTTCTTTTTTATTGGATCTCTGACGAGGTCTTTCATATAAAAGAGATGTTTTATTTAAATCAAGAAGCTCGAAATGGTCTATGGAACTTTATTAGCGCCCATTTTTCAATGGTTTATTGGGTTAAGGGCGATATATTCAAAAATGAACCACTCTCCTTCTTACTAGATGATAGTGAGATTTCAGAAACTATTGCTCCCTTTTTTATGGCTCGAATCGTTGATGTGAAAGAATTTCTATTGGAGTTCCCTTTTGAAAAGGCTGTGGAACCATTCTATTTTGTAGTAGAGGATCCAATCGCCGAATGGAATAACGGTATTTTTGCATTAAGCTGGAACGAAGCTGGTGAATTGAGTATCTCAGACCAACCAAAGGGCAAACGCATAGCATTAGATATACAAACGTTGACTTGTATGCTGATGAATTATCGTCGTGCCGCCTATCTTGCTCGTATTGAGCGTCTTGAAGCAGATAAACAAGCAATTGAACTTTTGGAAACAATTATTCCCGATATGGAGGCTTATTTTAGTGACTACTTCTAAACATATTTATTTTGCCGCACCCTTATTTGCACAAAGTGATTTATTTTATAATCAACATTTGGTAGAAAAAATTCGAAAGATTGATACAGAGCTGACCGTTTATTTGCCGCAAGAAAATGCTGGAATCAACGATAAAACGGCTTATGCTGACAGCAAAATGATCGCACTCGCTGATACCGATGAAGTTTTGAAAAGTGATTTGATGATTGCTTTGCTTGATGGATTAACAATTGATGCTGGTGTTGCTTCGGAAATTGGTGTTGCTTATGCAAAAGGAATTCCTGTGATTGCTTTATATACGGATTCACGCCAACAAGGCGCTGATAATCTTAAAAAATTGAAAGCTCTACAAACGCCTGCTGAAAATCAATTTCATTACTTAAATCTTTATACGGTTGGGCTTATCAAATTAAACGGTTCAATCGTTAGCACAGAAGATGCTCTATTGGAGCAAATTAAACTTTTTTTAGAAGGTAGTGATCTCCATGACTTATAAAAAATATCGTTTAGCTTTATTGATTTTTGGAGCCCTTTGCCTCGTTTACAATATTTACGAGTTTGCCGTAGGAAAATATTCAACAAAACAAGGTGTGATTTTCGTAATTGAATGTTTAGCGGGCATCGCACTTATTTTCTTACCTGAAATAATTACAAAGGTGTTCAAAATTGTCTTACCTGAGAAAATCGTTTATTTCTATTGGTTTTTCTTGATCATTTCCGTTTTCTTAGGAACATCACTGCATATGATCTCGATTATTTCCTTCTGGGATAAAATTTTGCATTCCGTCAGTCCAATGGTCTTAACTGCATTAGGTTATGGTTTACTAGGCTTCTTAATAAAAGATGCAGATATTAGTAAAACTTCACCTTGGCTCTTCTTGCTCTTTGGCTTTGCCTTTGCGGGTGTTTGTGGTGTCTTCTGGGAATTCTGGGAATTTATTTGTGATACATTAGCTGATATGAACTTGCAGCGCTACGCTACTTCAGCCGGAGAATTGTTGGTTGGTCGTGCGGCCTTGATGGATACAATGGGGGATTTATTGACCAATACAATTGGAGCTGTTCTCATGGGGATTTTTGCGATGATTCAGAGCCGCGGAAATGCTGCCTACTTTGAGGAATACCGTTTAAGACGAGTGAAATAGTTATATCGTTTTAAAAATCTTATTAAGAATCGTGACTCAAAAAAAGTTTCAAAACCGAAATAAATCGGTTTTGAAACTTTTTTATTTATCGTCTGGATGAACGTTTTCTTTCATAGTATATGAATCTACGTTGATTTTTATAACGCCAGTTCGTTTTAACATTCCTTCAGGTATTTCATCAAAAGGTGCTCCTTTGGCTGCATGGTCCATCAGAACATGCAACGCATGACGCTTTTCCTCTAAATCTTCTAAAATTTCAGCCTGACCAAACCCAATTAAACTTTGATACGCATATGAATATGAGGAAGCATTCATTGTCCCCTTAATCAATTTGTGAGCACCATCTATTTCTACAGCAACTTTCGGATTATTTTTGATCATTGAAATTTTTTTTCCTTCATCCGCACCGTGAACAAAAAGAGTCAGATTATCCTCATTCCATTCATATCCAAAGTTTACTGGAACAACATATGGATATTCTTCACCGTTCAACGCAATTCGCAATACTTGAGATCGCTCGACTAAATTTTTAATTGCCTCCAAGTCTGTTACTTGTCTTTTTTTTCTACGCATATTTTTCCCTCCACCTATCTTATTCTTTATTCTAATCATAATAGATTAGAATTTAAAAAGAAATCTTTTTTTTAGTCACAGATACTGAAAATTGATAGACTGCGGTTTGTCTTTTTAAGTAGCAAAAACCTTTTCTAATCAACGATTTTTACTTTTTTTGTTAGTTTTTTTATACTAAAATACTTACTGTAATTAATTGAAAATTTGCTGAAAATGAAAGGCGTGTCGATTTTGATTGAAACTGTCGTATTTGATATCGATGATACTATCTACGATCAACAAGAACCATTTCGCAAAGCAGTCCAAAAATTATTTCCTTTAGTGAGCGAGGAAGATATGCTTCCGCTTTATACTCGATTTCGTGTTCACAGTGACGCGAACTTTAACAAAGTCATCACACAAGAGTGGACTTTGGAATACATGCGTTCTCATCGCATCAGTCAGTCGTTGAAAGATTTAGATTATCCTTATATTACAGAGGATGAGGCACTGACATTCCAACATCTTTATGAAGAAGAACTTGATGCCATCACGATGCATCAAGAGGTAGAAAAAACCTTAGATTTTTTAAGAGTAAAAAAAGTACCGGTAAGCATTATCACTAATGGTCCCACAGATCATCAGTATAAAAAAATTCTACAATTGGGCTTATTAAATTGGGTCGATGAAGATAATATCATCATTTCCCAAGCAACAGGCTATGAAAAACCAGATGTCGAAATTTTTGATCTGGGTAAAAAGCAATTTTCATTAAATCCGGAAAATTCATTGTATGTTGGTGATAACTTCACTAACGACGTTATTGGTTCAAAGCGAGCTGGTTGGCAGGCACTTTGGTTAAATCATCGCAACCGCCAATTACCGAAGGGAACATCGCGAGTTCAAGATATTGAATTAACCTCTTTCGACCAACTGCTACCAACATTTCAACATATCTTTGCATAGAAAAAAGGGCATGAGAAATTTTCCGTGCCCTTTTTATATCTCATCATCTATTATATAAAGCGATTGACTACCCATTTTTTGATAAATAATTTCAAAATTATCACGCTCTACTAATCTGTTTTTGTAACCAAAGGGATCATTAACATACACATATTGATTATCAATACCCGTAATAACCACTGCGTGACACAAAGGCGAAACAGTCACTTCCCCATTTGTAGTTTTCCAAGTCATAAAATCTTCAGATGTTGGAAGTTCAAAATCTACGGTAGTAACTACCCAAACCGGTGTCCCCTCTTCTACAATCTCAGCCAAATCTTCAAATGAAGTCTTGCTGCTTGCAACAATTGTTTGACTGCTATCAACGATATGTCTAGCAACTTCAGCAACGGGCTCAACTGCTACTCCCATCGCATCTAGACCAGTATAGATGTTCCCTACAAACCCTTCATGGGGATTCCCACGAATAGCTGCTGCTTCATCTTCATAGACCGGCACATAATTCAACAAGTCAGCCAGTTCATTTTTATCTGTTTCGTAATCATAATAGTTTAATAGCATTGATAATGCCGTGACTTCGCATCCGTTTTCCAGAGGCGTTGTTCCCGCGTTCTGATTTTCTAAAGGAACATCGATTAATTCGGTTCCAGTCGTTTGATCTTCCGCAAGTAAGATCTCCGTTTGTAAATTTCCACTAAATCGACTGCTGCTAACCTGTGATTGCTTATTTTGATAAAAAAAGAGAACACAACCTGCCGCCAGTATCATGATTAAACTCGTCCATTTCAATAATCGTTTGATTTTCCTCACCCCTTTTTACGTTTTCTCTCAAGGTGAGTTTCCCAAAGTTAACTTAAATGAACCTAAACTTCTAAATTAAAAAAAGCCGAAATCAGAAACGATTTCGGCTTTTTTTTATTGATGATCTTCATCATATTCCATTTTACGGTATTTCTCCATTTTTTTACTGAACAATACGCCATTTGATGGTGGTGTATACGTTACAGCGTTCGCACCAGCATCAATTGTTGCTTCAATGGTCTCTTCATCTGGGCCACCAGTTGCAATAATAGGTAGTTCTGGGTACATTTTTCTAAAATGTTTGACCGCTGGTACAGTATCCTTACCAGCACTGATATTAATAATATCAACCCCTGCCGCCAGCTTTTCTTCAATTTTAGAATACTTTGATGTGACTGTGGCAATAACTGGAACATCTACAACATCATTAATCGCTTGAATCGTTTCCACTGGGGTGGGACCATTCACGACAACGCCTAAACTCCCCTGCGATTCGGCAAACATTCCCATGTAAGCTGAACGAGCTCCATGAGTCAGGCCCCCAGCAACTCCAGAAAAAACTGGAATATCAGCAGCTTCAATGATGCTTTTAGTAATTGCTGGATGTGGTGTAAATGGATAAACAGCAATCACTGCATCCGCATCAGTATTTCGTATAATCGCGATATCGGTCGTAAAGATAATTGAACGAATTTTTTTCCCAAAAATGACTATTCCCGAAGCCTTTTTGATCACTTTAGGTACTCGAACAATATCCTGTCGCAACTCAGTCATAATTTCAGGTACGTGATTTTCTGTCACTAATACTCATCTCCTCTATCACTCTATACATTAATACTACTATGAATGATCGTATTGCTCCAAGTTATATGTTTCAATTACACTAATGATTTTGTTCGCATAATCTGGGTCAGTAGCGTATCCTGACGTCTGCAGTGCTTGCGCAGCTTGTTTGTAGTCCGTTGCTGTTAAAACGCCCGCATAAAGTTGAGGATCCCAGTTTGTACCATTTACAAAAAGCATCGTGTGATCATCCAAGGATTCGTCCCAAGTATTGTAAACTTTAAAGTCGCCTTGAATCGTGATCCATTGTTCATTTACATATTCTTTCGTTTCAAGACTTACTTTAGGTTGATTTCCCGAAGCCTTAATACCAAAAAGATTTTTGTACTGGCTTGCCAACTGTGACTGTCCCCAATTAGATTCCAAAATAGCTTGACCTAAAATAACACTGGGTAACACTCCATAACCTTGCTGCAATTCTTTCGCATGAGGCGCTAATTGATCAATGAATCCCTGATGCGAGAGTGTCTCTTCTTTTTGTTCTTTTTCAACCCCAAAATCGGATAATGTATGTAAAGAAAAAACGAAAGCCAACCCAATAACTAAGATCCCCGCAAAAATAAGCGGGATCGAAGTTTTGGACTTTCGTTTTTGATAGGTTTTTTTTGGCATAGTAACTCCTTACTTAGCTGACAGGTCTTTCAAAAACTCTTCCAATGTCAGATCATGTTTGGTCATATACTCAGCATTTTCTTTACCGACATAACGGATATGCCAGGGTTCGTAGGTAATGCCCGTAGTGTCCTGACGGTCCTTTAGATAGCGAATGATAAAACCATATTTTGGTGCATTCTCGGCAATCCATTTTGCACCAGGCTGATCACCATACGAAGCATCTAATACTTGTGTTGAGTAAGTATTGTACCAGTCTTGATCAACAATATCGACCGCAAGTCCCGTGTGATGCTCACTATATCCGGGCTCCGTAATAGTTTCCTTTGTTTTTGCGGTAGCATCTGCTTCAGACATTCCATTTCCATTGATCAGTCCGTTCACATTTGTATCAAAAACTTCTTTTTGAGATTCAACGGATCGGAAAGCCGAAACAACTACTAGAGGAAATCCCGCCTTCGTTGCAGCTTCAGAAAATGCTTCATAATCTTTGGCGATTCGACTATCAACCTGATGGCTATTATCTGATAGTGTAGTTAACTGACTTTCAGAAACTTCATTTTCAATTTTATTTTTAGGACCGACCAATACTAAATTCCAATCCTTAACATTGGAATCAGGTAAAGCTTTTTGTACGGCGTTTTTCTTCTTGGCACTCGTTTTCTTTTCAAACGAATAAGTCGTAGCAGTTGCTTTTTTGGCATCCGATTCTGCAGGTGCACTATAAAAAAGCGAATAGGCGGTCATTCCAAACATGATAATGACGGAAAGTAGTCCTACTGTTTTTTTCAATTTAAAAATCCTCTCGTTAATCGTCTAGAGACGTATATGTTTCCGTTAATTTCTCATTGACCCAATCAAGCAGTGCAGTTTTTTTGTGTGCGCTGGCTATCTGGTTCTGAATATGAGCAGGCAAACGAAAGCTTAGTATATCACTATAGCCCCAATTATCATAATCAATGGTGACTCGTAGATCGATGAAATCATGGTTTTCTTCTTCGTTTTTATTTTTGAAAGGAATCAATTCGACTTGAGCCAATCCGCTAGCAATCCATTTTTGCGCAACAATCGTCTTCATCTCTCGATATTCAGCCACTGCCGTTTGGCGTTTCTCTGGAAATAAAAAGGTTTGACGAATAACTTTTTGACTCAACATCCATTCATAATCGCTGAATAGGTTCTTGATTTTTTGATTTGCTTCGGGCGATAAATTATTTTGTCCCGTTTTCCACTGTCGCCATTGAACCTCGTTGATTCCTAAATAATCCTGGTAAAAATCCTGTTCTGTATGAAATTGTTCAAAAATTGCACTAATTACTAAATCTAAATAAATTTGATTCACGAAAAATCCCTCCTCTCCTATTCTACTGAATTTTTTAGAAAAAAACACCTCTTTGGCAGATCGATTGAAATATTTTAATATTTACTGCTATACTTTGTAGAAAGCTTTTGTCTTTTCAAAAATGAACTATTTGGAAAAGCAAAACTTAAATTCGATTTCAGGAGGATTAGTATGACAGACTTACAATGGGGGATCGTTGGTCTCGGCGGAATTGCCCACGATTTTGCTGATAATTTCAATCAAACAACAAGCAAACTAACCGCTTGTGCCTCACGAACTTTAGAAAAGGCTGAAAAATTTGCTAAAGCGTACAATTTGCCAAAAGCTTATGGCAGCTATGAAGAATTACTAGCTGATGAAGATATCTCTATTATATATATTGCGGTCCCAAATCGCCAACATCATCAACACATCATGGATGCCTTAGAAGCAGGCAAGCATGTTTTATGCGAAAAAGCTATCACAATGAACGCAGAAGAACTACAATCTGCGATTGAGCTAGCGGAACAAAAACAATTGATTTTAGCTGAAGCTATGACAATTTTCAACATGCCTCTTTACCATGAGTTACATGCCTTAATGGATAGCGGTCGTATGGGGAATTTGAAAATGGTTCAGGCTCCGTTCGGCAGTTACAAGGATCCTGATCCAACCAATCGGTTTTTCAATCCTGAACTAGCTGGAGGTGCCCTATTAGACATCGGAACTTATGCCGTTTCCTTTGCCCGCTGGTTTCTAACCGAACAACCAACTGTTGTAGCATCTACAATGGTGCCATTTTCAACAGGTGTCGATGAACAATCCGTGACGATTTTACAGAACCAAAAAAATGAGCTTGCAACGGTTAATTTGACGTTTCAGGCAAAAATGCCAAAAAAAGGAATCGTGGCTTTTGAAAATGGGCACTTGACGATTGATGAGTACCCTCGTGCTGATAAGGCAGAACTTTTTTTCAACGATGGAACGAAAGAAATTATTGAATCTGGTTTCGCTGGAAATGCCATGAATTACGAGATCGAAAATATGGTACGAATGATCCACGGACAACTTCCGAATAAATCCCTTTTCTTCACTAAAGACGTGATTGATATTTTAGATCAAATGCAAAAAAAATGGCAGCAAAAATAGAATTTTTTCGATAAAAGGCTTTGCTCAGGCAATGCCTTTTGTTTTTTTGTCAGACTTCCGCTAAACTATTATATATAAAGAATAAGAAGGTGGGAGGAAAATTTGCAAATTGGCCGTTTTCGTTTAGGTATGCGAACAATGAAAACCGCGTTAGCTGTCATGCTGTGCATTCTATTATTTCACGCGACCGACCGCGGCTCTCCGTTGATCGCTGCGCTAGCCGCAGTCTTTTCCTTACGGCAAGACTTGACTACTAGCATTTCTTTTGGCCGCTCACGAGTGCTGGGTAATTCTCTCGGCGGATTATTAGCTTTGATTTTCTACTACATTCAATCATTTTTTAATAACGACTTTTTTGTAGAATTATTTGTGTTGCCTCTGTTTGTTGTACTAGTAATTGTCCTTTCTGATGGGCTCAACAATAATTCGGGTATTATTTCAGCAATCGCCACTATGCTTTTGATTGCTTTGAGTATTCCCCAAGGTGAATCCTTCCTCTACGCCCTGAATCGAGTACTAGATACCTTTATTGGAACCATCATTGGAATTTCACTGAATGGGGTCATTTCTCCCCAAACAGACGAAAAGGAGAAACAGATCAAAGAAGATCTAGTTGAACTTCGCAAAAAAGAAGCCGACTTGAATAGAATGCTTTACGATGTCCGTAAACAAATAAAGGATCATTCTCAAAAATGAGAATGATCCTTTCACTTTTTATACAACTAAATTACTTATTCGTTTGCCTTCAATGCCTCAATCATATCAATCTTTTTCAAGCGGAAATACATAATCACTCCGACAATCAGCGTGAAAAACAACGTTATCAAACTTGCATAAAGATAACTAAGCGGTTGAATATCGGGAGAAAACATCGTCATATCCAACTCAACAGTTTTCAAGATATAACCATGCTCGATTTTTCCAAGGAACAATCCGAAGAAAATCCCCATTAGGGTTAGTAAAATATTTTCCCGATAAACGTAACGCACCACTTCTCCATCGTAAAAGCCTAAGACCTTGATCGTTGATAGCTCTCGTATGCGCTCTGAGACATTAATATTGGTCAGATTATACAACACGATAAACGCTAAGAGACCCGCAGAAATGATCAATACCCACATAATAATGTTGAGGCTTTTGACAGTATCTTTTAGTGCATCTCGTGATTTCGACATAAAACTTACATTGGCAATTTCAGAATTCTCCATTAATTGTTTAGCCATCTGATCCTCGGTCTGACGTTTTGGTTCTTTGCTGAAAAGTAAAAGATCCGTATTGAATTCTGGTTTTTCGTCAAACGTCTTTTCGTAATAGCTCGGTGTCATGTAAATGAAATGCCCGACATAGTTTTCGGAGATTGCCGCCACTTTTACTTTGTAATCTTCACCAGCAATAGATTTGATTTTTAATGTATCACCTTTTTGTAAATCAAATAACTTGGCGAGCTTTTCATTGATAATGACACCATCATCGGTCAGCGAATATTGTTTATTCGTTTTGCGGTTTCTGAAAGATAAAAACTCATTCAGTCTGTTGTTCTCCTTGGGAACAGACAAACTAATTTCCTGTTTAGAAACAGTTTCCTTTTGCGCAGTGAAGGTTTCTAAGGAGACTGGCAAATGGTCTTGATAATTCGAAAAAGTTTCAAGCTGCTGAACATATTTTTTTTCTTGATCGGCAGATGGCGTCTCTTTAAAAACAGTTGTACCTTGATAATGCCACAACTTATCAAATTGCAGTGAAACAATATCACCAATTGAGTCCCGCAATCCGAAACCGGTAATGATCATCGACATACAGCCGGCAATTCCGATCACAGTCATCAGCATCCGTTGCTTATAGCGGAACAAATTGCGCAAAGTTACCTTTTGGCTAAATGAAAGGCGCCGCCAAACAAAGGTCATCCGTTCTAAAAAGATTCGCTTGCCCTTTTTAGGTGCCTTAGGCTGCATCAATGTTGCAGGTGCTGCCCTCAAATCATATCGTAAAACTAGCCAGGCTGAACCGACAGAACAGGTTAATGCCACGGCTAAAGCAATTAACGCGTAGGATAAATACCATGGCGTCACCACTTGAGCTAGATTATATAACTGACCATAAGCGTTGAAGATAATTATCGGCAATAGATAAAAGCCCACAACGAGTCCTAACAGAGTACCTGCACCGCCTGCTAAAGTAGCATAAAGCAAGTATTTCTGAGCAATCTCGCCGTTCCGATACCCTAATGCCTTAAATGTTCCCAGTTCATTCCGTTTCTCCTCTACCATTCTGGTCATGGTCGTCATGGTTACAAGCGCCGCTATCAGAAAGAATATCCATGGAAAAACGGAAGCCAATGAGGAAATTCGTTCAGCATTGTCTTCATATTCGCTATACCCAGGATTTTCAGAACGAGCAAAGAGATGATACTCTGGTTCTACTAAAGAATCAATCTGCTGTTGTTTCCGCGCTAAAACCTCTAGTTGCATGGGGAGTTCTGAATTTATCGCAGCTAGTCCTGAAAGTTGCTCTGGAGAAAGATCATTCAAGTCGATTTGCGTTTGCTGTTGAAATTTCTTTTTTTCCTGATCAAGACGCTTTTGCTGCTCTGCCTTTTTTTCTGCCATTATGTTTGGGGCAGTTTCTTTCAAGTGATTTTTCAGGTTCTTTTGATCCTGTTTTAAACGTTTTTCATACTGCGATGAATAGGCATCACTAGTCTTCAGATCTCGATACTGTATCAAAGCCTCAGAATAGACCGGCTGAGTGAAATTATCCGGCAATACAAAAGCCAGACAATCGATTGAACCCTTACCTACTGTCGTATTTCCCCGAGAGATGTTCTCAATGAACTCAGGACTTTTAACAAATCCAACGATTTTGAATGTTTGCCGTTTGAAAGCTTGCTCCGAATCATCCGCCGAAAAATCAAACTGCTGATTTAGCTTATAGCCCTTTTCTCTAGCAAAGTCATCTAAGACAATTTCAGTTGAACTTTTTGGCAGTCGGCCTTTGGTGACTACCACTCGATTAAGTGTTTGCTTTGCATCATAGCTGAAGATACGAAAAACCTGGTTTTCCTGACTCAGATTGATATCGTGAAAATAGCGCCCCTCTGCTTTTACACCCTTTGCTTCTTCGATCAGCTTGATGTTCTCATCTGTCAATCCCCAAGAAGAAACGACTCGAGTATCAGCTAATTGTTGCTTTCGGTAATAATCTGCAGCTGTTTTTAACATATCCGGTCCTGTGGCCCGCAAACCAACATAGAAAGCGACACCTAAAAATATGATGCTTAGAATTGAAAAGAATCGTGTTTTTGATTGCCAGATTTCACGCCAATTGCTTCGTCGCATCGCCCTTTTCATTTTACTCACCTCTTACCATTGAATCTCTTCAATTGATTGAGGGTTATCATTCAATTCTTCACTGCGAACACGCGCATCATTGATTCGGATGACCCGATCGGCCATCGGTGCAATCGCCGAGTTATGCGTGATAATAACGACAGTCGTCCCATTTTCACGTGCAGTGTCCTGCAATATTTTTAAAATTTGTTTCCCCGTTTCAAAATCAAGAGCACCTGTTGGTTCATCACATAATAATAATTTGGGACGTTTTGCCAATGCCCGAGCAATCGTGACCCGCTGTTGTTCTCCGCCTGATAATTGGGCCGGGAAATTATCCATACGTTCGCCTAAACCAACTGAGCCCAATACTGCTTCAGGCTCCAATGCATCCGATACAATTTGAGAAGCCAGCTCTACATTCTCCTTTGCAGTTAGATTAGGAACCAAATTATAAAACTGAAAAACAAAACCAACATCATTACGGCGATAGGTGGTCAATTCTTTGTCACTAAAAATAGCGATATCCGTGCCATCCACCACTACTTTACCTTCATCACAGCTATCCATTCCACCTAAAATATTTAACACGGTGGATTTCCCTGCACCACTTGGTCCAAGTATTACTGCAACCTCTCCCTTTTCAATCGAAAAATTGATTTTTTCATTTGCTTTAATGACCGTTTCGCCCATTTTGTAATGTTTGCTCTCATCGATCACATCAATATAAGCCATTTTGTATCCCCCTATTACTAAACTTTTATATATACAACTGCTTTATTCTTTTTTAGTTTAACATAGCTCAAAAAAAAGCCAACGACAGATGCCGTCAGACTTAAAAAACCTCCATTTCACATTAACTAAAGTCTTGAAAATAGCAGTTTTTGAATAGATAATGTTTAAAAAGGAGGCTTTTAAATGAAAGAATGTATTGAATGTTATGCAAATGACAATCATGCGACACCCATACTGGGCAAACGGGAATGTTTAGAAAACCATGAACAGTATATTTGCGGAACGTGCGGCCGTTGTATCTGTTGTCAAAAGGATGACAAACGACAGCTTCGAAGAATCGATTTTCCCTTTAAAAGTTTAGCGATTGCGAAACTCTATCTACGTGTTGCCGATCATCTTTATCATAAGGCATGCGGCATTTACGAAGTAATCAGTGAATCCAAACGAAAATCATACAAAATTTTCGTTGATGACACAAGCTTCAAAGAGTACCTGGAAAAAAGCAAAAAGAGTGCTGAAAAACATCAAGCACTGTATCGTAACCCAAGCTATCAAGAATTTACGAAAACCCGGATACGAAAATTGTATCCAAATGAAATCGAAGAATATCTGAGAAAAGGCTAAGTCAACTAATCAGGATGTGCTCGCTTCTCATCATACTTATTCTAATTTTCAGAGACTTGCGGATAAGCAGCATTTAGGTTGCTCAAATCCGCATGATCTATCGCTCTCAGATCATACCCGCTATGAAATATCCTCTGTCCTTCAATAGAAACACAGGGAATCATGCGGCCTTCATAGTGGCTTTTTGTAAACCAATCAGATGCCAGCTCAAACCAGCCACCTTCTGGATTTGCTTGCTTCACGCTTCCTGATTCGCTGATCACAAATGGATGGATATCAATATTCCCATAGTTAGGATGGTATAACTCTACACGTGTCGGACGCTGATCAATCGTAATCTGATAACCTATTTCGCTCAATTTTTTAAGCAATTCTTTTTCGTGTGTAGCATCAAAATCAATATCTACATCCCGATGTTCTCGTTTTTGTTTTCCGATCAGCACATCAATTCCCCATCCTCCTTCGACCCAATAACGAATATTAAGGTCGCTTAGCAAATCAATGATCATGAGAAAACTCTCTTTACTGACTGACTCGGTTTGTTTATCTTTTGATTTCATTTTTCACTCTTCCTCTTTCCGTTTCTTCAGATAATAAAAGTTTAACATGCAGATAAGAACGCTGCCATCAATGCTTTATTTTCTGTTGTTGATGCATCGAAGAACTCCGGATGCCATTGAACACCTAAAACAAATTTTGCTGATTTCAAAGAGACTCCTTCGATTACCCCATCCGTTGAAACAGCTGTTACCTCTAGCCCATTGCCTACCTCTTTGATGGCTTGATGATGATAGCTGTTCACTCCTAGTTTGGTACGATCTAAGATACGATGCAATAGACTATTTTCGATCAGTTGCACTTCATGCTGCACCTTAGCATATGGGGGAATCATCTGATGACACACAGAAGATGACCTTTCACTTGGCAAATCCTGATAGAGTGTACCGCCATACAATGCATTCAATAGTTGTACACCTCGGCAAATAGCCAATAGCGGCTTATCTTTAGCAATCACTTCTCGCATAAGATAACCCTCCATTTCGTCACGTACCCGACAGGGGATCCCACAGACGGATCGCTTTTTTTCTCCATAAAAAGACGGATCAATATCCTGGCCGCCAGTAAAAAGAAAGCCATCGCAAGAAGTCAAAAAGGTTTCCAACACTTCCTTATTCGTTGTAAGAGGTAAAATCAACGGAATACCGCCATTTTTTTCGATCAACTCTAAGTAACCCGGCAGCAGCCAAATACTCTTTCGTTCCTCATCATATAACGGTGTCACACCAATTATTGGTTTCATATTGTTCTCCTTTTAGTGATTTTTTATAAGTCTAAAAGTTTAACAAAAATTCTACCATAAAAATTCCATCGAAGACAAAAAAACTCGATCAAAAAATGATCGAGTTTAAAATCAGTCGTTTAATTAAGCGTGATAACGTTCAACACCGTCTAAATAAGTAGCAACCAGATCCATACTAGGTTCTAGGACGATGAAATCAGCCGCCCGTCCTTCTGCGATCATGCCGCATTTGTCATCAATCTTACAGCTCACTGCTGGTACATAAGATGCCATCATGATTGCTTGCTCTGGTGTTGCGATATCCCAATCAACAACGTTCTTAATTGCTTCTTTTAGCTTCAAAATACTTCCAGCTAAGTTGCCGGATTCAAGGCGTGCCGTTCCTTCTTTCACGACTACTGGGAATTCGCCTAGATTGTAATTGCCATCAGGCATTCCGCCCGCCATCATACAGTCAGTGATCAAAGCAACATGATCATGTCCAGCCTTTTCCATCAATACTTCAGCTGCTTGCGGATGTACATGATGTCCGTCACAGATTAATTCAGAGAATACATGCTGCAAGGTTAATAACGCGCCAACCATCCCTGGTTCACGATGATTCAAACCGCGCATTCCGTTATAAGCATGTACAAAGACGCTAGCCCCTGCTTCAACTGCTTCTTGCGCTTCTTCTAATGTACCGCTAGAGTGTCCTAGTGAAACAACAACACCTTCGTCGGTTACTGTTTTAACAAATTCTTTGACACCTTTACGTTCAGGAGCCAGAGCTATTTTTTTGATCAAGCCACCTGAAGCTTCTTGCCATTCATGGAAAGTATCCACATCAGGATCACCAAAATAACTAGGATTTTGCGCACCTTTATGTTCTTCAGTGAAGAATGGACCTTCAAAATAGATCCCTTGAATCTTCGCACCATCAACCTCTTGATACATTTTGCCGATTGTTTCCGCAACATCCTTCAAACGTTCTTTAGTTGAAGTCAAAGTCGTTGGCAAGAAACTTGTCACGCCACATGATAATAATCCTTCAGACATCACTTTGATTCCATCGGCATCATTATCCATTACATCATGATTTTTATACCCATGGATATGAGTATCAACTAAACCAGGTGCAATCCATTTTCCACTTTGATCGATAATCTCAGCATCTGCTGGTTTTTCCTTCGTATATGTTCCAAAAATGCCATCAGTGACATCTAAATAACCTGCGCCTTTAACACCAGAGTTTAAAAAGAATTTGTCAGCATAAATAAATGTTTTCATTTAGAGCTCTCCCTTTTTTTCTTAGTATCTTAAAGTTACTCCTGAATGATTAAGAAGTCAAGAATGGTGTAGACCATTCTATAAATCTTTTATCTTTTCAATAGCACGCAGCATTTTTCGATAATTAATGACTGAATGCAACTCGTCACGCGCTTCCAACATTCGAATTTTTAGTTCTAAAAGCTCTCTCAATTTATAATAGCTGCATTGCTGACGATTCCATTTCAAACCCATATCCACGACTTTCTCAGCAAGATCCAAGCGCTCATGCTTAACTAGGAAAGTACCATAGTTAACAAAAAGATTACTCAACTCGCTGCGCTCTGAATAATCAGCCATCATTGTCTGGAACAAGTCGAAGCTTTGATTGTAATAGTTTTGGGCGTCACTCACTCTGCCCATTACCGAACTCATTTTGCCGGCAAAACTTAAAAGTAAAATTCGACTATCGAAATAACCATCATATTTTTTTGACACACAGATTGAAAGTCCTTGAACAATTTGATCTAAAGCCGCTTCCGGCTCCTCATCAAGAAAATAAGCGCAAACTCCTTTAAAAAAATAAGCCAGTTGCCGATCCTTATCTAAGTGAGTAATCTGCCTTTCATCCAAGTATTCCAACGTTGTTCGAATTTCTAAGTATTTACCAATTCGCAAATACATAAACATCTTGTTGAAATATTTACGCAGAAATAATTCTTCTGGTAAAAAATCAAGCATCAATTGATCGATAGTAATTCCTAAACGATGGCAAAGTTGTTGAATCACAATAATATTGGGGATCTCTTCATCATTTTCGATTCGGCTCAAAACACTTTGAGAACAAATCCCTTGAGAAAGATCTTTTTGTGTCATGCCGTGTTCTTTTCTGAACTCTTTTAAGACTTGACCAATTGCTAACATTGATAATTCCTCCAAATATGCAAATTCGCATTTTAATAACTCAATTTTATCCGATGACTGACAGACAAGCAACTTCTGTGTTCTAAATGCACAAAAGAATTGAATTTAAATGATACGGTTTTCTATATAGTTTTAAACGTTCTTCATTTTTTTACAAAAAAAAGAACATACCAGAAAATGGTACATTCAAAATGCGGCGAATGGGATTCGAACCCACACGAGCCAAGCTCATACGCCCCTCAAGCGTACGTGTCTGCCATTCCACCACCACCGCGCAGAATCTTTTTCATAATAGCGAGCTAAAATGAAAAAGTCAATATCTTAAACTATCGTCGTATCGTAGACATAAGTAATATTTCCCTTTAGTCCAGCGATACCGCGGAAAAACTTTTTATCTTCTTGCTTGGTCCATACATCACGAAATAAAAAGAAGTCATCTCGCGACACTTCGAATTTATCAATCTCACCTGCCCGCAACTGGCGAATTTTTTCTTCAAATGGATTCATACTTCCTTCTCCCCTATCATCCTAAAACAACAGAAGGCTGCCATATGGCACCTTCTGCATTAATCATGAAAGTATTTACTGCTTTCAATCTTTGAATTATCCTCTTGCATAATCCCACGCAATGAACGATCCAATCGCTGACGTGATTTCTTTCTTTCAATCACTGGTGGCGTCTGTTCATTTTCCGAAGCAAATAAAATATACGATTGCTTTGATTTCTCCATTCGACTCATCAATTCTCTTGGAGACACTGCGTCAGCGGGTTCATCAGGGATTATAGAAGAAGGCACATACTTTGGAGCAAAAGGAGTTGCGCTGCGACCATTTCGCGAATTGAAAGTCGTTTTAACAACTTCTTTTGGTTTACGTTCCTCAAATAAATTTACTTTTTTTGATTCTTTATGTTCTCCCTGATACATTGGCAGATTGGCTTTGTGATGATCGAGTTCCCTCCGCGGTTCTTCATCTAGGTTAACACGCCGCGTTCGTTTTGCTTTTGGCATCGGACGTTCAAAAATATCTTTCGCCTCTAAACGATAACTTGTGATTAAGTCATCCTGCCCATCAAACAAGACACGTTGGTTAGTCTGTACTATTTTCACACCTGCTTCATCATCAAAAGCAGGAAAACGGCTCTTCTTTCTGCTGTACGTTTGCATAAAATCATCCTTATTGTTCTGATATAGCATAGTTTAGCATAAATGTTGGAAAAATGCTTTTCAAATTCCTAAACAATGGGGCGTGTAAAAAAGAACTTATTCTGTGTCGTACATAAAGAGACTCCCCTTAGGTCCAATTACTTCACCCTCTAAAATACGCTCTAAAACGGCATACTCACCCTTATAGGCCCGTGGACTTGATAGTTCACCTACATTCAAACTCTGCTCTTGATCAGATAAATTGATAGCATAAATTACATAGGAATTTTCTGAATAGCGAATAATTCCAAAAATTTGCTGCGCTTGTGAATAAAATGGGAAAAACTGTCCATATTTCATCACATCATATTTTTTACGGCGTTCGATCCATTTTTGACAATTTTTAAACAAGCGCGGATCAATGGAGTTCCATGGGAAAAACTTGCGATTATCAGGATCTTTCCCGCCTGTCAATCCTGCCTCATCCCCATAATAGACACATGGGATGCCTGGCATCATAAACATTAACCCCCAAGCTTGATCCAACGCTTCAACAGAGCTGTTCAGCATAGTCAAAATACGTTCAGTATCATGAGTTCCAATATTATTCAATTGATTGAAATAAAAGTCAGCTGGATAATTTTCTTGGTAGCGAACCATTTCTTCACATATATTCTGTAATGATCGCGACTGTTTTAAAAGATCCAATATTTGCTCACGCAATGGATAGTTCATTACTCCTTGTAAATGATCCCCAAAAACGTATTTCCGGCGTGTATCATAGGCAATTTTATTTGACGCATCTTCCCAGACTTCACCAATTAAGATTTTTTCTTGGTAAGACAATAGATTTTTTCGAATACCTGCAATAAAATCATCTGTCAATTCGTCCGCAACATCTAAACGCCAACCATCAACGCCCATCGAAGTCCATTTGGACAAGACGCTGTCCAAATCTCCATAAATGAATTCTTGATAAGCCGGATTATCTTTTATTACTTCTGGTAAATCAGCTACACCCCACCATGATTTATAGTCATCAGGGTAATGATTGAAAGTAAACCAATCACGATATTCACTTTGAGGGTCACGTGCTGCACCTGAGTTTTCTCCATAGAGACCGCTAATATTAAAATAGCGGCTGTCTTTACCAACGTGAGAAAAGACACCATCCAGTATTACAGCGATTCCCGCCATATGCAAGGCTCCAATAAGGTTTCGAAAATCTTCTTCAGTCCCTAAAACACTATCCACTTTAAAATAGTCATTAGTATCATAGCGATGATTGGAGCTTGCCTCAAAAATAGGATTTAAATAGAGAGCTGTGATTCCCAACTCTTGTAAATAGGGTATTTTGTCCTGAATTCCTTTAAAATTCCCGCCAAAAAAATCCCAACGAACGATTTCATTCTTCTGGTTCTTAATATAAAATGGTTCATCTTCTTCAGTCGCATAAATGAAAGTATTCTTTTTAGGTTGATTAATTTTTCTTTCAGGATTGCCATTAGCAAAACGATCCGGAAAAATTTGATAAAATACTGCATCACGATACCATTTCGGTGCAACCTCTGATTTTTGATAACAAGTTAGTTGATACGGAACCACATCACGTTCAGAACCATAAATTTGTCCTTCGCCGCCTTGACCATTAAAGCCATAGTACTGAATTGTTTCATAACCTTCTGATTCGTGAATAATCTTGAAATAGTAAAAGTAAAGCCCCCAACCCTGATCCATAATCGTTTGAAAGTGAAATCGATCTTCCGACGTCGGTTCCATTGAAAATATTTTTTGACCACTAGAACTGCCTTCCTTACGAACAATCAAAAGGACTTTCGTATTCCTTTGTTCTGGAACCGATAGCCAAATTTTTACCATCGCTCCCTCTTGAACAGCACCAAACGGCTGTTTATATCGCTCTAACCAGGGATTAAAATAAATACGTGTCATGCTGTGTCACACCTCGATCATCTTCATGAGCAAAAGCCGGTTCAATTTGCCAAATGTCATCCGCATATCGTTGGACCGTTTTATCTGAAGAGAAACGGCCTGCATTCGCGATATTTCTTAAGCTGATTTGACGCCAACGTCGTTTGTCTTGATAAGCCTGATTAATTGACTCCTGCGCCAGACAGTAGTCTCCAAAATCACGCAGTACAAAAAATTCATCATTGTACTTAATTAATGAGTCAAAGATTTCTTGTCCTTCTGAAATAATGTTAGGGATTGTTCCATCAACAAGTGTTTTTACAACTTTATAGACTACAGCATCATTTTTGAAAATATCCGTTGATGAATAACTTCTATTTTCATAGTACTGATAGACCTCTGATTCAGTCAAACCAAAAATCGCAATATTGTCATCCCCTACCGCATCACGAATTTCCACATTCGCTCCGTCCAATGTCGCAATCGTCACCGCTCCATTTAACATAAGTTTCATATTAGAAGTACCTGAAGCCTCTTTTGATGCCAGGGATATTTGTTCACTAACATCTGCCGCCGGAATAATCCGCTCCGCCAAACTAACATTGTAGTTTGCTAAAAAGACAACCTTCAATTTATTATTGATTGAGTCATCTTGATTAATTAAACTTGCCGTTTCATTGATTACTTTAATGATTGACTTTGCATAATGATAACTTGGTGCTGCTTTCGCACCGAAAATGAAAACACGTGGTTCAATCGGTAAATCAGGATTTTCTTTCAAATCCAAATACAATTTGATAATATGCAGTAAATTTAATAACTGCCTTTTATAGGCGTGTAGACGTTTGATCTGAACATCAAAAATCGCATTTGAATTCACCTTGATACCGCAATGATCTTCAATATAAGTTGCTAATCTTTTTTTATTCTCCCACTTAGCATCCGCTAAAGCTTCAAGAACTTGATCATCTTCTTCGAAATTTAATAATAAGCGCAAGTCACTTGGATTCTTCCGCCAAGAATCTCCAATTGTATCATCTAATACATTGCTCAAAGCGGGATTAGCTAACTGTGTCCAGCGACGCATTGCAATACCATTTGTCTTATTGTTGAATCGTGCAGGGTAAAGTAAATAAAAATCATGTAAAACAACCGATTTTAAAAGATCAGAATGTAGTTTTGCGACACCATTTGTCGAATGAGAGCCAATGATCGCAAGATGGGCCATATGGACTTGGCCGCACTGAATAACCCTTGTTCGTTGAATCAAGTCAAAATCGTGAACTCCCGTCATCTCCTCAACGAAGCGTCGATCGATTTCTTCGATAATTTGATAGATTCTAGGACAAACACTTTTCATCATATCGATTGACCATTTCTCTAAAGCTTCTGCCATAATCGTATGGTTAGTATAACTCATTACTTCTTGAGTTAGATTCCATGCCCGTTCCCACCCCATCTTTTCTTGATCGATTAAAAGACGCATGAATTCGGCCACGCACATCGCAGGATGTGTATCATTAATGTGGATGGCAATATATTGATTTATTTCATCCATGGGTTTGTTCAATTGCTTATAATAACGCAAAATACTTTGTACTCCTGCTGAAACAAAGAAGTACTCTTGTGACAAACGTAATTTTCTGCCTGCTTCACTTGAATCATCTGGATATAGCACAGAAGTCAAATCTTCTACCGCACGTCGATCTCCGATGCTGCGATAACGATCCTCTTCTTCAGGAGAAATTTCAACCGACCATAAACGCATGGTATTGACGATATCATTTTGGTATCCGACCATTCCTGTGTCGTAGGGCACCGCGCGTAAAAGCATCCCGCCTTGATAATTTGGGGTAAGATTACCGAAACCATCCTCGCTTAAGTAAACATCTCCGCCTATACGCACATCCACTGCCTTACTTTCTTTTCGAACTTCCCAAAGATTCCCTTTTTGCAGCCATTCATCAGGCAATTCGACCTGATAATTATCAACGAAACGTTGCTTAAATAAACCATATTCATAACGAATTCCATTACCATTTCCTGGTAATCCAGTTGAGGCGATTGAATCCATAAAACATGAGGCCAGTCTTCCTAATCCGCCATTCCCTAAAGCCATATCCGGTTCAACTTCTGCTAAATCATCTAGACTAATTCCCAACTCAGTGAGTCCCTCTGAGACCATCTCTAACCAGCCCATATTCAAAAGGTTACTCTTCAGCATTTTTCCAGGTAAAAATTCAATTGAAAAATAATAAGCTTGCTTCTGACCAGCTTCTCGATAATCCTTCCACGTCTGCTGCCAATTTTGTGAGTATGTTGAAGTCATCAATGAACCCAACGTTTGATAGAGTTCATTTGGTGACGCATCTGTGACCTCCATTGCAAATTTTTCGGCCAATCGGCGACTGAAACACCGTTTAAATTCTGTCTTGTCCATTTCTTCATCTCCAACCTACACTTTTTTTAATAATACCTTACTATCATAAAATTATGCTAGAAAAAAGCCAAAATCCATAGCCTGAGGCCTTAGATTCTGGCTTTTCGAATCCTACATTTGTTTGTATAGCTCTAAATATTGTTGACTAGACTCGTCCCAACTAAAATCGCGCGACATCGCTTCTAGCATCATTTTCTTCCAAATATCTTGATGGTTTTGATATAATTCGATTGCTTGTTTAAGTGCATTCATTAAATAGAACGGCTCGAAAATACCAAATCCAAAACCAGTCCCCTCGTTTGTAATCGGATTATACGACTGGACAGTATCTCTCAATCCGCCGATTTCATGTACAATCGGCAAAGTGCCGTAGCGCATCGAAATCATTTGCGATAATCCACACGGTTCAAAAGCCGAAGGCATCAAGAACATATCGACACCTGCATAAACTTTTTGTGCCAAGGTTACATCAAACGCAATATGGATACTAGCTTTATGTGGATATTTTCCGCCAAAATAATGAAATTGATTCTCGAAATTTGGATCGCCTGTTCCAATCAAAATCAACTGCACATCAAACTGCATCAAATTCTCCATTTCCTGCAATAGTAAATGGAAACCTTTTTGGTACGTCAATCGGCTAACAATCCCAATCACAGGGACATCCGGTCGAACGGGCAATTCTAGAAGTTTTTGTAATTGAACTTTATTTTCTATCTTTTTATCCAAATGTTTCTTGTCGTAATTTGCAAAAATTGCTGGATCTTTTTTAGGATTAAATGAAGCATAGTCAATCCCATTCAGAATCCCATGTAATTTTCCGCTTTCCATCCGCAAGATGACATCTAACCCCGCACCAAACTCAGGTGTTTTAATTTCTTCAGCATAAGATGGACTGACTGTAGTGACACGGTCGGCATAAAGAATTCCTGCCTTCATAAAATTCACGCAATTATTGAATTGAATCGTTCCATCATCATAACGTTCACAACCCATACCAAATAAATCATACAATATTTCACGATCGTACTGTCCTTGAAATTCGATATTATGAATCGTTAACACTGATCGAATGTTATTGTATTTCTGAATCCAACGATATTTCTCCTTCAATAAAAACGGGATGAATGACGTGTGATAATCATTCAAATGCATCACATCGGGAATAAAATCAATTTTTTCCATTAATTCGATAACAGCCTGCTGGAAAAAGGCGAAACGCTCCCCGTCGTCATAATAACCGTATAAATTCGGGCGATTGAAGTAATAAAGATTGTCTAGGAAATAATAATCAATTCCATCCAATCGCAGATATTTCACGCCGCAATACTGCTTACGCCAGCCAACATATACATCGTAAGAGAATAAATCTTGTAATTGTTCTTTATAGCGTTGCGGCATTTTTGTAAACAATGGCAACACGACTTTAATATCCGTTCCTTTTTCTTTCAACGCTTTGGGTAAAGCACCCGCAACATCACCCAATCCTCCTGTTTTAAAAAAGGGTGCACATTCCGCCGCTACAAACAATGTTTTCACGTTTATTCGCCTCCGTAAACGTCGCTTAGTACATGAGTATTTTTCTTAATCACAACTGGTTTTTCCAACGAACCAATGATTTTAACTCCTGGTTCAACCACGACATTCTTATCTAAAATTGCATGCTTAACAAAAGCATCTTCTCGAATTGTACAACTTGCCATGATAATTGACTCTTCTATCTCTGCACCTTTCTCGATGACAACACTTCGAGAGAAAAGTGACCCATGTGCTTTGCCGTCGACTAGACACCCAGTCGCAAACTGACTATTTTTCACTTCCGATGTTGGTGAGTAATAAGTAGCCACTTCGTTTTTCAATTTCGTATAGATCTTGTTCTTAGAATACAATAGAGATGTGAATTTTTTGGGATCTAACATTGCCATATTAGCATCATAATAAGACTTAACATCAAAAATATTACTTAAAAATCCTGTGTATTCATATGCGTAAGTCTTCACCTGATTCATCGCCAAAGTTAAGAAATCGACCAATGCTACCGGACCGCCCAAATTTTGACCTTCTTGCAAGGCATCGATCAACCAATCTGTGCGGCAAATAAAGATCTTCATGCCAAGGTTAAGCATTTCATCTTCCGATTTATCTTCCAAGAAGTTATGATGTCCCTTAATTATGCCATGTTCATCTACTTCTAAGATTTCATCTTGACGATAGATCTGTTCTCTAGACATTTTCTTGTAGACAACTGTCATAACACTGTCGCTTTGTTGATGAATTTTTAGAACTGCTTCTAAATCAATATTGCAAAGCATGCGATTGCCCATGAAAACTGTATACTCAGATTTTGATTTATTCAAATAGTCGATCACTGATTCAAAATAAGGTCGTCCCTCAGCTTTCTTTTTCAAGAAGTCTTGATAAAAATGAATAAAGTAGCGACTATCGACACTATCTAAATGCCATTCACGTCCCCCGCCAATATGGTCAAACACCGACTTGGTTGTTCCTTGATTAAAAACCATATAGACAGATTTGATATTTGCATTGATTGCATTCGACAGATTAAAATCGATCAAGCGATATTTACAATCAAAAGGTAAGGTAGCCAATGGCCTTTTTTCAGTTAATGGTAACAATTCTGGACACTCGTAAACATTGCCTAAAATGGCACACATTTTATTCGCTCTCACTTGTCAACACTCCTATCACTTCTGAATAGCCCACGACGGCGATTTCTTCTGTTCCATCAACTACGGCGTCATCACCGATGATTGCATTTTCACCAATGATCGCATTTTTGATTTGTACATTTTTACCAACTGTTGCCCCTGGCATAATAACGCTGTCGACTACTTTGGCACCTTCTTTGACCTGGACATCTCCTGACAGAATACTGTGTTCTACATGACCAGCTACATAGCAGCCATCAGCAATCAACGAATTTTTCACATCGGCATTTTCAGTTAAGAAATGCGGCGGAGAAATTGTATTTTTCGCTAAAATGCGCCAATTCTTATCCCGAATGTTCAGACTATGTTCAGGATCAATGAACTCCATGCTTGCTTCCCACAAAGAATCAATCGTTCCAACATCTTTCCAATATCCGTCGAACCGATAGGCAAAGACATTCTCGCCGCTTTCTAAGTACGCTGGAATCACATGCTTACCAAAGTCCAACATTTGATCATCCTTTTTGTAACTGTTTAAAAGGACGCTCCGTAGACGACTCCAGTTGAATATATAGATTCCCATTGAGGCCAGATTGCTTTTTGGTTCCTCAGGTTTTTCTTCAAACTCAATGATTCGATCGTTTTCATCGGTATTCATAATACCAAAGCGAGAAGCTTCTTCTATCGGTACTTCAATCACCGCCACAGTCAATGAGGCATTGTTCGCCTTATGGTCCTCCAACATTGCTTCGTAATCCATTTTATATATGTGATCACCAGATAATACCAGAACATATTGAGGGTCCATTTGATCGATGTAATCCATGTTTTGATAGATAGCATGAGCTGTTCCTTCAAACCATTTACTGCCATCGTTACTTGAGTATGGCTGTAAAATAGTTACACCAGAATTTAGACCATCAAACCCCCAACTTGAACCATTTCCAATATGATTATTCAACGCCAATGGTTGATACTGCGTTACCACACCAACATTGTTAATTCCGGAATTGATACAATTACTCAGTGTAAAATCAATAATCCGATAGCGACCGCCAAAAGGGACAGCAGGTTTTGCAATTTTTTGTGTTAGTTTGCCGAGACGCGAACCTTTCCCGCCGGCTAAAATCATTGCTAAAATTTCTGTTTTCATTTTATTTGATGAAGGACTTTCCTTCATCGACCTCCCCTCTATTTCTTACGTGTGTTGATTGACTCTGGTTTTAAAACAATAGCACCTAAAGCTGGAACAGTTGTCTTGATCAACTGATCGTACTCCTTAAATTTGATTGGTTCACTTTGACAATCCACATTGTGTTTTGTCCATGTCCCGCCAAATTCCTTCATTTCTGTATTCCAAACCTCCTTATAAGTTCCAGAATAAGGAACACCGATATGGAAATCATTACGTTCAATCGGTGTCATATTTAGAATGACAATCAAGAAATCTTTCTTCCGTTTACCTTTTCGCATAAAGCTTAGAATTGATTCAGAAGTATTGTCAGCATCAATTATTTCAATTGTGTCGTAAGAATCTTCCAATTCCCACAAAGCTGTTTGATTTTTATAAAAATCATTCAGTTCAGAAGTAAATCGCTGCATTGAATGATTTAGTGGATCATTAAGATCGTTCCATTCCAGGCCTTCGTCAAATTTCCACTCCAAAAATTGTCCCCACTCACTACCCATGAATAGTAATTTTTTCCCTGGATGCATCATAAAATAAGTGTATAAATTTCTCAGCTGTGCAAATTGCTTATAGCGATCTCCCCACATTTTATGCATCAGACTCTTCTTGCCATGAACAACTTCATCATGAGACAAAGGTAAAATAAAATTCTCCTGCATCATGTACATAAAAGAAAAAGTAATTAAATTGAAATTGTCTTTTCGATGAACGGGATCCATTTCGTAAAAACGCAGGACATCATTCATCCAACCCATATTCCATTTAAAATCAAAACCCAAAGAGCCGCTTTCGATCATCCCCGTTACAGGAGTCTCAGAAGAACTCTCTTCTGCAATCATTAAAACATTGGGATGAGCCAGTTTTATTACTGCATTTAATTTCTGCAAGAAATAGTAACCTTCAAAATTACGATTTCCACCTTCGTGATTCGGTGTCCAAGGGCCATCATCGTAGTCTCGATAAATCATACTGGATACAGCATCTACACGAATGCCATCAATGTGGAACATTTCGATCCAGAACATTGCACTAGAAATCAGGAAACTTTGAACCTGCGGCTTTCCTAAGTCAAAATTGATCGATCCCCAGCGATTATTTTTTGCCCGATCAGGATCAGCGTATTCAAATTGTGGTGTCCCGTCATAATAGGGGAGCGTATCATCATTGATACAATAGTGTCCAGGTACCCAATCAACGAATACTCCGATGTTATTTAAGTGACAAGCTTCGACGAAATCTTGGAATTCTTCAGGCGTCCCATAATAAGAACTCATTGCAAAGTACCCAATCAATTGATATCCCCACGAACGGCCTAATGGATGTTCCATCAACGGCATAAACTCAACGTGGGTATAGTTCATTTCGACTAAATAAGGTACTAGCTCATTTTTCAAGTCAGCAAAACTAAAGGGTGTGCCATCTTCATGGTGTTTCCATGAACTTGCATGCATTTCGTAAATGTTCAGCGGTCGTTTAAAAGCATTTGAACGCTTGCTACGTCCGCGCCACAGACCATCTCTCCATTTTTTTTCAGGGAAGTTGTATAGCTCGGCTGCATCATCAGGTCTTTTTTCAAAGCGAACGGCAAAAGGATCAATTTTTAAAATTTCACGACCGTTTGCTTGTCGCACTTTAAACTTGTAAAGGTCCCCCTCGTTAACGATATCCGTATAGACTTGCCAAATTCCACTCGCATCATCTTTTTCCATTGGCAGTCCCTGCCAATCGTTGAAGTCGCCAACCAAAAAAACAGCGCGTGCATTCGGTGCCCATACCCGGAAAACATAGCCATTCCCTGTTCGATGAGCACCCAGTAAATGTTGAGCATAAAAATTTTCTCCAGACAAAAATGTTCTCTTAGCATCATCAAATTGTTGCATTTCTTCTTGCTCTTTTTTTCTCATGAGAACCACCCTTTTGACGAACGGCAAAGCGTCCTTAAATTACATTTCAATGTGTAAAGTTTAATAATAAAAACATAGCTTGTTCTATTATAATAACACAAACCTTTATTAAATAACGTATCAAGCGTTTCACATTTTTCTCTTCACATTATTAAATGCCCCTACCTAACATTATATTATAATAAGATTTAAAATAGAAGATAAAAATTTCATTTCTTTTAAATAATTCGATTTTTCTTCTATAAATAACATTTATTATTTTCGTTCTCTGTTTTTTTGACAAATAATAAAGAATTTCTTTTATAGTTCTTTCCTTCTGTTTGCCTTTTGACAAAATAATCGTTAGGCTAGTGATTAATGAATAAATTAGCAAAAAAAGACATCATGAAATACAGACTCATAGAGCCAAGGAGGTTTCTTCTATGATAGATATAAAAATGCTGGCAATGATCTTTTTTATCAATTTTGCCTACGTCACTTTGAATACACTTCGTTTTATGCTTACAATGAAGGGCTACAGAATTTTAGCTCCCTTGATGAGTATGGTTGAAATTACCATCTATATTCTTGGACTATCAATGGTTTTGAACCGTTTGGATAATCCCCTAAATCTACTTACTTATGCATTGGGGTATGCAATTGGAATCAGCGTCGGAATAAGAATTGAGGATAAGTTAGCACTGGGCTATATCATGGTTAGCGTAATTTTACCGTCCAACACTGAAAAGGAAGCCAGTCTGCCTCGTATTTTACGTGAAAACGGCTATGGTGTTACACAATCATATGGTGAAGGATTGTCGGGTGACCGTATGGTTCTGGAAATTCTCTCACCACGTAAAACTGAACGAACACTCTATGCTTTAATCAAAGAGGTTGAAGAGCGAGCATTCATCATTTCCTACGAGCCGAAATACATTTCCGGCGGTTTTTGGACTAAAAAAGTGCGCAAACGCCAAAAAAGCAGCTCGAAGCCTTAGCTTCAAGCTGCTTTTTTCCAAATAAATCGAACTAATTCATTTTGTAATTTTTCACTTTTGGTTATTGCGGAGTGACCTCCGCTTTTTCCTGTAACTAATAATTCCTGGTAACTTTTCGCATGTTTTTGAAACATCAGGCGTAAAGCAAATGCACTATGAATTGAAACAGATCCATCACTTTCCGTTCCATCTTTCAAATCACCAGCCACATCAAGTATTCTCAAATTTGACGGCAATCGGTTCATTGCTTGATCAAAGTATTGATAGATAGGTGTTTCACCACTCGGCCCATTTTCCGTTAACTCATATGCGAAAATGTCCTCTGTATCCTCAGCGATCTCCAGATCATTGAAAGGAGCAGCTATTGCAACAAATCTTTCTGTTACCGGTGTTTTCTCTTCAGCATATTCTAATAAGTAACGTAACGCTGAGACACCGCCCATAGAGTGGCTAACCAGATTGACCCGCGTGATTCTTTGTTTATAGAGATAACGCATCACTTTATCTATCCATTTACTTTGAGTGATCTCATCTGTTACATCTTTTGCGAAAAGTACCATGATCGTTGGATTATCGTTATTATTTTTTAATTTTCCTTCTATAGTTAATTTACCATCCGCTTGAACGACAATCGTCATTTCACGCTTAGCAATATTTTCCCGTTCCAATCTTCTTAAAAGCGGACCAAAAGAAAAAGAGTTTCCTTCATATCCATGAATAAATACGGTTGGAACGTTTGAATAACGAATATTTTTTTCCTTTGTCAGCGTTCCTGGATTAAAGTATCGTACTTTTGCATAATAAATACCTCCAAATACCAATAGAAAACTAACAATCAATACAATTCCTTTAATTACTCTTTGCATTCAGTCATGCCTTCTTTTTTATCAAATACGTAAAACTCTCACGATCACCTAATAACTGTTCTGCTAATTGCCTTGCGAAAAGGAACTGCGTTCTAGCGTCTAGCTCTTGTACTAGATCTAGCAGACCATCTTCATTATAAACTGAAATAAGCACTCGCCAATCCGGTTGTTTTTCAATTACTCCGCTATTTAACAAACTTTCTAAAAAAATTGAGTCTCTTCGCGGTGATTTATCAGCCATTATCCGCTCAATAATAAGCCCGATTTGATTGTTAAAAAAATCAGGGTTAACATCTCCGATAAGCTCGGATAATTGGGGAAATAATTTAGGACGAGAAATATTCTCAAAATAATTAGGCAGTGTTTCTGTCAACTTGCCTGCACAATTGATGGTAACTAGATGAAAGCTCTTATTTACTAAACGATTACACGTGGGAAAGGGAATGTCTGCTATCAGTGTTTCACCTGAGTTATCGCTCCAAAGCTTTTCTCCTAGCCAAACCAATAATTGTTCCGTTGAATAGGTTTCTGTATTTCTTTGAATAAAATGCTTGACCATATCAGTTGTTGGATAATCCTCAACAACCTCCGAGCAAAATTGATAACGCCGGCTCTGTCGCAAGATAATCCCATTATCAATTAGCATATCTAAATTTTTATCTAGATGAGTTTGTTGCGGAAAGTTTTTTCGGATTTCTCGCAAAATAACAGGCTCTGGTAAAACGTGGAAGTAGCTTAATAATTCTTGAATTTCTTTTTGCTTAAGGGCTGATTCTATTTTTTTATTATTTGTATAGATTTGCATGATAGCCTCCTTTCTTCAAATGAACATAATATAGTAATTCTCATGCACGTTCTTTCATTTGCGCAGTCACGAAAATCCCAATAATACTCCTTCGCATTATAATCCTATTTAAAAGATTCCACAAAAAAGTGGACTTTCAAAAGTCCACTTAGCTAAACTCGCTTTACTTTTCAAATGCCTCAGTCAATTGAGGAACGATTTGCTTCTTACGTGATACAACTCCTGGTAAGAATGCACGATCATTTTTAAGTTCAATTTTAAATGCCTCAGTCACCTTTTCTCTAGGTTCACCGGCAACTAGCAGTTCAGAATCAGAGTTTAAAACATTCGTTACAAGAAGTAAGAATAGATCATAACCATTCTTGACGTTTTCAGCTAGCATCGCATCCCGCAAAGCCGCTTGTCGAGCAAATACTTCATCTAAATCAACCGTGTTGATCTGTGCGATTCGAACAGTTTTATCTGCCATCGGGAATGATTTTGCATCTAAATCTAATAATTCTGCTTCAGATTTATCTCCTAAATTCGTGCCAGCTTTTAATAAATCAAGCCCGTAGCTGTTTAAGTCAACACCAGCGATTCCAGCTAGTTCATTTGCTGCATCGACATCCTCTTGAGTACATGTTGGTGATTTGAATAATAATGTATCAGAGACGATTGCTGATAGCATCATACCTGCTATTTTCGCTGGAACAGCAATACTGTTCTCTTTATATAATTTCAACACAATCGTTGACGTACAACCGACTGGCTCCGCACGATAATACAACGGATTTGCGGTTTGGAAGTTCGCGATACGATGATGATCGACTACTGAAAGAATGTTTAAATCCTCGATATCTGCTACACTTTGTTGGAATTCATTGTGATCAACCAACATCACATCATTGGTTTCAGCGGCAATTTTTTCTACCACTCTTGGAGCTTTCAAACCGAAATGATCTAATGCAAATTGTGTTTCTTCGTTTGGTGTTCCAAGCGCAACTGCTTCTGCGTCCACACCCAGATCTTTTTGCAAGTTAGCAAAGGCCATTGCTGCTCCGATCGCATCTGTATCAGGATTTTTGTGTCCAAAAACTAAAACTTTTCCCATGGTTGATTCGCTCCTTTAAATAAGTTCTTCTTTATCATATCAAAAAAAAGGAAAAGAGCAACAACATGTCGCTCTTTTCCTGAAATTTTAACGTTTCAAATACCCCTTATACTCTTCTGTATGCAGTATTTTTTTTGCATTTGCTATTCTGTCATCCGTAGGTGGTTCAATTCCCTCTAATGGATATTTCAAGCCCATTTCCTCCCATTTGTATTTCCCCATTGTATGGTATGGAAGAATCTCAACCTTGTCAACATTCTTTAAAGTCTTAATAAATTTATCTAATCGAATTAAGTATTCGTCATAGTCGCTTCTAAAAGGTACTAATACATGGCGGATCCAAACAGGCTTATTGATATCCGAAAGATATTTCGCCAATTCTAAGATGTTATCGTTACTTTGACCAGTTAATTCTTTATGTTTTTGGTCATCAATTTGTTTAATATCAAACAGGACCAAATCAGTGTATTGCATTAATTCTTCAAATTTTGAAAAGAATGGTTCTTCGAAAGTAAAGGGTTTTCCGCAACTATCTAAAGTCGTGTTAACGCCTATTTCTTTAGCTTTTTTAAAAAGATCAATCAGAAAATCAATTTGTAGCAAAGGTTCACCACCACTAACTGTGATTCCACCCTTTTTCCCCCAATAACTTTTATAGTTCAATGCTTCTTTTAATACATCATCAGCAGTTCTTTTTTTAGCTTTTGGATCATTAATTTTCCAAGTATCTGGATTATGACAAAATTGGCAACGCATCCGACAACCTTGCATGAAGACAATAAAACGCACTCCAGGTCCGTCAACGGATCCGAAACTTTCGATTGAATGGACATTTCCGACAATAGGTTGTTCAGTCACAGTAGACATAAACAGTCCCCCTCTTTTATATGTAAAAAATCCTCTTTGAATTTTTTTATCATGACTCATATAACAATTATATTTTAAAAATTAAGGCGAACAGACCTCTGTCCATCCGCCCTAATTTGTTATTTCTTCGATAGAATCAGTAAATTACATTTTTGCGTGGAATGTACGGCTGATTACATCTTCCTGTTGTTCACGTGATAAGTCGATGAATTTAACAGCATATCCAGAAACACGGATCGTGAAGTTCGCATATTCTTCTTTTTCTGGGTGTTCCATTGCATCGATTAATTTTTCTTTACCGAAAACGTTCACGTTTAAATGATGTGCTCCTTGATTGAAGTAACCATCTAATACGTTCGTTAAGTTTTCAATACGTTCATCTTCATCATGACCCAATGCATCTGGATTAATACTTTGAGTATTTGAAATACCGTCTAATGCATATTCGTAAGGTAGTTTAGTCAATGAATTAAGTGAAGCTAATAATCCGTTTTGTTCAGCACCATATGATGGATTAGCACCTGGTGATAATGGTGCACCAGCAGGACGACCATCTGGCAACGTCCCAGTTGCTTTACCATAAACAACGTTAGATGTAATTGTCAAGATTGAAGTTGTCGGTTCTGAATTACGGTAAGTATGATAGTGTTCTAGTTTTTCCATGAATGTCTTCAATAACCATACAGCAATATCATCTGCACGAGCATCATCGTTTCCATATTTAGGGAACTCACCATCAATCTTGAAGTCCGTTACAATACCAGCTTCATCGCGAATTGGGAATACTTTTGCATATTTGATTGCAGCCAATGAATCAACAACATGTGAGAATCCTGCAATACCAGTGGCAAAAGTACGTTTCAAATCTGTATCCATCAACGCTAATTCAGCCGCTTCATAATAATATTTATCATGCATAAAATGAATAGCGTTCAATGTATTCACATACATGCCAGCCAACCATTCTAACATATCGTCATATTTAGCCATAACTACATCAAAGTCCAAAGCATCATCAGAATCGATTGGACGGAAATCAGGCCCGACTTGAACTTTAGATTTTTCATCAACCCCGCCGTTGATTGCATACAACAATGCTTTCGCCAAGTTGGCACGAGCACCAAAAAATTGCATTTCTTTCCCTGTTTGAGTAGCTGACACACAGCAACAGATCGCATAATCATCTAACCATACTGGACGCATTACATCGTCATTTTCGTATTGAATAGAAGAAGTATCAATCGAAATCTTCGCTGCATAGTCTTTGAACCCTTCTGGTAAACGAGAAGAATACAAAACAGTTAAGTTTGGTTCTGGAGATGGTCCCATATTTTCTAATGTGTGTAGGAAACGGAAATCATTTTTAGTAACTAGTGTACGTCCATCCATACCCATACCAGCGATTGATAATGTTGCCCAAACCGGATCGCCTGAGAATAATTCGTTGTATGAAGGAATACGAGCAAATTTAACCATACGTAATTTCATTACTAGATGGTCAATCAATTCTTGTGCTTGATCTTCTGTCAATGTACCATTTTCGATGTCACGTTGAATATAGATATCCAAGAAAGTAGAAACACGACCAATTGACATTGCCGCACCATTTTGTTCTTTGATAGCTGCTAAATAGCCGAAGTACGTCCATTGAACGGCTTCCTTCGCATTTTCGGCCGGACGAGAAATATCAAACCCGTAAGCCTCAGCCATTTCTTTGATGCGTTTCAACGCCTTATATTGATCGCTGATTTCTTCACGTAGACGAATGTCTTCCTCAGTGAATTGACCATGACCGCAATTTGCGTGATCTTTTAATTTTTGTTCCATCAAGTAATCGATACCATATAAAGCTACACGACGATAGTCACCAACGATACGTCCACGTCCATAAGTATCAGGAAGTCCAGTGATGATCTTGTTCCGACGAGCCGCGCGGATTTCTGGTGTGTATACATCAAATACCGCTTGGTTATGTGTTTTATGATAATCGTTAAAAATTTCAGTGAATTTAGGGTTCGGTGTGTAGCCGTAGCTTTCAAGTGATTCTTCAGCCATACGAATACCACCATAAGGCATGAACGCACGCTTTAAAGGCTTGTCTGTTTGAATACCAACAATAGATTCTTTGTCTTTCATATTCTCATCGATATAGCCAGCACCGTATGCATTAGCAGCAGATACAACATCTGCTTCCATGTCTAATACGCCGCCGTTTTCACGTTCTTGTTTTTGAAGTTCTTGCAATTTGCCCCAAAGTTCGTTCGTTGCTTTAGTTGGTTCTGCTAAAAATTCAGCAGCACCTTCATAAGGCGTATAGTTCGCTTGGATGAAATCACGTGTATTGATTTCATTTTTCCATAGATGACCCTTAAAGCCTTCCCATGCAGACTTTTCTGTGTTTTTCATTTTGTCTAGTTCATTTGTTGCAGTTCCCATTTCGAAAGGACCTCCTTAGAATATAAAAAACTTTATTGCTACAGCTTTACGAACACAGTATAACACATAAAATCTTTTATGCAAGCCTTTCCTTGTGAAAGATTAATTAGAAAATAAGAATTCTCTGAAATCGTTAGCAAACCACTGATATCATCGGTTTTATCATGGTTAAACAATTAGTATTTTTTTCTTATTAATAGCCGATTTCAATGATTTTGTGATAAAAAAAACGGCATCTGTATTAATACAGATGCCGTTTATCTATGCATTTTTATAATACACGAGAGCTAATCTTCAACCAATTCCTGTGGTCGTAGAACAGAGAAAAGTTCTCCATCTTTTTTCTCATCAATTGCAAAAGTACCATTGGAAATTCGATCACTGATAGCGACATCCGAAATTTCAATTTCTTTTTCAACACCCTTGCTAGTCGTTAAAACAAGTTTCCCTTCAGTTTCAGTCGTCATATAGGCTAACCGATGCGGATTCTTCTTCAATTCTCGGAAAATCAATAAACCACGTTTGGCTCGACCTAATTGTGGTAATTCTTGCGCCAGCATTCTTTTTGCTGCCCCGCGTTGGCTCAGTAATAAAACAGGCGAATCCCCTTCTGAAGGGATCAATGCTCCCGCTACCACGTAATCTCCTTCTTTTAAATTAATAGCTTTAACACCGGCCGCTTTAGATCCTACTACAGGAACTTCTTCTAAAGGATAACGTAACCCGAAAGCGCGATGCGACGCGATAAATACATCAACATTACGTGTTTCATTCGTTAAGAAAACGGAAACGATTTGATCAGTGTCATTTTTCATTTTCATCGCTGTTGTAGGTCGGCTGCGATACGTACGCCAAGGTGAAAATTCTGTCATACGCGTTTGCTTGATCATACCCTCTTTACTCATAAAGATGAAGAGCTTGTTGGCATCAATTTCTTTATATGGGAAAGCCGCGATGATTTCTTCAGTCATCGATAAATTCGTAATCGTTTGAGAAATATGCTCGCCGACATCTTTCCATTTCAATTCTGTGATTTCATGAACTGGACGATAGATCATATTCCCATGATTCGTTAAAATCAGTAAATGATCAAGTGTGTTTAACTTATTGATGAAAATAATCGAATCGCCATCCTTCATGCCATGTTCATCCGGGCGTGAAGCATTATATGAGCGCAAACTGCTGCGTTTCAAATATCCTTCTTTTGTCAAAGTTACGATGACATCTTCTTGGGCGATCAACACTTCTGTTTCAATCTTGATTTCACTGATTTCATCTTCAATTTGTGTTAAACGATCGTTTCCGTAGCTTTTCTTGATTTGTCTTAATTCTTGTTTCATGACTTTGTGTAATTCTTTTTCACTGTTCAAGATTAGACGTAATTCTTTTATTTCAGCAGCTAATTCATCTGCTTCTTTCTCTAACTGTGTGATATCCGTATTAGTCAAACGGTACAATTGCAATGTTACAATTGCTTCTGCTTGCTCTTCACTAAAGTCAAAACGTTCGACCAAATTGTTTTTGGCATCCTTTTTATCCTTGCTGCCCCGAATCGTCGTAATAACTTCATCAAGAATCGATAGAGCTTTTACCAATCCTTCAACAATATGTTCGCGTTTTTGTGCTTTTGCAAGCTCATATTGACTCCGTTTGGTTATTACAGATTTACGATGGCCAACATAGCTCTCTAAAATATGCTTCAATCCAACTTGTTGCGGCGTCATGTTATCAATCGCAACCATATTGAAGTTGTAGTTGATTTGCAAATCGGTATTCTTAAATAAATAATTTAAAATACCTTGCGCATTAGCATCTTTCTTCAGTTCAACAACCACTTGTAACCCAGTACGATCTGATTCATCACGTACTTCAGCAATCCCATCAATCTTTTTATTTAAACGTATCTCGTCCATTTTTTTAACTAGAACAGCTTTATTCACTTCATAAGGAATTTCATGAATGACAATCTGTTGTTTGCCGCCCTTAAGAGCCTCAATCGAAGTTTTCGAACGAAGAATAACCTTGCCTTTGCCAGTTTCATAGGCTTTTTTGATTTCTGCTTTTCCTTGTAAGATGCCGCCTGTTGGAAAATCTGGACCAGGGATATATTCCATGATTTTTTCTAAAGAAGCATTCGGATGATCAATCAAGTAAATCGCGCCATCAATAACTTCAGATAGATTATGTGTTGGGATTTCTGTCGCATACCCTGCCGAAATACCTGTAGAACCATTGACCAATAGATTGGGATAGGCCGCAGGTAAAACAGTTGGCTCTTTTTCCGTATCATCGAAGTTCCAAACAAAATCAACGGTTTCTTTTTCGATGTCTTTCATCATCTCGCCGCTTAATTGTGATAACCGTGCTTCGGTATATCGCATTGCTGCTGGTGGATCCCCATCCATCGAACCATTATTCCCATGCATCTCAATTAATACTTGACGTAGTTTCCAGTCTTGACTCATTCGAACCATTGCTTCATAGATTGAACTATCGCCATGAGGATGATAATTACCCATGATGTTTCCGACTGATTTAGCAGATTTTCGAAATCCTTTATCATACGTATTACCGTCTTTATTCATGGCATATAAAATTCGACGTTGAACAGGTTTCAAGCCATCGCGAATGTCCGGCAACGCTCGTTCTTGAATAATATATTTTGAATAGCGGCCAAACCGGTCACCCATTACCTCTTCTAATGTTAACTCTTGAATTGAATGTTTCGTATCCATTCTTTGACCACCCCCTATTCATCGAACAAACTGATTGTTTTTACTTCATCAGCTGTTTCCTCTAATTTACTTTTTTCAGCTACCGATACAGCTGAATCTTCTTCCTTATTGTCTAACAAGCTTCCATCTTCTTCTAACGTAAATTGAACATGATTTTCAATCCATTTACGACGAGGTTCAACTTTATCACCCATTAAGGTCGTAACGCGACGCTCAGCTTTAGCAGCATCGTCAATTCGTACACGGACAAGCGTACGATATTCTGGATCCATCGTGGTTTCCCATAATTGATCCGCATTCATTTCCCCAAGACCTTTGTAGCGTTGCAACATATAACCTTTGCCCACTTTATCCGTCACTTCTTGCAATTCATCATCAGTCCATGCATATTCAAGAACTTGTTTACGTCCTGAACCTTTTGAAACTTTGTATAATGGCGGTAAGGCAATATAGACCTTCCCTGCTTCAATCAACGGTTTCATATAGCGATAGAAAAATGTTAATAACAAAACCTGAATATGGGCACCATCAGTATCCGCATCGGTCATAATAATAACCTTGTCGTAATTGCAATCTTCAATTGAAAATTCTGGCCCTACTCCTGCACCAATAGTATAAATCATGGTGTTAATTTCTTCGTTTTTCAAAATATCCTGCATTTTGGCTTTTTCAGTATTAATAACTTTTCCACGTAATGGCAGAATTGCTTGGAATTTCCGATCACGTCCCTGTTTTGCCGAGCCGCCGGCGGAATCTCCTTCGACTAAAAACAATTCGTTTCTAGCAGCATTACGTGATTGTGCCGGTGTTAACTTCCCTGAGAGTAGAGACTCGCCCTTTTTACGTTTCTTACCATTACGACTTTCTTCACGAGCCTTACGTGCTGCTTCGCGAGCTTCGCGGGCTTTAATCGCTTTACGAACTAACATTTGACTATTCTCGCTATTTTCTTGCAGATAGAACCCCATTTGCTCTCCGATAACATTGTCAACGGCACCGCGAGCTGCCGGTGTACCCAACTTTTCTTTCGTCTGTCCTTCAAATTGCAAAAGGTTCTCTGGAATTCGTACAGATAAGACCGCAGATAACCCTTCACGGAAATCTGAACCTTCCAAATTCTTATCCTTCTCTTTTAGCAACCCTGACTTACGAGCATATTCATTAAATGCTTTGGTCATGGAGGTCTTCATACCAGACTCGTGTGTACCGCCATCTTTTGTTCTTACATTATTAACAAACGAAAGAAGGTTTTCTGAGTAGCCATCGTTGTATTGATATGAAAATTCCACTTCGATTCCATCACGTTCACCAGAAAAATAAACGACAGGTGTCAATGTATCTTTATCTTCATTTAGATATTCGACAAATTCTTTGATACCTTCTTCAAAGTGAAAAATTTCTTGGACCTGCTCATCTCCACGTAAATCCGTTAAGGTAATTTTTACACCACGTAACAAGAAAGCAGATTCTCGTAAACGCTCTGATAATGTTTCATACGAAAAGTGTAAAGTTGAAAAGATTTGAGCATCAGGTAAAAAATGCACTGTAGTTCCGTTGGGTTTACGAGTCTTACCAATTTTCTTCAACGTGCCCTGTGGTTTACCACCATCTTTAAATTCTTCGCGATATTCTACCCCGTCTCGAACGATCGTCACATTCAACCACTCGGATAACGCGTTCACTACACTAGCACCGACACCATGCAACCCGCCGGAAGTTTTATAGCCGCCTTGTCCGAATTTTCCTCCAGCATGAAGAATCGTGAAGATTACCTCGACAGTCGGGATTCCAGATGCATGCATTCCAACTGGCATTCCCCGACCTTTATCACTTACTTCAACGCTGTTGTCTGGATGAAGTGTGACTTCAATTTCACTTCCGAAACCAGATAATGCTTCATCGACCGCATTATCGACGATTTCATAAACCAAATGATGTAGGCCTCGACCATCTGTCGAACCTATATACATTCCTGGACGTTTTCTAACCGCTTCTAATCCCTCTAGTACTTGGATTGAAGCGTCATTGTATTCATTGTTCATTTTAGCCAATCCTACAACTCCTTACTCCTGTTTAACGTAATTATTTTTTGAGAAAATAAATTTATTGTTCGTACTATATGCCATTTAACAAAGATAATGAAAATTCAATTTTTTCATTAATTGCATTCTCTATTGAATGCGCCCCTTTTTATTAGCTTGATGCAACGAGGATCATAAGGGTAAAGTTAAACAAGCAACTTTATCAAAAGTACATCATTTGTATGATACGCTAAAAAAACTCAAAAAAAAAGCCTCTCCTGTTGCTGAAAAGGCATTTTAATCTTTTTTTTTAATAAAATCAACTCAACGATTATGCTTTTTGTTCAATTCAATCTTCACACAACGATCCATCACAATGTCGTTCCGTCCTTGATCTTGTAATATTTTGGCTGCTTTATCACTACTTAAACCGAGCTGTGCCCAAAAAACTTTAGCATCTGTTTTCAGGAACTCCTCTGCCACTGCTGGTAAAAATTCACTACGTCTAAAAATATCCACAATATCAATCGTTTCTGGTACTAACGATAAATTTTCTACAACAGGAATCTCATTGATCGTTTGACCAGCCAATTTTGGATTTACACCATATAATTTATAGCCGTACGTTTTTAATAAGTCAGCTATTTGGTAACTAGTTTTTTCAGGATTATCACTTAGACCGACAACCGCAATCACTTTTGCTTCATCTAAATATTGAAAAATTTTTTCTTGACTAGGATTTTGAAAACTCATTTGCTCGCCCTCGCTCAATTCAAATTTTTTATTGATAGCAATTAGTATATCACGAGATTAGAATTTGTTCACTCTTTTGAAATCTGCTAAAATAGCCTTATTAATAGAGAAATGAGGATTCGTATGAAAACCGCTATACTTTTAGTCCTAGCTTACCTTCTAGGCTCCATTCCTTCTGGAATTTGGATTGGGAAACTTTTTTTTAAGAAAGACATACGTGAGTTTGGTAGCGGCAATTCAGGGACTACTAATACCTTTCGCGTGTTAGGAAAAACAGCAGGTCTTGTTGTTTTCGCAATGGATTTATTGAAGGGTACTTTAGCAACTTGTCTGCCTCTTATTTTTCATTTAGATATTAATCCATTATGGTTTGGTCTGATTGCTGTCATCGGCCATACACTGCCGATTTTTGCCGGTTTTAAAGGGGGAAAAGCGGTAGCTACTAGTGCAGGGATGTTATTAGGCTTTGCTCCTTTGTTTTTTTTCTATTCACTGGCGTTTTTCCTGATCGTTCTTTATATAACTAGTATGGTTAGCGCAGCCAGCATCGCTTCTGCAATCTTTGTTACTTTATCATCAATTATATTGCCTTATATTTGGCCAACAATTTTGCCTACACAAAACTGGTTATTGACAATCGTCTGTCTGGCCTTGACTTGTTATATCATTTATCGTCATAAGGAAAACATTCAACGAATCAAAGATGGAACGGAAAACCGCGTTTCTTTTGGGCTAAATAAAAAGGAGAAATAAATGGATGATCAATTTCTAGATTGGGCAATCGAATTACAAGCATTAGCTCAAGCCGGTTTGGCTTACACAAAAGATCCTTTTGATCAAGAGCGCTTCAAACGTATCCGTACCATCGCTGTAGAAATGCTTGCGATCGAATCGCCAATTCCGATACCAAAATTGCGTAATTTATTTGCTGAAGAAAGCGGCTATCCTACGCCTAAGTTGGATACACGAGCAGCTGTTTTTAAGAATAATAAAATTTTGTTAGTTCAAGAAAAAGATGGCCTTTGGTCTCTGCCTGGCGGGTGGGTCGATTTCGATCAATCAATCAAAGAAAATACAGTCAAAGAAACCTTAGAGGAAACTGGATTAAACGTTGAACCTGTGAAAGTTATTGCTATTCAAGATCGAAATAAACATAATCTACCACGTTACGCTTATAGTGTCTGCAAAGTTTTTATCGAATGTCGTTTTCTTGATGGCGGATTTATAGAGAATATTGAAACTCTTCAAATCGATTGGTTTGAACTAAGCGCATTACCTCTATTAGCTGAGGAGAAAAACACTGCAGAACAAATTGAACTATGTTTTGCTGCACATGCCGATGGGAGTTGGCACGTACCATTTGACTAAAAAATCTGTCACCTTAAAAAGTGACAGATTTTTTTCTTATCAACACTTCTAAGAAATGAGTGACTCTTTTTTTGGTAAATAATTGCGTATATATATATCATTTCAGTTAATTAAGTCAGGATTGAAATAACTCTATTGTAGAATATTCGTATTTTACAAAACAAAAAAAGGCTGGGGCCGAGCCCCAACCTTTCTAACTAACTGTAATTGAAAATTCGGTTTTAAAATTTTCTTTTGCAGCCAAACGATTCATTCCTTCTTTATCCTCTAGACGTCCATTGCTATCCACAGTATCCGCGAATCCCCACCAAGGTTCAATACAAACAAACGGTGCCTCAACTGGATATGGCGACCACAGGCCTACGTATGGGATATTGTTATAGGCTAATGTGACACTGTGAGAAGATTCCTCGCTACCTAAAGTATATGCGTTTAGTCCACGCGTTTCATAAATCAAGGCATCTTCTTTAAATAATTCATGGCTTAATTGAATATTTGTATTCGTTTGTCCAATTGTTTTTTGATCAAGATTGGCAAATGGACCTTCTAATGGAATCTTCACCCGTGATTTTTGTGGAGAAAAAGCGATGAAATAATCATCAAAAGACAAATCATCCGTCAATGGAATATTGAAAGCCGGATGCCCGCCTAATGCAAAAATCATTTCTTCATTTCCTGTATTCTCCACATTGAATCGAATGCGAACTCCTTCACCCCAAATTTCATAGCTGATTGTCAATATAAAATCAAACGGGTAAATACGTTTTGTTTCTTCATCGCTAGCAAGCAAAAAAGTTACTTTATCTTTCTTTTGTTCAACAACTGTAAATTCTTTATCGCGAGCAAAACCATGCTGACCCATTGAGTATACTTTATCTTTATACGTATATTGATTATCCTTTAATCGACCAACAAATGGAAATAGAAATGGTGCATGTCGCCCCCAGTACTTAGGATCTGCTTGCCAGATATATTCAATCTCATTAGCTCGTAAACTCGTAAGTTCTGCACCTTTCTCGTTAATTGTCGCTTGTAAGAAATCATTGCTGATTATCACTGACATAAGTAATCCACTCCCTATTTATGACGTACTAGTTCATCTTTAAACAACGGATTCAATACTTTCAAATAAGTCCCCTTCATACCAAGAGAACGGGATTCAATAATCCCTGCCGATTCTAATTTTCGCAAAGCATTCACGATCACCGAGCGAGTGATACCGATCTTGTCTGCGATATTTGATGCTGTCAATCTACCTTCATCGCCTTCTAAAGCATCAAAAATTGCTTTGACTGCTTTTAATTCGCTGTATGAAAGTGTGCTGATCGCCATTTGAACAGCTGTCTGACTGCGAATCTTTTCCTCGACATTTAAGAATTGCTGATATAAAACTTCCATTCCGATAACAGTTGCACCGTATTCAGCCAACACAAGATCATCATCATCAAACGCTCCTTCAGTTCGAGCTAGTACAATTGTACCTAGACGTTCTCCTGATCCAAAAATCGGAATAACCGTTGTTAATCCATTAGGATAAAGTTCAGCACGTTCGGTCGGAAATGCTGTCAAATCATTAGCCACAGGAATATTTGCCTTTGTTTTAAAGACTTCCTTCATTTCAGATACATAACTATCTGGAAACTGACGATCGACAAGAAAAGATCGGACTCGATCAGTATTAATGTCAATTTTTTCATTTAGTCCCAACAATTCCCCTTCGGCTCCAATAATATAAGTCAACGAGCCTAAGATATCCCCTAATATTCGCGCCATATTATTATAAGGTAGCTCTGCAGCTGGTTCAAAGGCATTTTTTTGCTGCATTAACTTATTTATTTGACGAGTTTTTTCTAATAATGTTTCCACTTTTTCCCCTCCATTTTTAAAGAATAAAACGACTTAAATCTTTATTTTGAGCAATCGATGCTAATTTTTCATCCACATACGCTTCTGTAATCTTAATCTCACCCATTTGCATATCTGGTGCTTCAAATAAAAGATCCTCTAACAATTTTTCCAATATTGTGTGAAGACGACGAGCGCCAATATTGTCAGTCTCACGATTGACATCAAAAGCGATTTGAGCAATTCGTGTGATTGCTTCTTGCGTAAAAACAATTTTGACATTCTCTGTACCAACTAAGGCAACATACTGCTTAATCAAGGCATTATTTGGTTCAGTCAAAATTTTAACAAAGTCTTCAGCTGAAAGATCACTTAACTCTACACGAATAGGAAAACGCCCTTGTAATTCTGGAATTAAATCACTCGGTTTAGAGAAGCTAAATGCACCACTAGCTATAAATAGAATGTGATCTGTTTGAATCGCGCCATATTTAGTATTAACCTGCGAACCTTCAACGATAGGCAAGATATCTCTTTGAACTCCTTCACGAGAAACTTCCCCTGAATTTTGTTGTGACTTAGAGGCAATCTTATCGATCTCATCAATAAAAATAATACCTGAACTTTCGGCTAGTTTAATTGCGGCAGTATAAATATCGCCATCATTGACTAATTGTGCCTGTTCTTCTTTTACTAAGAGTTCTTGAGCTTCCTTAACGGTTACTGTACGATGAACTTTTTTATCCGGTGTCAGTGCACCTAACGTGTCAGTCAAATCAATTCCCATCTGTTCCAACCCGTTATTCATCGGCATAGCTTTTTTAGGTTCAGTTATTTCGATTGTTACTTCTCGTTGATCAAGCATTCCCTTTTCTAACTGATCAAGAACGGTTTGACGATTAACCTTAATATCCTCTGTGACTTCTTCTTTTGGTTCAGTTTGTGCTTGGTTAAAGATGTTCATCATTTGTTCGTACGGGTTATTACTTTGTTTCTGTTCCTTTTTAATTCCTGGAACTAGAATTTTCACCAAGCGCTTATTGGCCCGTTTTAAAGCTTGTAAATAAACTTTTGAGTATTGCTCCTTCTCAACAATCGTAATTGCATTTTCAACTAAATCACGAACCATTGATTCCACATCACGACCAACATAACCTACCTCTGTAAATTTCGTTGCCTCAACTTTGACAAAAGGTGCCTTGACGATTCTTGCCAAACGCCGAGCAATTTCAGTTTTACCTACACCTGTTGGTCCGATCATTAAAATATTCTTTGGGGTAACCTCTTGCTGCATCGACTCTTCTAACTGCATCCGTCTATAACGATTCCGTAGAGCAATTGCTACAGAACGCTTTGCTTCATCTTGACCAATAATAAATTGATCCAATTCACTAACGATTTCTTTTGGTGTTTTATTAACTTCAGTCATCTTGACTCTCCTTACTCGTATTAATAGATTTCTTTCTTATGACATATATTAGGTCGACAAAAATTTGCTTTGATCTATACTTTTAAAAACTACATTTCTTCAACAATAATATTGTGGTTTGTAAAAACACAAATATCTGCAGCAATATTTAATGCACTTTCGGCTATTTCTTTTGCATCCATATCAGAATTATACTTTTTCATTGCCCGTGCTGCGGCTAGGGCATAATTACCACCTGAACCAATGGCTAAGATACCGTCATCTGGTGCAATCACCTCGCCATTGCCAGAAACCAGCAACATCTCTTCATCATTCATAACAATTAGCAGGGCCTCCAAATTTTTCATTGCTTGTTGAGTGCGCCATTCTTGCGCCAGCTCAACAGCCGCCCGTTGCAAATTGCCATTGTATTCATTCAATTTGCCTTCAAATTTTTCTTCTAAAGTAAACGCATCCGCAACACTCCCAGCAAATCCAACAACGACCTTGCCATTATAAATTCGACGCACTTTTCGCGCAGTTCCTTTCATAATGACTTGTTCTCCCATTGTAACTTGACCATCACCAGCCATTGCTAACTTTCCATCTTTTTCAATTGCACAAATTGTAGTTGAGTGAAATTGTGATTCAGACATCTTACTCTCTCCTCATATATTAGTATTATTTTTATTTTACTTAGAAATTTTTATGATAAAAATTATTTACACGCTTTGTTTATAACGATCATTTTTGAATCAAAGCAGTCAGATCCTTTTCATTTCTAAAGCTGAGAAAAATGGTAGGTTGTTATCCATTTCAATTTAAGCTCTTGGATGAAACGAACGATAACTCTTTTGGAGACTCTCCTTTGTAACATGGGTATAGATTTGCGTCGTCGATAAATTAGCGTGTCCCAACAATTCTTGAACTGTTCGTAAATCAGCACCGTTATTCAACAAATGTGTCGCAAACGTATGCCGTAGCATATGAGGATGAATATCACTAGTCAAACTGCTTTTCTTTATAATCTGATTGAGTACATATTCGATCCCGGTCGCTGTAATCTGTTCTCCACGATGATTAATAAAAAGATAATCATGATCTTTACCGAAATGATCCATCAAACCTTTACGTCCATCACTGATAAACTCTTGAATTGCATCCGCTGCGTAAGAACCTAGCGGGACATAGCGATCCTTGTTTCCCTTCCCATGAATCAGCATCACACTATTATCAAAATCAATGACTGATAATCTTAGATTGGCGCACTCGCTGACCCGTAATCCGGATCCGTAAAGAACTTCTAATAATGCGCGATTACGTTGATCCAGGGGTGTCGTGCCATCGACACTCGTAAAAAGAACTTCAATCTCTTTTTCATAAAAAAAACGCGGTAGTCGTGCTTGCTTTTTCTTGAGGTGAACATAAGAAAAAGGATTCTCTTTAATTTTTTCGTGTTTCAAGAAATAATGATAAAAAGATCGTAGGCTAGCGATTTTTCGACTAATCGTGTTACGACTATATTTTTTATCGTTTAGGTAAGCTAAATAGACCCGTACATCCAGATGATCAACAGTTAATAATGCTGCTTCACCTGAATCTTCTAAAAATTGGCAAAAGTCATTTAGGTCTCGCTGATAGGCTTCTTTTGTTTTTTCTGAGTAGCCGCGTTCAGTCATTAAATAACTCATAAACTCTTGCATTGCCAGTTCATTTTCCAAACTTTTACTCACCTCACAAACATATCACAAATGTAGCATAAGCGCTTTTTAAATACAATTGAATTGTCAGAATTTATTGATTTTTCACGAATATACTAACAATTCTTTACAGATATTTCATAATTGCTGACAAAACGGACATGAATGCGGTTTATTTTGTCGAAAATAAAAAATCCGTTGCCGAGGCAACAGAATTCTTTTAAATATTCATTTCAGTTAGAGCATTCAAAGCACGATCAGCCAATGCCTCATAACGCATCTTTTTATCGCGAATCCGTTCTGGCAAACTAGGAAATAACCCGAAGTTCGCATTCATCGGTTGAAAATGCTTGCCTTCTGCATGTGTAATATAGTGAGACATCGATCCGATTGCCGTCTCACGCGGGAATACTAATAACTCTTCATCCTTTGCAAGTCTAGCTGCATTCAAACCGGCAACCAATCCACTACCCGCACTTTCAACATAACCTTCAACACCCGTCATTTGACCAGCAAAGAATAGATCATCGCGCTTTTTACTTTGATAAGTAGGTCTTAAAAGTTCTGGCGAATTCATGAAACTATTTCGATGCATTACTCCATAACGTAAAAATTCAGCATTCTCTAAGCCAGGGATCATTTGAAAGACACGCTTTTGTTCGCCCCATTTTAAATGTGTTTGAAAACCAACCATATTATACATCGAAGCCGCAGCATTATCTTGACGCAACTGAATCACTGCATACGGTCTTTTACCTGTCTTTGGATCTTCTAATCCGACCGGTTTCATTGGCCCAAACAGCATTGTTTTAATGCCGCGTTTCGCCATGACTTCAATTGGCATACAACCTTCGAAAAATTTTTCCTTCTCAAAATCTTTTTGCGGCGCAACTTCTGCTCCAATCAACGCTTCATAGAAACGTATGAACTCCTCTTCGGTCATTGGACAATTCAAATAGGCGGCCTCACCTTTGTCATAACGAGATTTCAAATATACTTTTTCACGATCAATAGTGGTACTATCGATGATTGGTGCTGCAGCGTCATAAAAGTAAAAACCGTGGGAACCATTGTAAGCAGAGATTTCTTCTGCTAAAGCTTCTGAAGTCAAAGGACCTGTACAAATAATTGTGATCCCTTTAGGAATTTTTGTCATTTCCTCAGAAATGACAGTTATCATCGGATGCTCCTTGACTCTTTTCGTAATCAGAGCCGAAAAATTATTACGATCCACCGCCAGAGCTCCTCCTGCTGGAACTGCTGTTTCATCTGCGGATGCTATTACAATTGAATTCAAACGACGCATTTCTTCTTTCAAAACACCAACTGCGTTGGTCAGACCATTGCCGCGTAACGAATTACTGCAGACAAGTTCTGCAAAATCTCCAGTATGGTGTGCCGGGGTAGTTTTTACCGGTCGCATCTCGTATAAATTAACTGGAACACCTGCCTCTGCTAACTGCCACGCAGCTTCACTTCCGGCAAGGCCTGCCCCAACAACATTGACTGTTTTTACCATTGATTCCCTCACTTATGGAAATTATTTTTGTACTGTTTCTTCGTAATCACCATTGATACAAACAACTTGCTTGCCACCTTTGACTTTTTTCTCTACCAGATAACCATCACATTTTGGACAATTTCGGCCGACAGGCTTATCCCAAGATGTAAAATCACAATCCGGATATCTCGAACATCCATAGAACAAGCGATTCTTCTTCGACTTACGCTCAACAACTTGTCCTTTGTGACAAACTGGACATTCCACACCAATTTCTTTAATAATCGGTTTCGTATTGCGACAATCTGGAAAGTTGCTACATGCGTAGAATTTCCCATAACGTCCCAATTTAATAACCATCGGATGACCACAAACATCACAATCAAAACCAGCAGGTTCATCTTTGATTTGAATCTTTTCTATTCCCTCTTCGGCCTTTTCTAATTCTACCGCGAACGGTTTATAGAATCGATCGACCACTTTAGTCCATTCTTCTTTACCATCTTCAACTTTATCTAGATCATTTTCCATCTCAGCAGTAAAATTGACGTCAACGATTTGTGGGAAGAAGTCGACAATTAAATTATTGACGATTTCTCCAAGTTCAGTTGGTTCGAAACGTCGTTGCGTTAATTTCACATAATAACGACGTTGGATCGTATCTAATGTCGGCGCGTAAGTAGACGGCCGGCCAACACCATTTTCTTCCAATGTCTTAATCAGTGTAGCTTCACTAAATCGTGCAGGAGGTTGAGTGAAATGTTGTTTTGGTTCGATATCAACAGACTGAACAATGTCACCCTTTTCAATATCGGGTAAAACATTTTCTTTGTCTTCTTTTCCATCATCGCGACCTTCAATATAAACTTGCATAAACCCTTTAAATTTGATCTTTGAGCCATTAGCAATAAAGATTACACCATTTTGCTCCAAAGTCACTTTCATTGTATCGAGGATAGCTGCAGTCATTTGACTTGCAACGAATCTTGACCAGATCAACGTATAAAGTTTCAGTTGATCTTTATCCAAATACTGTTTCATTTCATCTGGTGTGCGCTGAACACTCGTTGGTCGAATTGCTTCATGGGCATCTTGTGACCCTTGCGGATTTTTCACCTTGCGTGCATGATGCTGGGAGAATTCTTTTCCGTATGTTTTTTCAATGAACTCTGCCGCTTCGGTCTTTGCTGTATCGGAAATTCTCGTTGAATCTGTACGCATATAAGTAATCAGACCGACAGTCCCTTGTTTTCCAAGGGCAATTCCTTCATACAATTGTTGTGCTACCATCATTGTTTTTCTAGTTCGAAAATTCAATTTCCGAGCGGATTCCTGTTGCATGTTACTTGTAGTAAATGGCAAGGCAGGGTTTCGTTTGCGTTCTTTTTTCTCAACTTTTGTTACTTCATAGTCTTTACCGTCAATTCTTGAAGTGATTTCCTTCACTGTTTCTGCGTTAGGTAATTTTTTCTTCTTGCCGTCTACTCCCCAGAAATTAGCCTTAAATTTCTTAGCCTTTTTCTTGAAGTTTCCATCAATGCTCCAGTATTCTTCTGGTACAAAATCACGTATTTCCTGTTCACGATCAATGATGATTTTCAGAGCAATTGATTGAACACGTCCAGCACTTAATCCCTTCTTAATTTTTTTCCAAAGGATTGGCGAGATCGAATAACCAACCAAACGATCCAATGCTCTGCGCGCTTGTTGAGCGTCAACCAAAGAGACATCAATAGAACGAGGTTCTTTGAAGGCCGCCTTTACCGCATCTTTGGTAATTTCATTAAAGACCACGCGATTTTTATCTTCTAAGTCTAACCCTAATAAATAAGCAAGGTGCCAAGCGATTGCTTCCCCTTCTCTATCCGGGTCACTTGCGAGATAGACTTTTTGCGCTTTTTTCGCTGCTTGTTTCAAACTTTTGATAACGTCGCCTTTACCGCGAATTGAAATATAATGGGGTTCATAGTTGTTTTCAACATCGATTCCCATCTTACTTTTTGGTAGATCACGAACATGCCCAACACTTGCAACCACCTTATAATTTCTTCCCAAATATTTTTCAATGGTCTTTGCTTTAGCGGGAGATTCTACGATAACTAGGTATTTATAGGCCAAATGTTTTTGCCTCCTCAATTTTTTCTACTATTATATATCGGTAACTACTGACAAATCGTAGCCTATAATACGCTATTCAAATTTTGTTTGTCAAGTCAGGTCTAATGAATTTTCTTCCATAAATCGTATGAATCAAAAATATCTTGTGTTTTTTCTACACAAATTGCACCGTCTTGAATCAACTGATGACAACCGCTAGAACGTCCATCCAAAATTGATCCTGGAACCACAAAAACGTCCTTACCATAGTCCAAGGCTTGCTGCGCAGTAATCAACGATCCGCTTCTCTTTTTCGCTTCTACTACTAACACACCTGTACTCAAACCGGCAATAATTCTATTGCGCATCGGAAAATGGAATTTTGCTGGTCGCGTACCATTGGGATATTCGCTCAAGACTAATTGGTGCTGACTCATCTCGATTTGTAAGTTCCCACTTGTTTTAGGATAACAAATATCTAAACCGGTTCCAACCACTCCGATCGTTTTTCCTTGATTACTAATAGCAAACTGATGAGCAAAACTATCAATTCCTTTTGCTAACCCACTAACAATAACAAATCCTCGTTTGGTTAGATCCGGCATCAGTTCCTGCAAAACATGATAACCATAATTCGTTGCGTCTCGAGCACCGACGATCGCCAACGTCTCTCGTTTTAGTAACTGTAAATTACCTTTATAAAATAATACTATTGGCGGTGTTGGTACATGTCGTAGTACTTCAGGATAATCTTCATCTTCGATGGTAATGTATTGATGGGTGGAATCAATCTCCTGCAAACGATCGTTCGTCCATTCATTCCAATCATTTGGTTTTGTTGTTTGTGCCAATAACCGTACTTCCAAACTATCAAATTGCCACCATTGATGTCTTTTGGCAAATTGATAGAGACGTTGCTTTCCAAAAGCGCCCAAGCCTTTAGTTAATGATAAGTGTAAAAGAAATTTGTTTTTCAAAAATATCCCTCTTTCTAGTCCTTTATCAAAAAGATACATAAAAAAGAAGGATATTATTTTTTATTTATATTTAATTGGAGCAAAAGTTTTTCTATGAATAGGTAAGACCCCTTGGTCTTCTATGGCTTGTAAATGTTCTTTGGTTCCATAACCTGCATTTTTGGCAAAGCCATATGCCGGATATTTATCACCATAGTTGGTCATCCACTCATCCCTATATACTTTCGCTACGATACTTGCAGCCGCGATCGATACAGATTTAGCATCGCCTTTAATTATTTTTTCTTGCGGCAGGCCATTATCTAAAGTCATCGCATCAATTAACAAACAATCTGGTGCAATCTCTAGCTGATCAATGGCACGTTGCATAGCAACCTTCGTAGCTTGATAAATATTCAATTGATCGATTTCTTCTGCGGTGGCTTCGCCGATACCGATTGCACGTGCATTTTTTTTAATCTCAGCAACAAGTTCCTCCCGCTTTTGTACCGAAAGCTGCTTTGAATCATTCAATCCCAAGATAGTATGTTCATCATTTAGGATAACCGCAGCAGCTACTACCGGTCCAGCTAATGGGCCACGACCCACCTCGTCAATGCCACAAATTGCACGAAAACCCTCTTCTTTTTTTTCTTTTTCGAAAAGAGACATCTCTTCGTATTTCTCCGCCAAAGCAGCCTGTCTATCTTGTTTTTTTTGCCATTGAGCTATTGCTAGTTGTACACCTTTGCGCTCATCTTGTCTAAATTCTTTCAAACGAGGATCATTCGAAGAAATAATTTTTTTTAGTTCCATTTTAACAGCACTAATCGATAATTTTTCCATCATTCACTTAGCTCCTCAAAACGATCCAAGGTATAGCGTCCCAATTTTCCTTGTCGTAACTCAAGAATCAACATTTCACTTGCACGCTCATAATCATCCCTAAAACCGCGTTTCTCAGAAACTAGCATTAATAATTCTGGAAAGTCCAAAAATAAGTCCTCATTAGTTAATTTGTAACGATCCTTTAATTGCTCTGGATAATAGCGGCAAAAAATTTCTAACTGATAAAGAGCCAAATCATCTAAATGTAAAAGATCATCTTTAATGGCACCAGTTAATGCTAATTTTTTACCGACAGCAGGGTCCTCGAATTTAGGCCATAAGATTCCTGGCGTATCCAATAGCTCTAGTTGGGTCCCAAAACGAAGCCATTGTTGTCCTTTTGTGACCCCTGGTCGATTGCCAGTACTTGCAATTTTTTTTCCGGCTAAGTGATTAAGTAAAGTAGATTTGCCTACATTAGGAATCCCTAAAACCATTGCACGAATAGCTCTTGGTTTTACTCCCCTGTCTTTATCTCTGGCAATTTTCTCTGCCAATACTTTTTTACTAGCTGGAACAATCTGTTTTACACTCTTATCATCCTTGGCCGTCAGTGCAAGGACTTGATGACCCTGATCACGAAAATAATTGAGCCACTGATTGGTTTGATTTATATCAGCCAAATCCGATTTATTCAAAAGTATTAAACGTGGCTTTTGTTGTACAATTTGATCTAGCATTGGATTGCGTGACGATAAGGGTAAGCGAGCATCAATTAATTCAAAAACAATGTCAACAAATTTTAGTTTTTCAGAAACTTCTCGTCTTGCTTTAGCCATATGGCCTGGAAACCATTGAATAGTCATATATGTATTTCCTCCTTAAAGAAAAAGTGCTTTTATGGGTTAACTAGTAAAAGTTCGTTTTACAAAATGGACATCATCAGTCAATGACCTTGTAAAATAACGAAATTTAATCAACACTTATTTGGTATTCTAAACTATCTTTTACTTCTAGTACCTTATTATTCCTTTTCCACACGTTATTGTATCATAATTAACTTTTGTGTGTACCACTCTGCGAAACGTTTTTTATAAACTTGACTCAGTTTTCTTTAACATATAAAAAAAGCAATCACAAATTTTTCCCCTGAATTCTGTGATTGCTTCCGTATTCATTTTTACTATTGATTAAAGATAAATCTAGTATCTTTCTTATACTTCTTTCGTGAGGGATTCCCTTCACAACGATAGGCTTGATCATTTTTCAAATCATAAATTGCGGACCAAACAGTGTCTTTTCCCGTCTTACGGTCATATTGACATATAAAACCAAACTCGCCACCCAATAATTGTTTCGCCTCTGACACGCCCATAGACTGAGAATGAGCATTCAGATAAAACTGTCCAGGGTTTCATAACGTTCTTCCGCAAACCAATCATCCTCCAATGATATCTTATGAGAATTCAATTTCGGTAAATGAAAGCTGTTTGTGGCACATAGATAGCCATCTCCATTTAAAGAAGAATACACCAATTTTTCATTCGTGAATTCAACCAAATAAGCTGCCCCCGAAGAATCAGCCATTACTAATGTACCGGCCGAACAACGTGGAATTTTTCCAAGTAAATCGATCGCTTCTGCTACAGTTCGGCATTTTTCTAGCAACATTCTCAGTATTAGACCAACATTCATTCCGGGTTTTATCGAATCAGGGAAAACGGAGGTAAGAGCAATAGCAAACCCCCATTGGTTAATCCCATCTTCCATTTCCACAAATGCCGTCGTATTTCCTGAAAAAGCGTAAGATTCAGTTGCTTTGAATGAATATAGACAATTCATATATAATTTTTCGATAGCCGTCAAAAAGTCACTATTTCGTCCGAGTAAAAAGGCTCGTTCATTTTTTACAATGAAACTTGAACAATTTGTGACTCTGACAAGTGCATACATTGGAAAAAGAATGGTATATAGAGATTCTGAGTCAACTTTTTGACCATCCGCAATACCATTTATCTCATCGATAACTTCCGGAAAAAAATCTTCATAGTAAGGTAAACAGGCTTTGGAAAAATCCCTCATCTCCTGGGTTATTTCAAAAGGGATATTGTCAAGCAGACATTTACCATTCTTTTTTATTAGTTCTCCCCATCTCTTGCCTATTTCGTAGTGAGTGCCATTAAATCGCGCATGATACATATCTTTTTCTCCTTCATAATTGATTAGGAGTCGACTTCCTACCTCAAGAGTAACGTAATAAAAATTTAACTGCAATTGAATAAAATGAGAACTTTTCTCAATTTTTTTCTTTTATTTTGAACAAAGAAAAAGGATGGGAATCCCATCCTTTTATGAAATAATTTTTATATGTGTTAACGGATAGTAAACCGCTTGTGCTTTACCTAAGATGTCCTTACTCTGAACAGTACCGAAAGAACGGCTATCCTTTGATATTCGTCGATTATCCCCTAAAACAAAATACTCATTTTTAGGTAACCGCCCTTCGCCGATCAATTCGTTTAATTGAAAATCAGTTGTGTATGGAGAAACTTGATGATCATGACTTCGATTATTCGTGAGAAAGGACTCTGTAAGCTTATCACCATTAATATACAATTGATCCTTTTCATAACGGATTTCATCACCCGGTAGTCCTATTACGCGTTTGATATAGATCGTGCCATCAGGTTGTTGGAAAACGATAACATCAAAACGTTTGACCTTGCTAAATTTTTCCATCAAGATCATATCCCCTTGCGTTAGGGTTTGGTCCATTGAATTTCCAGTTACGGGTACAGGGATCAATAAAAAGCCCCGGATGACCACACCAACAAAGAGGGAAATCAACAAATATTTAACACCTAACCATAAATGACCCTTTGTCAGCAAGTTTTTCAATGACTTCCCTCCTCGCTATCAAGAAAACGGAGCTCAACTCTACTACTTATTTTTCAATGTCTCAATAGCTTTAGCATATGCGACATCATTTGTTTTGACCAGTTTAAACACTTTTTCTTGTAAAACATCTACTGTTTTAACGTCTAACGCACCTGTTGCTGATAAATTATTCTCTGTCTGAATCTCAGTTACGGCATCTCTAGTCGCTTCATTGAATAAATTTCCTTCGGTTGGATATCCCAGTGCCTTTAGCATCGTATTAATATTCTTGATTGCATCTCCAGAATCACCAATACGCCAGTTAGACTGTTTTGAGATAGGAGGCAATTTAGCATACTCAGGATAATCAGCCTCAATCGTCGGCGTAACGCCCTTGCCCTCGACTGATGATCCATCTGGAGCAAACCATTTCATAATCGTTAACTGGATATAATTATCTTTTCCAATCGGACTAATACTCTGAACGCTGCCTTTACCAAAGGTATTAACACCAATGATTGGGTAGTTCTTATTCTTGACTGCTGCTGCCAAAAGTTCTGCCCCATAAGAGCTCTCTTGATCCACTAAAAATACTGTGGGTTCCTTAACCTTAAAGCCTTGGTCAATTTTTTTCCCGGCTTTATCAATTGAGATGACTTTTTTGTTATTTGAAAATTGCGCAATCGTATCTCCATTTTCTAGAAAATAACTAGCAACTCGTTCCGCCTCAGCCATCAAACCACCCGAATTTTGACGTAAATCAATCACAAATGATTTAGCGCCCTCTTTACGTAATTGCTCGATAATCGTTCGAAACTCTAGTGCTGTCGTCTCACGAAAATTGTCAATTTGGATTGAACCAATTGACTTATCTTTCGAATCAAGAGCTCCCTTAACGGTGTCCTCCGGAACGACATCTCGCTCAATTGAAACTTCAAATTGCTCGTTGTCCCTTTGAATCAATAATTTGACTTGTGTCCCTTTTTTTCCGCGTATCATATTTGCCACTTGATCAATCGACTTATCTTGTGTTTTTTGACCATCCACTTCTAAGATAATATCCTTGGCCTTCAATTTAGCTTTTTCGGCCGGAGAATTTTTGACAGGAACACGATCAATCACTGGTAAGCGATTTTCGAGTTGAAGATTTGCTCCAATCCCCTCAAAACTTCCAGCCACTTTTGCATTTAGATCTTTGGTTTCTTTTGCTGTTAGAAATTCAGATTCAGGATCTTGAAGAGATTCAGTCATTCCCTTTAAAGCACCTTGAATCAACTGTTCCTTATCAACTTTATCCACGTAATTTGTGCTGATTAAATCATACAAATCTTGGACATCATCTAGATCGTTCCTTGTAATTTTAACAACCGAATCATTATCCATCGCTTGCTTTTGTTCAATAAAATGAGTTACTACCGCGGTAATCACGACAGTACATACGATCGATATTAAAAAAATCGATACTGGTAACGTTTTTTTTTGCAAGGCGCATTTTCCTTTCACCCTTTTTTTCATGATAGCACGCTAGAAAAAAAAGGAAAAGCTTTCCACGACTTTTCCTTTTTAATTATTTATTGTTTTCTAAATATTTATCCCAAACTTGATCAAAAAGATCCATCGAGTCTAAATAGTCGACACTCAATTCTAAGTAATCCGTAATCTCATGATAATCCTCCGATTGTTTAGGAAACATGATGTCTTTTGCGACTGATCCAGCAAATGCTTCAACAGGATCATGGGGATTATGACCACGCTGTGTCAAAATATAATGATAAAAACTTCTTCTCATTTTTTCACCTCGATGATTACCATTGTTTCTTTTGATCAATCATCCGCCTTCTTTTCTTTTGGTAGATATAAACTAAATTGGATATCATCACCGACAAGATCGATGTGATTTGCTTTGATAAACATTCCGTTATTCAATTTGAACTCATTCAACTTCAAAACAATTGTTTGTTCTTCTGGATCAATGGCTACCCATTTAGGAAACTTATAACCACGTTTAACGGTCGCCATGACTTGACTTACAGGCAAGTTTAACGAACCAATTGACAAATCACGAGCTTTTAATTGAACATTGCCATTATCCATAACATACGGATCAAAGTAAAGATAAAAATCGACCTTGGCACCTAAAATTTTGAACTCACCTTTAAGCATCGCTTGGTTTTCTAAATAGAATTCATATTTAACATCCGATCCTTTTTGTAAGTCATTCAAAAAGTATGCCATCACAGTGTTCAATTTTTTCTTATTTGTATTCATTGAGAGCACAGGAGAACCTTTTGGTACCGTTGTTTCACTACTTGGCGGAAGATTCGTTTCACGAGCCGTAAAAATTCGTACCGTTGAAAAGATGACTCCACCTAAAATTATGCCTATCAAAACCAGAAAAGCAATTTTCCAACCATTGACTTTCTTCTTCACTTTGTTCGTTCTGCTAGATTCTTCTTTTTTTGTTTCTTTGTTTTCTTCCTTTTCTGCCATTAATTGTTCTCCTTTGTTAACCATAAATCCTTTGTATCCACAATTTTTTCTTGAATCGCCGTAGCCATCAATTGATAACCTAAGTTATTCGGATGAAAATTATCTTCGTCATATAACGCGTTGTTCTTCACTTCAGCGCTTGAGCTTTCGCCTGTTTTTTGACTATCCTTCGTTGCGATGCCTTTATATAATAAATCATTTACTGGAACAAAAAAGCAATTTTTCGTTTCTTTGGCTAAACCTTTTGTCTCATCATTCCAATTATCAACAACAGTCTGCATCGCTTTGATGTCTGGAAAATTCAAATAATACGGATTATAGATACCGACAATATAAATCGGTGCTTTCGAGTTCAATTCCCGCATCTCAGATAAAATATCCTGAACTTGCTTTCCATATTTTTTAATCGAACGATCAAATTGTTTCGCAGTCTTCGCAGTCAGATTTTTTTGAAACGCTTGAAAAAGATCGTTGCCTCCAACCGTCATAGTAATAATATCAGCACTGGCTAAACTATTTCTCAGGTCGGAATCCTTTTTCACCCGTTTTAAAATTTGATCACTGCGTTCACCAGAAACACCGTAATTATCTTTCTCAACAGAAGTCAGCTCGTATTTTTGTTGTAAAGCGTCAGCGACTAATGGCACATATCCGCCACGTTTCGTCTCATCACCGACCCCTTCAGTCAATGAATCTCCCACTGCTACAAAGTGAACGGATTTCTTGTAATTCTGACTATCATCTCTAACAACGTGAATACGTGAATCAGCTTTAGGGATTGTCAGAAAAAGGATTAGTAATGTTGCTACAGCCGCAGCTAGTGGAATCAATATCGTTGAAAATCGTTTCATTCATTTACTCCTTTGTAAAAAAAGGCCTCTATTGCTAGAGGCAGGTTCAACTAATCTGTGTAATACATAATCGCAAAAGCTCCAGGTCCCGTATGTGTGGCAACGATTGGGTTAGTATGCAAAACCGGAATGTGCATATCGGGAAACATTTCCTGCAACGCTTGTTTCGCTTCATCAATAAAATCCAGCTTACCAGCGTAAGAAATTCCTATTTGCTTCACATTAACCTTTGATACCTCATCTATGAATGAAGAAAACCATTTACTGAAAGTTTTCTTTCCACGACCTTTAGTGATTGGCAAAAGCTCTCCATTTTCGAGTTCCATTACTACACGCATATTAAGTACACTGGAAATTACTCCTGCTACTCTACTAATGCGTCCACCTTTAGCCAAATTATCAAGTGAAGAGATCCCGATAAACAATTTGCTGTGATCTTTTACTCGCTCTACACCTAATAATACTTCATCAAGAGTAGCTCCTGATTGAGCCAATTTTGCAGCTTCAATGACTTGAAAGGCTTGCGATTGATCAATAAATCCGCAGTCAATTACTGTTACATCACTGCTGCTTAAAAACGTAGCTTGCCGAGCGGCTTCTGCTGTACCACTTAATGTATGAGACATGTGGATCGAAACAATTGGACTTCCATCTTTTCCTAGCTCATCATAAAGCTCTGCAAAATATCCTATTGGCGGTTGGCTCGTTTTTGGTAGATTTTTGGCCTGTGCCATCATCTCCATAAATCTCTCTCCGGTCAACTCATCATCATCAGGATAAACAACATCATCGATCATCACAGATAATGGGATAACCGTAATATTTAATTCATCTCGCACTGATTTTTCAATCGTACAGGAAGAGTCGGTTACAATTTTGACATTTGGCATTCTGATCCTTCTTTCCATACCTAGTTTCAAATTAATTTCAGTATATCAAAACTGATGAAATAAATCATTCTTGAAACTATTTCTTTATAAATCTTGAAAAAACCGTGTCACTAGGACCCGGCTCTTTCATATGTTTCAAAATAATAACGATAAGGATTTTTTTCATCTCTCTGACCCTGTTTTCGCTCAGTTAACTGCCACTTATTCCAAAGCATCAAAGGAAAATAGGCATCCCCTTCAAAACTGGCCTCAATAAACGTTCGATATATTTTTTCACAGTATGGCAAAAACTCCGTATAAATTGCGGCCCCTCCAGCAATGAAAGTCTCTCCGCCATTATTCTTATCGTAATCAATCACTTCTTCTAAAGAATGCATAACTAAGACATTCGACGCTTGATATCCTGAGTCTCGGGTTAATACAATCGTTTGACGGTTCGGTAATGGACGCCCGCCCATTCCTTCAAATGTTTTTCTTCCCATCACTAAAGTATGATTGGTCGTTGCCTCTTTAAAAAAGCGTAAATCATTTGGTAAATGCCAAGGCAGTCGATTGTTTTTACCAATTAAACCATTTTTGTCTTGCGCCCAAATCGCTATAAGCATGCCATTCCTCCTCGTTCATATTCATTCACTTGTTTTCAATCAACAAAAGAATAATGTTTTCTATACTTGTCAAATAATAGTCTAAATTAATTATCCTCAATAAGCTCGCTTAAATATTCCCAACGAGACATTTTTTCTTCTAATGATTGTTCAGTTTGATCAATTTCTTTTTGCAAATCTTGCAGTTTCGTAAAATCGTCTCCTTGATGGTTCATCGCTTCTGTCAGCTCATCGATGTTCTTCTCTAACAAGGCAATATCATCCTCAATAGTTTCCCACTCTTTTTGTTCTTTATATGAAAGTTTTTTCTTTCGTTCCTTTGGCTGCGGCTTCACTTTACTAACTTTTTCTTCTTTTACTGGAGCCTGTTGTTCCAAGAAATCCACGATAGAACCAAAATAGGAAGTAATCATGCCATTTCCTTCAAAAATCAATAATTTTTCCGCTACTTTATCTAAGAAATAACGATCATGAGAAACGGTAATCACAGCTCCAGAAAACTCTTGTAAATAATCCTCTAAGACTGTCAACGTAGCAATGTCTAAATCGTTTGTCGGCTCATCCAATAGAAGAACATTAGGCTGTTGAATCAGTAATTTTAATAAATAAAGGCGTCTCTTCTCTCCGCCAGATAATTTCCCGATCAAACTACCATGCATAAAGCGTGGAAACAAGAAACGTTCTAGTATTTCAGCGACACTTATTTGTGAACCGTCTCGTTGCTTCACTTCCTCGGCAGCTTCTTGCAAATATGCAATCATCCGTTTGTTAGGATCTAAGGTTTCGTTTTGTTGAGTATAATAAGCTAAGCGAACTGTTTCGCCCATTTCGATCACTCCATTATCTAATGGAAGTCGACCGGCTAAAATGTTCAATAAAGTTGATTTTCCTGCACCGTTTTTTCCAGTGATTCCTAAACGTTCTTTTGACTGAACTAGAAGATCAAAATTTTCTAAAATAGTTTTTCCTGCAATCGCGTAGCTGGCTTGCTTAAGCTCCAAAACCTTTTTCCCTAGACGAGTTGTAGCAATGTTCATCTCCAACTGACCATCCGTTTTGACTTGGTGAAGATTATCTTTTAAATCCTCAAAACGATTGATTCGTGCTTGTTGTTTAGTCGTTCGAGCCTTAGCTCCAGCTCGCATCCAGGCCAACTCTTGTTTATAGAGTTGTTTTCTTTTCCCCTCTTGCTCGCCAGCAATACGATCTCGCTCAGCTTTTTCAACTAAATAGGCTTCATAATTTCCTTGATATTCATATAATTTTCCAAAAGAAAGTTCAAAAATACGATTGGTTACTCGATCCAAAAAATAGCGATCATGAGTGACCATTAATAGTGAGCCTGTATAACTTTTCAAATAGCTTTCTAACCATTGAATTGCATCGTAATCCAAATGGTTCGTTGGTTCATCCAATAATAATAAATCTGGTGCATCAATCAATACTTGTGCTAATGCCACACGCTTAATTTGTCCACCGGAAAGCTCATCGATTCTTTTATCCAGCGTATCGATTCCTAATTTATTTAAAATTGCCTTAGCCTCGCTATCAGCCGTCCAGGCGTCTTGTTTATTCATCGCTTCCTCAGCTACCGTAAACCGCCGTTGTGATTCTGCATTATTATCATTCGACAACTCTAATAAGGCCTTCTCGTAGTTACGTACTGTCTGCATTAATGGATTATCTCCTTGAAATACTGCGTCCAAAACCAATAAATCTGCAGAGAAAATCTGTTCTTGTGCCAAATAGCCAATTCGATAATCACTAGCCTTCTCAATTGCAGAAACATCTCCATCACCGCTATCTTGACCAGCTAAAATAGTAAGCAAGCTAGATTTCCCAGTACCATTGACCCCAATCAAGCCAATCCGATCCTTTTCATGAATTAAAAAGGAAATACGATCAAATAATGTTTTATCACCAAATGTTTTATAAAGTTCTGTAACTTTCAATTCTTTCATCTTGAACCATCCTCAAATTTCTCTACGTCATTGTATCAAAAAAAAGCCGTAAAGGAAATTTTTCCTTTACGGCTTTTAAATTACCAGTTAAATCTATTGAATTCTCCATAGTGGTGTGAGTACCCAGGCTCCATTCCATGATGTCCTTTGAAACCATGACCTTTATGATCATGAGGAGGTCGAGGTCCACCAAAGCCTCTACCGCCACCGAAAAATTCTTCAGAGTCATCTTCTCCTAATTGATTTTTCAGCGTTTCACTAATTTTTTCAACTAGACGTGACCATTCAGCCTTTTCATCATCTGTGAAATCAGCAAATAATTCTTCGCCAAAATCTGGTGTGTCAGATATTTTTTCTGCTTCCTTTTCACCAAGTTCCGTTAAGCGAATAATCATAATCCGACGATCTGCTTCTGAAGCTTCACGGGTAATCATTTCCTTATCTTCAAGTTTTTGTAATAATTCTCCAACAGATTGTGGCCGCATTCCCAAGACAAAGGTTAAATCTTTTTGGCTTATCTCAGGATTCATTTTTAGCAATGCCAGAACACGCCCTTGCCCACGATGTGGACCAAACCCTTGATTTTTTGCCATTTGACGATGATAGTAACGACGTAAGTCATGTTGAAGCTTCATAAATTGTTCATTCATTTGATTTTCCATAGATCATTTCTCCTTTTTATTCAGGTACCTTACACACTTATAATACAGGTACCTGAAGAATTAATCAAGAGGAGCAGTCGTTTTAATCAGGTACCTTAAGATTTTCTTTAAATAATTGCCTCCTTCAAAATATTTATTACAAAAAAACAGGCATCCTATTGGATACCTGTTAAATCGTTGACTAAAATTGATCACCGTACACATCATCGACATTTTTCGTTGGATCAATCACGATATATAAACTTTTTGTCTTTTCAGAAACCTTCGTTGATTGATAAATATTGTCCAAGCCTTCGTTGTCTTTATCTTTATAAGGGAAATAAACAGAATCTGGATGTCCTGCACGGAAAATAATTTCCATCCGTTCAATATCTTCAAATTTGCGTGCCCGTTCAAACATTCCTAACTCTAAACCGCCTAAATTAATATCTGTCGTTTGAACATGATCGCCCTCTTGATAAATCTCGATTTTAAATCCGGCACAAGGGTGAATCTCTACAAACTCGCTGCCATGAATTCTTCCAAAACTTGTTGTAATTTGCTTAATCCACAAATCGCCAATGTAACGACGATCGATTGTCCAGGTTTCGCCATTACGAAAATAGAATTTTAGTGCTGTCATTTCTCTTGCCATTCTACATTCTCCTCACTACTGATCTAAAATTAAGTGTAGCACACCTTGAGTAAACGGTCACATGTTGTGCTTCTACTTCAATTTTTTCAGAAAAGCTGCTGTTTCAACAATTACTCGTTGATGAACTGCTTCGCCGATCACTTGATCATCATCAAAGGCTTTTATGGAATAAGAAATTTTTTTACCATCAACCTCGAGTATCTCTGCATCAACCTTTACTGTCGAACCAACAGCCGTCGGAACTAGATGCTTTAGATCCATTTTGTAGCCAACGCTGGTTTGAACAGAGCTAAGTTCAGGTGCTAATAGAATTTTGGCACAATTTTCCATCATTGCCACCAAAGCTGGTGTTGCCAAAACATCCAAATCACCAGAACCCATCGCTAAAGCTGTTTGATCCTCACTGACTTTATACTGCTTCGTAATTTTTTTCATGACATCTCCTTTTTTAAAAATTCTTCAGCAAAAACTAAAAGTTCTTCTTTATTATTATCCAATTTACCTTCTACTACTTCTTGCTCTAAAACGTTTAGCGTCATACTAATCCATGGACCACGTGGGTAATCAAAGTGTTCCATCACCTCATTACCTTTCAAAGCAAGGTCCTTTAGTGAATAGATTGGTAAGTACTGATACAACAAACGAATTTTAGCCAAATTTGGTTCACGATCAAAATAATACAATAAGTATTCAACAGACAGCGCCAACTCACGACCTAGCTGATACAGGGTCCAGTTATCCCATTCATATTTTAAACGAAATTGCAGCGCCGGTACCATTTGAGTGACTTCTCGAATTAATTGATTTGAGCATTTCCACTCTTTCATGAAATGACGAATATTCGTAATATTCATATCAAGCATAACCATCAATAATGTCCAAGCTTGACGTTCAGTCGGAATGGCAGGCCCACGAAGTTCCGAGAAATTTAATAATGCTTCTCCATAGTTTCGTAAACCAGGGCAATAAATATAACACTCTGATTCCACAAAAGAACGCAATCCAGCCTCACGAAAAGACCCCATCATCAGTTTTACAAATTCCACATTAATTCGCTCCACCGAAATTTTGGCCAATAGAGAATGGTATTCTTGAATTGCTTCAAAAGTATTCGGTTCCAAAGTAAACCCTAGGTGACTAACAAATCGCAATGCACGCATCATACGCAATGCATCTTCATGGAATCTTTCATGCGGATTTCCTACAGCACGTAAAACTTTATTTCGCAAATCTTCTAATCCATCAAAAAGGTCTATCACGGTACCGTCGATTCCAACAGCTAATGCATTAATTGTAAAATCCCGACGTTTTAGATCTTCCTTCAACGAGCGCACAAATTCTACATGATCAGGGCGACGATAATCTTGATATGTTGATTCTGTCCGAAAAGTAGTTACTTCATAAGTAGCCTCTTTAGTGATCACCATCACCGTGCCATGATCAATGCCAACATCTATTGTGCGATGAAATAATTCTTTCACTTCCGCTGGAAAAGCACTCGTTGCGATATCCACATCATGAATTGGCTTGTTCAGTAAAATATCACGGACACTCCCGCCAACATAATACGCCTCATATCCAGCTGTTTGCAATTTCCGCAAAATAGGCATGGCCCCTTGAAATTCTAAAGGAAACGCTTCTAATCTCATTGAATATCACCTTCTGTCATACCGTCTTTACGTTCAAATCGAAAACGATCTCGTTGATTGAATTTTTCCATATTACGATTAAATGCTTCTGTTAAATCAATATCGAGAGAATTTGCCATGATAATTGTAACAAATAGGACATCGCCTAACTCTTCTTGTACCGTTTTCGGTTGTTCCGAATCTTTTTTTGCTTTTTCACCATAATGATGGTTGACCTCTCGTGCCAACTCCCCAACTTCTTCTGTTAATCGAGCCATTTGTCCTAATGGTGAAAAATAACCCGTTTTGAATTGCTGGATATAATCATCAACTTCTTGTTGCATGATTTTCATTGTCTTTTCATTCATCAAACCACCTCAAACCTATCTTATCAAAAAACAGATTTGTTTCCTATCATGTTGTTGTAACAATCTGATTTTCATGCTATGTTGATTGAGGACGAATTTTGAGATACTATTTCAACTTTTTATTTTTACAGTTCGGCATAAAAGAAAATGAATGGCTTGTTTGAATGACATTCAGCATTCAAATCAGTCAATTTTTTCATGGAAATACATTCAATCAAATTAGGAGGTGTCGTATGGAAACGACTATGACTACACGGATCAAAGAAATTATTTTTATTGTGGTGGGAACTGCTATTTATGCATTTGGTCTAGTCTACTTGAATATTGCAAATCATTTGGCAGAAGGCGGCGTCACTGGTATCACTTTGATTATTCGAGCACTTGTTGGGATTGATCCTGCATATACCACTTTGATTATTAATATTCCATTGATTTTAATCGGTGGAAAAATTCTAGGAAAACGTTCCTTCTACTATACAATTTTAGGGACTGTTTGTTTGTCAGTCTTTTTATGGATTTGGCAAAGAATTCCCTTACAGATCAATTTAGATCACGACTTGTTTATCGTCTCTATTTTAGCGGGACTATTCGCTGGATTTGGTAGCGGATTAGTTTATCGGAATGGTGGAACGACTGGTGGGGCAGACGTTATTGCGCGGATTCTGGAGCAAAGATTTGGCTTCACGATGGGAAAATCACTATTGGTTTTTGATATTATTGTTTTGATTTGTTCACTGACTTATCTTGATTTAAAGCGGATGATGTACACCCTGATCGTATCCTTTGTTTTCAGCAAAGTGGTCGATGTCCTTTCATCTGGTGGTTATGCCGCCAAAGGCGTGATGATTATTTCCAATGAAAGCAATGTGATCGCCGAGTTATTAATGGCCCATTTGGAACGCGGTGTCACATATCTCCACGGCGAAGGTGGTTTCTCTTCAGAATTAAAACGGATCGTTTATATCGTAGTTTCACAACAAGAAATTAATGAAGTGAAAAAGATCATTCATTCTGTTGATGAAAAAGCATTCATATTAATCAGCAATGTTCACGACGTAGAAGGCGAAGGCTTTACCTATTTAAAACCGCAACGACGTAGATTCACCTTAAAACGAGGTGAATAAAAAAACTAGCACAGACCGTGTAATCCACGTCTGTGCTAGTTTTTTATTCGTGTAAAGTCAATTTTAGCCGATTCAATTCATCAGACAAAATCAGAAAAGCTTCTTTGTCGCCATCCTCCAAAGCCATATCAATTTGTTTTTTTAATAAATCAACTTGTGCTTCTTGTTCTTGGTGTTTTAAGAAGTTTTCAACTTCAGAAACGATCTCTTCACTGACATTATCATTCCAAGAAAGCGCAGGGTTGTCTTCTAAAACCGATAGATACTGTGCATTCTGCCAAGAATTAGGAAAGACGCATTCTAAATATAAAGGCTGCTGCCAATGTAGACGAATCTCATGAAAAATCTGATCACTATTGGAAAACTGATGCCCCTCTACCGAAAACATCATCGGATCTTCACGTTGCGAGATATCCCGAAAGACCAAACCTCGATTCGTTGCCATGGCCTGTTCCACAATATGAACATTCCGTAAAATTGCTTCATGATTAATTAGATAGTTTAAGATCCAAATCACTTCTCGTCGTTGAAAGCTCACATTATTGATCAACCAAACGAGAAACTCACGTTTTTCACCAACATCGATCATTTTTCTCACCTCTCTAATCTTCTAGTAATGACTGTACTTCTAGATCTCCTGGTTCAAGCTGCAAATAGTTTGTTAAAACCTCTCTTGCGGTTTCCAATTGACCGTCTTCGCGTAAAAAGAGTCCATATGCTTTTAAGAAATCTGGCTCATGAGATAGATTTTCAAATGCTTGCTTGTAATACGTCCGTGCCGCACCAAAATCTTCCAATTCATTATACGCCAGTGCCAAGTTCCATGCAGCATATGGATTATCTTCCTCATCCATCTGGCTGATCATTTCAATCGTTTTATCTGGCTGTTCCTCATTAAGATAAAGATTACTCAATGTTAAAAGCGTTTCGTCGGCTTTTTCACCTGTTTCCAACGCCTGCAGCAACAATTCTTCCGCCTTCTTACTATCACGTAAGCGATAAGCAATTTCGGAGGCTAAATGCAACAACTCTACTTGGTATGGATTTTCTTTGATACCCTCTTCAGCGGCAAGTAACGCTTCTTCTAATAGTTCTTCCTCTTTCAGACTGTCAGCAAGGTAATAATAACCGCTTTGATATTGTGGATCTAGAGCAATTAACTCTTGCAAATAATTGATTGCCTTTTGATGATCATGTAACTGATAATAAGTAAAACCTATTTGAAATAATCGATCTGAAGTACGATCATTTTCCAACGCTCTTTCTAAAAACGGAATCGCTTCTTCAAAGCCGCCCATCATACTATAAGCCGATCCAATCCTTTCATCAATCGAAATATTAGCAATTTCATCAACGCCCTGCTTCTGCAGTTGCCCATAATCGTTGATTGCTTCTCCTAATTGATTAGCAGAAAAATGTAACTCGGCTAAAGCAAATGTAATCAATGGCTCTTCTGGTGCAATCGTCTTGGCTTGCAATAATTTAGCTTCACTAACCTCGGGAATCCCTAGAACCTGATATAAATCAGCAGTCACTAATAAACTCTCTAAATAATTATCGCTATCCGGTTTGATTTTTTCCAAGTACTCGAAAGCACCATCAATATCATCGTTCTCTATGGCAATTTCTGCAAGTGAAAGATTAAAAACATCTTCTTCAGGAAAATCTGCTAATAATTTTTGTAAGACCCGCTTTGTTTCTTCCAAAAAGCCTAATCCTTGCAGTTCTTCTGCTAAACTTGCTAACATTTCCGGATCATCTTTTTTCAGTGCCTCTTCAAACATTAGGTTCGCTTGTGTTAACTCTTCATTTTTTAATGCTGTTAGCATTTTTTCACTATAACTTGGCATCTATTCTCCCCTGATCTCTGTTACGATTTTTTGATACACTTCAAATGTTTGAAGTAATTCCTTTTGAGTTGGAACTTTTTTCATTCCGACCTCACCGATTTGAATCAACTCGGCCAACGGTTTTTCCTGTGCTAAAGCAATAACTTGCTGTCCATAATCAGCCATGGAAATTCCCTCTGGCATAACAATTGGAAATCCTAATCGCACCAACCATATCACAAAATTTTTAAAATTGAAATGAAGGTTGTTTGCAGATACATTCCAAGCTAATTCAAACAATAATCCGAACATCGTCTTCATGCTGTTTGATAGCAAAGAACCATTCTCTGTTTGAAAAAAAGCTTTCTCAAATGGTTTCCCAAAATCACGAAGTTCCTCACTGTACAACTGATAATAGTTGATCAGAGTTTCGCTAAAGGCTGAAAATGATTGCTGCAAAAGTGCCTCGCGGGTTGGAAAGTTTCCGTATAAACTTTGTAGAAATGGATAATCGCAAATGATTCCACAACGAATCAAGGTTAGCAGATCCACCATTTTACCAGTCGTTTGCTGATCAGCTAATGTATGATCGAAAAGAATACTCTGTGGAGCTTCCTCGATCTCCATAACTGTCATTAGTGTTTTATCAGAAACGATTTGATCTGCAAAAGATAGACTTTGAGCAAATGAGCGTAATGAAACGGGCAGAAAGCACAACTCCGCCTGAAAATTTGTGACATGATGAGTGAAGCCTAAAAGTTCAATAACTCCTTCATTGCCGATCCCAATAAAAATCGTCTCCTTTTGTCGGCCGAAACGATCCAAAAATCGGATCAGCTCTTGGAACGTCTCCATCGTATTGCAATAACGATTATTCGGAGTAATGAACCACTCATGTGAACTCGTTTTTGGGATGAACTGGCGTAGCTTTTCTGCATATAAATCATAATAACGTTGATTTCCGCAAAAAAGGATCTGTTTATCCGCCAAATCTTTTTTGCGCATCATGGAGCTAACGGTTTCACCATACGTAATTAGTGTCTCCTTTTGTTTATTTCGATATGTTACTTCCATTTCACTCACCCCATTTTCTTTATTTTATACTACAAAAAAACCTCTCGCAACAAAACAGCGAAAGGTAAATAGACTATTTTATTAGGTAAAAAGAAAAAAATCAAAATATATTCAAATTTCCAAATTTTTGATTCAACGAAGCCTCACGATTAATAATTTTGTCCTTGGCTTTGGGGTGTATTTCCCTCATTTTGAGTCGATCCACCTTGTTGATCATTCTGCCCTTGTTGCGGTGTTTGCTGTTGTTGATTGTTCTGCTCTTGTTGCGGCGTCTGCTGTTGCTGTTGATTATTTTGTCCTTGTTGCGGCGTTTGCTGTTGCTGTTGGTTGTTCTGTCCCTGCTGTGGTGTCTGTTGTTGCTGATATTGCTATTGATTTGCTCGATTCATTTCCTCTTCTACCTGTGATAGCTCTTCAAAAGTCAGAACACCATCATTATTCAAATCCGATTGTGAGGGACCCTCTTTGATTACACGCTCCCCATTTGGCAGCACACGTAGAACAGTTACCTGTTCACCCCAAGGCGTAGTTAATACTTGACCAACACTGGAAGTATCAACGGTCTGAGATACCTCGGTCTCTTCTGTGGAACTAGACAAAGAGTCATTCAAACTCACATCTCGTTTTGGTACTGTTTCCTCTCCAGAAGAACCATAAAAATATAGCCCCACTAAAACTGCAATCAAAAGAACCGGGACTGATATTATTAATATTAAAAAATTACGACGTTTTCTTTTCTTGTCTTCTTGCTCTTGCAATGCCTCAGCTTCCAAAAATGCCTGTCTCCAATTAGGATCATTTTGTCTTTGAGCAAGAAATTCATATGAATGCCAAGAATCATTTCTTTTTACATAAAATAATTTTTCCTTTGACATCGTTCCACTCTCTTTCTATTCCTCATGAAGTTCTCTACTTTATTCTATCGTATGTAAAGCCTTTCGTAAAATAAAAAATAAGTTATAAATTGAATGAAATAACAGTCAAGGAATACTAGACAATGAACAGGCAATTTTTACACTCATTTTTCAACAAAAAACCGTTGCGACTTTAAAGTCACAACGGTTTTAGCAGCAAAAATTATTTAACTGCATCTTTTAGCGCTTTACCTGGTTTAAACGCAGGTACTTTGCTTGCTGGAATTTCGATTTCTTCACCAGTTTGTGGGTTACGTCCTTTGCGGGCCGCACGTTCACGTACTTCAAAGTTACCGAAGCCGATCAACTGAACTTTTTCACCGTCAGCTAATGCGCCTTGGATGGTTGAAAATACAGCATCGACAGCAGCTGTAGCGTCTTTCTTAGTTAAGTCAGTAGCTGCTGCAACCTTTTCGATCAATTCTGCTTTGTTTGCCATGAATGAATTCACCTCCTGAGAAATGAGTAGTGATGTGTAAACATCGACTGATAACTGAGTGGTCCAGTCATCAGCTAAGAAATATTGATTTGGTCAATATTCTGTTATAACGATAGCATAAGAACCTTATGTTAGCAAGGTTTTTAGCGATTAATGGCATAAAATTCATGGTTGTTTTATCAATCAGTGAAATCTGTTGTCACCAAAATAAAAGTATGATAAAATACCTTATTTTCTTCTTCGAGCGATTATTTTTATCGGAGTTCCCTCAAACTCGAATGCTTTTCTAATTTGATTTTCTAAGAATCGTGCATATGAAAAATGCATTAATTCTTCTTCGTTAACAAATACAACAAACGTTGGCGGCTTCACCGCAACTTGAGTCGCATAGAAAATCTTCAAACGTTTGCCCTTATCAGTTGGCGTTGGATTGATTGCTACCGCATCCATGATGATATCATTTAAGACAGATGACGGAATACGCAGATTCTGATTCATGCTGACTTCTTCAATAATCAATGGAACTTTATTTAACCGTTGTTTAGTCATTGCTGAAACAAAAATGATTGGAGCATAATCTAAATAAGCAAACTCCTCACGAATCTCCTGTTCAAATTCTTTCATGGTATTGGTATCTTTTTTTACTAGATCCCATTTATTAACCACAATGATTACACCACGACCTGCTTCATGAGCATATCCAGCAATGCGTTTATCTTGCTCGCGAATGCCTTCCTCACCATTTAAGACAACTAAAACAACATCTGAACGATCAATCGCCCGCATAGCGCGCATTACGGAATACTTCTCAGTGTTCTCATAAACTTTTCCCCGTTTACGCATACCAGCTGTATCGATCATAGTAAACTCTTGCCCATTTTGACCAACAAATTTTGTATCAATTGCATCACGAGTCGTCCCTTCAATATCAGAAACAATTACTCGATCTTCACCTAAAATAGCATTGATTAAAGAAGACTTTCCAACATTTGGACGTCCGATCAAACTAAATTTGATTGACGGATCTTCCTCCTCTTCACTATCTTCTGGAAAATGTTTGACAGCCTCATCTAGCACATCTCCCAAGCCAAGTCCATGGCTGCCTGAAACAGGGTAAGGTTCTCCTAATCCTAATGAATAGAATTCATAAATATCGTTACGCATCTCAGGATTATCTACTTTGTTGACCATCAGAATAATTGGCTTTTTACTTCTGTATAATATTTTTGCAACGGCTTCATCGGCATCAGTGACACCTTCTTTTCCACTTGCCACTAATAGAATAACATCAGCCTCATCAATAGCTATTTGTGCTTGTTGTTTAATCTGTTCCATAAATGGCTCATCACCAATATCGATTCCGCCGGTATCAATTATTGAAAATTCATGATCTAACCATTCACCTTTCGCATAGATCCGATCACGAGTGACACCGGGGGTATCTTCAACGATCGAAATACGTTCTCCAGCGATTCGATTAAACAGTGTTGATTTACCAACATTTGGACGTCCGACAATTGCAATTGTAGGATTTGACATATCTTAATTCCTCGTTCCTTTTAATATATTTACTTTATCCCAAAAGAAAAAATAAATTTGTGCTCACAGCGTATAACATCCAACTAAATATTACGAATCAACTGACTTTGAAATAATGTTGAGTAAATACAGTTGGACACTCTCAAATTAATGTAATAAATTTCTATAAAACTTATTTTCAGATTCGATTATATACTATTCCATTCATCCTATTAAAGTGAAAAATGGAACTAACAGCTAGCTTTTTTTCAAATTCTCCTTAGTTTAACGAAGAAAGCTCCTTCTTGCAAGAGAAGGAGCCATTTTCATCTATTAAATTAAGAAAAGGCGTGCAAATAGCACGCCTTTAAGATTCCCTACTATTCTTTATCTTCTGAATCATCACTCAAAGCATCACCTAAGATATCGCCCATAGTGAATCCAGTGTTTTCTTCTGGTAATTCATAGGATTCTTCTTCAACAGGCTCTGCTTTAGCTTCCTCAGGTTTCTCTTCCAACGCTTTGATTGAAAGAGCAACACGATGATCTTCAGGGTGTACTTCTAAAACTTTCACTTGAACTTGATCACCTTCATGTAAAACTTCATGAGGCGTTGCGATATGTTTGTGAGAGATTTGAGAAATATGCACTAAGCCTTCTACACCCGGGAAGATTTCAACAAATGCACCAAAACTGGTCAAACGTTTCACCGTTCCCTCAAGTACTGAACCCGGCGCTGCTTTTTCTTCAATATCTGTCCATGGTCCAGGCAAGTTTGCTTTGATCGATAACGAAATACGTTCTTTTTCTGGATCAACCGAAAGAACTTGAACTTCTACTTCATCGCCAACGTTTAATACGTCAGACGGTTTTGCTACGTGACTATGAGAAATCTCTGACACATGGACCAAACCATCAATGCCGCCTAGATCAATAAAAGCTCCAAAATCAGTCAAGCGAGCCACTTGGCCTTTGATTACTTGGCCTTCATATAGGTCCGCCAAAATTTCTTTCTTCTTCTCGGCTTTTTCAGCCTCGACAACTGCCTTATGAGATAAAATTAAACGATTCTCAGAAGGTTCAATTTCAATAATCTTGAATTTTAATGTTTTTCCAGTATAAGTTGAAAAATCATCAACGAAATGATCATCAATCATTGAAGCTGGTACAAAGCCACGTACACCGACATCAACAACTAAACCACCTTTGACGCTGCTAGTTACAGGTGCTTCGATAATTTTTCCGTCATGGAATTCTTTTTCGATATCTTCCCAAACTTTTTTCGCATCTAAGCGACGTTTAGAAAGGAGATAACTACCATTTTCTTTGTCTTTTCCGATAGAAGAGATAACGACTAAATCAAGAATATCGCCAACCTTGACTTCTTCATTGATATCTTCAACAGGTAATGTTGAAAGTTCTTTCGCAGGCACTACACCTTCTACTCCCGCACCTTCAATACCAACGATAACTTGTTTATCTTCTAAGGCGAGCACCTCACCTTTAACAATATCGCCAACTTGAACTTCATGCACACTTTCCATTGCTGCTTCCATGGAAACATTTTCGTTGTCCATCGAATTTTGTTCTAAATCTGTCATGTCGTTTGTCCTCCTTACCAACAATTCTGCGTAAAATACACTACATGTTCTATTTTAGAATAATCCACATGAAAAATAAAGCGATTTCTTCTTTTTTTCTAAAAATTCGGAAGAAATTCGCTTTATTTATCGTTTTTGTCTAAAAATCAGAAACCTTTTGAGCTGATGACCTCTTTAATCTTCGTTACTACCTGTTCAATCGTCATTCCAGTCGTGTCGACCAATTCGGCATCTGCTGCTTGAACAAGCGGCGAAACTTCTCGATGTGAATCCAAGTAATCACGTTTCGCAATGGCTTCCTTGATCATTTCATAATCCATTTCAATCCCTTTTTCTTGGTTCTCTTTGTAGCGTCGCTGCGCTCGCTCCTCTACGCTTGCAACCAAAAAGATCTTAACCTCCGCTTGTGGTAAAACAGTCGTTCCAATATCACGACCATCCATTACGATTCCACCAAGTTGCGCTAACTGACGTTGGGCTTCTACCAGCTCTTCACGAACCTTTCGATGAGCGGAAACTTCAGAAACTGCTGCTGTCACATCGGGTTGACGAATCGCTTGGGTGATATCTTCACCATCCGCAAATACTAGTTGTCCATGTACAGACTGCTGGAAATTGATGGGATATCTTTTTGTTAATTCAGCTAATGCCTCCTCATCTGAGAAAGCTACTTGATGCTTAATTGCTAAAAAAGTAATGGCACGATACATCGCACCTGTATCGACGTAGACAAAGTTGAAACTGTTTGCCAAAATTTTAGCCACTGTGCTCTTCCCAGATGATGCGGGGCCATCGATTGCAATTGAAATTTTATCCATATCCTGCCTCTTTTCAATAAATAAGCCGTAATCGCTAAACGATTACGGCAGAGTATTCAATTTATTTAACACGTACTTGTTGACCTGGATCAAAATAGAAATTACTTCTATCCATACCATTTAGTTTTAAAAATTCATCTACACTCAAACCGTAGCGTCCAGCTATTTGCTGTGGACCCTCACCTGATTGAACTGTACCATACTGAGCATTTGCATCACTTTGTGTATTATTTTGATTTTGCTGCTGTTCTTGTTGTGCCTGCTGCTGTTGCTGTTGTTGCGCTGCTGCCTGCTGATCAGCTTGCTGTTGTTGTTCTTGCGCAGCCTGCTGAGCTTGTTGTTGCGATTGCTGATTGGCTTCTGATTCTGTAGAAGTCGTACTTTCTTCAGTACTGCTTTCTTTGGTACTTATTTTTTCTGTTGAGGATACCTTTGATACCTGCGTTGTACTCTCAGGAGAGGCTGCTGGCTTATCATTTCCACGAGTGATCCAGAAAAAAGCACCAGCCGGAATCAAAATAAGGGCTAACAATAACGCGACTAGAATCGTCAAGAATTTCGTATTTCCGCCGCCTTTATTTCCACCACCACTACGGCGAGACTGGCTGCGTGAATAAGACTCTTCTTCACCATCAGATTCGTAAATATGTTGATCCCACGGTTCATTGTTCGTATCGTTATAGCGATCTTTTCTACTCAATTTCTCTAACCTCCTAAATGCTATCGCCATGTATTATACCATAGCTCTTGAAAATGTGGTGTCGATTTTCAATCTTTCTCTACATTTTTAAAAATTTTTTGAATTATTTTTTCCCACGGTAAAACATCTGTGACAATTTCTCGCTCACCTTTTTTTTCTGGCAAAATAGCCCCGTCATTATCACAACAGTTTGGATTCTTTTCAGGTAAGGTTTCACCAAAATAGGCGACCAGAAATTTACGTCGACATTGTGATGTAGTTATATAGTCAAGCATTTTTTGCAACTGAACCTTTTTTGTCGTTCCTCGCTGACTTAACAAGTCTAACAAGTGTGATTCATCATTAGGAAAAAACTGTTCCCATTTTTTGATTAATGGATCTTCAAAAACGAGACCGTCAATTTTTTGCTTAATTTCAAATAATTTCTTCGATTGATTGGTTTGTTCTTGCAAAAAATGATGAATATGTTCGTCGCCCTCTTCGTAGAGTAAAATTGCCTGGCTTGGATTTCCGTCTCTTCCAGCACGTCCAACTTCTTGCAAATAGTTTTCTGGTGAGTCTGGTAGATCGTAGTGGATGACGAAACGAATATTTTCTTTATTTATCCCCATTCCAAAAGCATTCGTTGCAATTAGCAACTGTAAATCTCCTGATAAAAACTGTTGCTGCAACATTCGTCTTTCTTGCCCGCTAAGTCCGCCATGATAATACGCGATTGCATAATTTTGCTTAAGTGCCTCATAGAGCTCTTCGACTTTTTTTCTGGTGGCACAATAAATAATTCCCGAGCCGTCCAAGGAGCCGAGTAATTTCTGTAATCTCTTGTATTTATCTTCTTGATAAACAAAAAAACTTATATTCGGTCGGTCAACAGAATAGATCACCTCCGGTACTGCATGATCAAAGAGCAATCGCTGAATATCTTCCCGAACCGTTTTAGTAGCCGTTGCTGTCAATGCCAACACCAATGAATCTCCTATGGATTTTATTCCATCAGCAAGTTTCAGGTATTCTGGTCTAAAATCAATTCCCCATTGTGAAATACAATGGGCCTCATCAACCACAACCAAAGAAACCCTCATCGCCTGTAGCGTTTTTTGAACGTGAAGTGCTAAGAACATTTCTGGACTCATAAAAATAAATTTGTATTTATGTGCTTCACTCAAAATCCATTGTTTTTCCCAAGATGAAAGTAAGCTATTTAAGGCGACAGCACGTTTTTCTCCGAGACGCTGCAATTGCGTTACTTGGTCTTCCATCAATGAAATCAGAGGGGAAATCACGATTACCGTTCCCTCAAGCAGATATCCTGGTAATTGATAACACAAAGACTTGCCAGTTCCTGTCGGAAGCATTCCAAGTACAGATTTACCAGATAAAAGAGTCTCAATAATCTCTTGTTGTCCGGGACGGAAGCGATCATAATTAAATTTTGTTTTTAACAACTCTGTTAATTCCATTGCTTTTTCCTCAAATAATAGATTTGTGACAGCCGAAAATTTAAATAAGGGGTCTCGTAATCCTGATAGTGTGCATTGACTACTTGATTTTCATCAAGATCATCAAAATCGATTGGGTCAAATCTTGTAAATGGAAAAGTTTTATCCATTAGTGCCCACTCGATAAAATGATCATTGATTGTCCCTTGTTTTAAATGACGTAAGTTCATAATTTCGCTCACAGTTTTACCAGCTAAAAAGAATTCTTTTGTCTTTAGCATACTTTGATTGATATTTTGTTGATCTAAGGCAAACAATAACTCTGACAATTGCTCACCTTCAACTTGCGCTAAAAACAGATCAATCGCGTTTTGTCGATAAAGTATGTTCCACGGCTCTGTCTGCCATTTTTCTAGCAATAATTGAAAAGTGATTTTTCCTTGAAAACCAAGACCGGAAAATTGATTAGCTAAAAAATCAGCCGTTTCATCCGGTAATCGCTGAAGAATAGTCGTTAATTCGTGTTGAAATCGCACTACTAAATCTGACTCTGCCTGTGCAAGCCACTTTTTAACTTGTTGTAAAGAGTAGGGACGATTCTCAATAGGAAGATAGTTTTTCTCACCAAATGAAAGATAACTAACGACTTGTACAGCAAAAAGAATCATTTGCCAAGAGTCTTCTCGCGTTCGACCGAAGCGCAAATTATTTAAACCACTCAAGTCGAAAGAATCTTCTTCCAGTAATTCTTTACCTCTTGTGGTTAATTCACCAAAACCGTCTTCAACCGCAATTAGTTGATTGTTAACTAATCGTTGCAGCTCCTTTTGGAAGGTATCTTCTTTCAGATTAGGTAGCGAACCCAAATAAGCCAAATTTTTAAAAAAGAAACCATGAAGTAAGACCGAACTGGTTCTTTTTCCTACTAATAAATGATATAAAGTTGAGGTTCTTAACTTGTAGCCAGTCTGAAATAACGTTAAAATAAAAAAAGTCATAGTAAAATCTCCTGTGGTAGGTGAAAAAATGAAATGCGAAATCATTCCTGAACGTTGTATCGCTTGTGGTTTATGCCAAACGATTGCGCCAGAAATTTTTGATTATACAGATGATGGGCTTGTTCTTTTCGTGGGAGAACCAGATGCAATTCATGAATTTATTCCCATAGAACAGCAGCCGGAAGTTATCCAGGCGGCAAAACGGTGCCCCTCTCATGCTATATTGTTTCAAAACTCATAATAACATACATGAACAAAAAAAATCTCAGACGTTTTGTCTGAGATTTTTTGATTATTAAATTGAATGATGCTGAGAGGTCATTGTCTTTTTCGATAACCACGGTAGCAACTTAGCATGTAAAACTAAGAAAACAACACTAACTATTATTCCTTTAAGAATATTAAAAGGTACAATTCCAACCAAAATGTAACGTCCTAATCCCATACCTAACATTTGTCCGGCCGAAAGACCAAAAGCCTTCAAATAAAGAGGTGTGATAACAAAGTAATTCGCCACACTCATAAATAGTGTCATTGCCAAAATGCCTAACCCAAGGCCCAAGACTCGTTTTGAAGCCGTCCTTTTTCTAAATAGTAGAAAAATTGGCAGGGTATATAAAGTTGAGGCAAAAAAGCTGGCAAAATCTCCGATCATATTATCTAGAGAAAAGCCGCTCATAGTTAGATGTAACAATGAACGTATAAAAGCAGTTGCTACTCCTGTCAACGGTCCAAAGATAAACATGTTGATCAGAACTGGAATATCGCTAAAATCCAATTTTAAAAAGGGAAACATTGGGACAATCGGAAAAGCGATAAATTGTAAAATCAATCCCATTGCCGCGGCCACTGCTACTGCTGTCATTTTTTGTAATCGTAAGTTCTTCATCTGAAATCCTCCGTTTCGGAATCATCTTCATCGAACTATTTGAATTAAACTTTTCCACAAAAAAACTCTATGCTTCAGAAAAAGCATAGAGTTACTTGAATATAGTCTCACTCAAATAAGCTCTATCTTCTTTATCCAGACTGTACTGTCGGTATCGGAATTACACCGATTCGGCTGCTTACGCAGTTCGCGGACTATCACCGCCGGTCGGGATTCTCACCCTGCCCCTGAAGACGAACCTTAAATTATTTTTTATTGTAAAACTACTATAACAATTTTACTATCAAAAAACAAGTAAATGATTTTGCTACCTAGATTGATTTAGCAAACCGTTGATCTCTTTTGAGTTCAGACGTCGGTATTCACCTGGACGCAGACCTTGTAAAGTCAAATCCCCGTAACGTTCTCGCTTCAATTTTTGAACAGGCAGTCCAACCGCCGCCAACATGTTTTTCACTTGATGATTGCGGCCTTCGTGAATAGTTAACTCAACAATACTTGTCTCAGCCTTCTTGTCCGTCGAAAGAATTTCAAACCGCGCGGGCGCAGTCTTTTTACCCTCAATTCTAATTCCTCTTGTTAAGGGTAAAAGATTTCTTTTTTCCGCATAACCTTTAACTTTTGCAACATAAACCTTGTCGATTTGATGTTTCGGATGGGCTAATCGTTGTGAAAAATCACCATCATTTGTCAAAATCAGAATACCGGACGTATCATAATCCAATCTCCCTACTGGATAAATTCGTTCAGAAACCGCCGTAAAATAATCTGTCACAACTTTACGATTTTTGTCATCAGAAACTGCTGAGATCACACCGCGTGGTTTATAAAAGAGATAGTGCACAGGTTCTTCTTGATAGATGGGGACACCATCAACTTCTACGATATCTTTCTTGCCAACTTTTGTCCCTAACTCTTTTACGAGTTCACCATTCACTTTTACTCTTCCACCAGTGATATACTCTTCGGATTTGCGTCGCGACGCGATTCCCGCTTGCGCGATAACTTTTTGTAATCTCTCCATTTATTGACCATCCTCTTCTTTAAATCGATCGTAAAACAAATCTAATGATTCGTCTTCATCCGCTAAATCTTCTTCCATTTTTTGAACATCTGGCAACTCTTCTAAATCCTTCAGTCCAAAGTAATCCATAAAATAATTACTAGTTCCATACAAAATTGCACGGCCCGGACCATCAACGCGCCCCTTTTCCTCAATTAATTGTCGAGCCACTAATGTCTGAACAGCTCCACTTGATTGAACTCCTCGTAATTCATCAATCTCAGATCGCGTCACAGGCTGTTTGTAAGCTATGATAGAGAGCGTTTCAAGTGCTGCCTGACTTAAACGGTTAGCCATAGGAGAACGAGCAAATTCCTTTAGTAAGGGGGCAAACTCCTTTTTAGTACTCAAAACAAAATGGTTTCCTACTTCTAAAAGAGTCAATGCTGAATTTTCATCCTTCTCATAAGATTCCTTTAAATTATTAATACTCTGATAAATCTCCGGCATTGGGCGTCTCAGCGTAAAGGATAATTCTTCCAAACTAATCCCTTCTTCACCTACCACAAAAAGCATAGCCTCGATTTGACTCAATTGATTCATATAATGACTCCTTTAAAAATCAAGATTGGTGCACAGGTCTCTTTCTGAATTGCCAAAGCTTGACCTTTTTTCATTAATTCTAACAATGCCATGAAGGTTGTAATCATTTCGTCCTTCGTATAATCCACAAAAAAAGACTCCAATGATAAGCCTTCATTCTCAGATAATCTTACTAATCGTTGACTAATTTCATTTACCTTTTGATCGACAGTAATCGTTTCAGCAGAAACCGTCGTCTCAATCGTCTGGTTTCGTTTCTTACGTTGTAAAACATCATGTAACGCCAAAAAAAGGTCAATCGTATTCAATTGATTTTTGGGCAGCGGCAGAATTTCTTCTTCATAATCAGTCAGATCCATTGGCGCTTTCGTATAAAACAAACTACGCTCTTGTTCCTTTTCTGACAAAACAGTCGCCGCATACTTATATTTTCGATATTCTAAAAGTTGCTGAACCAAAGCTTCACGCGGATCTTCGCCTTCTTCATCATCATAATCAAACTCCAGCTCCGGTTTCGGCAAAAGCATTTGACTTTTAATCGACATCAGTGTTGCCGCCATTACCAAATACTCTCCCGCCACTTCCAGCTCCAGTGTCTTCATAGTATGAATAAAATTCATGTACTGTTCCGTAACTTCCGCAATAGGAATATCATAAATATCGATCTCTAACTGTTGGATAAGGTGAAGTAACAAATCCAGCGGCCCTTCAAAAACATCTAATTTCAAACTGATTGCTTCCATATTACCCTCGCTTATGTTCCTGCCATTTTGCCAAAAAAGCAGAAGTCGCAGGTGTACCAATAATTTTTTGATCTGGATACAGCGCCTGTAATTCATCCATCATTACAATACTAATACCCTCGCCGCGATACGAAGGATTTAAACTGATGTCATGAAGTACGATTTCTTGATCTTCTAATTTGCTGATGCCAATTACACCTTGCACATTATCAGAATTTTCATTGTAATAACAAAAAAGCTGGTAATGATCATCACTTTCATATGTATCTATTTCTTTCAGTAAATGTTGTTGATCTCTCAAGGTTTCATGAAAACCTAAAAGGCCCATCGCGATTTTTCGTTGATTCTTTCGATATTGAGTAAGCATTTTTTCTCCTCCTAATTAAGCGCGCGGGAAAAATTCTTTGTATACTTCGGTCATTCTTCGTTTAGTTATATGAGTATAAATTTGTGTAGTAGATATATCCGCATGACCTAAAAGCTCTTGTACAGTCCGTAAGTCTGCTCCATTTTCCAACAGATGGGTTGCAAAACTGTGCCGTAGCGTGTGGGGCGTAACATCTTTAGTGATTTCTGCCTTAATTACATGCTGCTTCAGGTTCTTCCAAATTCCTTGGCGGCTCAAGCCATGTCCATGGTTGTTAACAAATAAATGAGTTTCATTAGGTGTTTTTTTCGTTAATAAGGGACGAACTTCCCCAAGATAACGTTCTACCCAATGAATCGCATAATCCCCAAGTGGAACTATTCGCTCTTTATCACCTTTCCCGACAGTTTGCAATAATCCCATCTCTAGATGAATATCACCCAGCCTTAACCCGATCAGTTCGCTAACTCGTAAGCCAGTTGCATACATCACCTCCAAAATCGCACGATCCCGAATCCCTAAATCTGTTGTCGTATCTGGCGCAGCAATTAAACGTTCCACCTCTGCAAGTGAAAGTGTTTGAGGTAATTTTTGAGCCTTTTTAGGGCTATCGATATGCTGCATTGGATCATGATCTGTATAACGCTCTTGACGTAAAAACTGATGAAAGCGACGTAAGCTAGAAATCATTCGCGTAATCGTAGTAGATGCTTTACCAGCTTCGGTCAGACTCGCCAAAAAAGCCACAACCATATAGCGATCAACTGCCTGCCATTCATTGACATTCTGGCCAGCCAAAAATGACAAATATTGTTGTAAGTCTCTTTGGTAACTAATTCGTGTATTTTCGGAAAGACCGCGCTCGATCGATAAATAATGCAAATATTCCGTTATTTGTTCTTCCATGTTTTCACCACTTTCGCTTTATCATAACAAAAAGTCCCTTGAAATGATAGCACGTATCTTTACAAGGGACTATATAATTTAATTATAACTTAATCCAATTTGCCAAGGAAAGTTAAGCATCTTTTTTTTCTTGGCAGCTTTGGCAAATACCGTGGAAAGTCAAGCGATGATCCTTCACTAGAAAATGATATCTCGATTCAACAACGTGCTCAACCTCACCCAATAGATCTTCCTCGATTTCCTCAATATTTCCACATTCAAGACAAAGTAAATGATGATGAAAATGCTCTGCCCCTTCCTTGCGCAAATCGTAACGTGCTAGGCCATCATCAAAACTTATTTTATTGACGATATGCAGCTCAGTTAAAATCTCCAATGTACGATAAACTGTTGCTAAGCCGATCTCAGGGCTTTTCTTTTTGACTAAAAAATATATTTCTTCTGCCGATAAATGGTCTTTCTCATTTTCCAATAAAACGAGAACGGTGGCTTCACGCTGAGGTGTCAACTTGAATCCAGAATCATGAAGTTGCTTTTTGGTTTTTTGTAGGGCTAAGATAGCGTTCAAGAGAACCCTCCTCCATCTATTTTATAATAATTCTAAATAAGAATTCAAATCACTGCAAGTTTTCTTAGAATTATTATAGTTTATCGGCTTTATTTATGCAAGGACATTCTCAATTAGCTTTTTAGGCGGATTTCTCCGTCTTTTTGCTCGATTAATTTTTCTTTCAATAAATGACCGATTGCACGTTTGAATTGTCCTTTGCTAATTCCAAAGGCTTCTTTTATCTCTTCTGGAGCTGATTTGTCCCAATAAGGCAATACATGATTGGCATTTCTTTGCAGTAACGTCAAAATCATCGCTGCATCATCGTTGATCATCTCATAACTACGAGGTTTCAAAGACATATTTAGAACGCCGTCTGGTCGAACCCCGATTACACGCGCCTCGACTATTTCACCTAAACGCGGTTCTTGATAGCGTTCTGAAGGATGAACGAAACCAAGATAGAAATCTTCCGTAATCAAATAAGAGCCGATAACTTTTAAGCGATAGATCGTGCCTTTTTTATTTTCGTTTTGCATTTCACCAGAGCCAGCACGACTCAATGAGTGAAAGATTGCCTCATCTGCTAATGTACCCCACATCCGGTCTTTTTCATCAACCCGCATGCTGATCATTAATTGATCGCCTTTTTTGGGCCATAGCTCTTTCATACTAGGCATTTCGTCCAAAGAAACGACCATGTCTTTATCAGGCAGTCCAATATTCACAAAAACGCCAAGATCTCTACGAACATCTGTTACTTCTCCAAAAGCATAATGACCAATTCGAACTTGCGGAATCTTTGTCGTAAAAACGGCTTCTTTCTTTTGATTGACGTAGCCGAAACCTTCAACTGATTCACCAATTTTATGCGAGACATCCTCCTCCTTCAACAGACGGAATGTCACACCATTTTTTTGTACTAAATACATGCTTTCATTTTCATCGATGATTAACCCGGTAAATACTTGACCTAATAATTCATTCATAATCATTACTCCCCATTTATATTAATATCTGTTCATCTTCATAGTACAGATCATTCTGTCAAAATTCACAGATTATGTCTTATTGTTTCATCTAAAGATGAGCCGTCATTTTCAATAAATATTATAGCTCATTATTAAAGCTGGGAAGAACGTTCTCCCCAGCCTTAATGTTCATATTAATTAATTGGGACCATCGCCCTTAAACCAACCTGTTTTACAGTTGATTGTGACTAAATACATAGGCAGATCGGAATTTGAATAACCTTTCGTTAATGATGCCTGGTTGGAAGTGGCATAAAGATTATAAAAACCTTCCCCATTTTCAACTTTTACCGGCTCAAGACTATACCCGCCTTCCACTATGTAGCCTCGCGAGATACAAGTTTGTATAACCTTTTCTTTAACTCCAGGCGCCCAGGCATAGGCATCGCTGCTAGTATCTCCAACTTGGTTAGTGCTATTAGTTGTTTTCCTGTTTTGTGCTTCTTGATCAGCTTTTTCTTGTTCGGCCTTTTCCTGTGCTGCCTTTTCTGCCGCCGCTTTTTCATCAGCCGCCTTTTTCTCTTTATCTTTTAAGGTCTGTTCGACCTTCGCTAATTCTTCTTTTTGAGGTTGGATCAATTCTTGATTAGTGACTGCCTTAACAGCGTCATTTGCAACATTATATTGGTCTCTATTGACTGAATCGATAACATTTCCGTCTTTCAATAGACCGTCAGCGGCTTTTTTTGCAGCCTCAATTTTAGTATATTGATCTTTTGCGTTATTAATTGCTTGATTCATTAAGTTATCAAAATCTTTATCCCCTGTATTAATAGATAGATCAACAGGAGAAGCAGCTTTCAATAATGGTTTATCCGCCAGTTTATTTCCGCTGATTGCAGCAGCTGTAAACAATTGATTAACGGACTGTTCGGCCTTTTGTTTATCCGTTAACTCATCGTACCCCTTCTTTAATTCTGCATAGCGCTTACTATCTTTGTAGCGGGATAGTTCTTCATCAATTTTACCAGCATTAAGATTAACCTTATCTGCAGCAAGAAACACTTGCTTATCATCAGTATAATAACTCGCTAAACTTTCTTCGATTGAATCAAGCGCCTTATTTTCCTTTTTAACAGTTGCAATGCGTTGGGCTTCAACTTCTTTTTCGTGGTGATAATAATATCCTCCACTTGCACCCAAAACTGCGATAGCAGCTAAAGTAATATAGAGTCTCTTTCGGCTTTTTTTAGATTTTTCTTCAGAAGAGCCAGGTTGCTCTGGAGGTAAATTCCCATCATCAAATTCCTCTTTTACCTTCTCCGCATTTGCTTCTTGTTTTTCAGTCTCTGTTACTGCAGGACCCTCATCTTCAAGAAGATCAACTTCTTTGTCCGTAGACACCTCTGGTAACTTCGAATTTTTTTCATCAGTTGTCTCTATTTCATCATTGTCCTCATTTTTACTTTCAATGATGTCAGAAAGTGGTTCTTTGATTTCCGTATCTGGGGTTTCTTCTGATAATGCAGATTCATCTAGCTGAGTTGACTCTGCTTCAAGCGTTTTCTCGGCATCTTCCTTTTCCGGTTTTCCTTGCTCATCTTTGTGCTCACGAATGTATTCTGCCAAAATAGGATTCATTTCGGGAGTCTCTTCTTTTAATTCTTTTGAATTTTCTTCTTTCATCTTATCCTCGTTATCCTTAAACATTTTTTGCACAGATTCAATTGGCATATCGGCAAGTTCGGACCATTCTATCGTATCATTTTTATCATTAATGTCATTGGAATTTTCTGAATCATTTAACTGTAATGAAAAGCCACACTTCGGACAAGTCGTGCATCCTTCGACTGGTTCAAAACCACAGTTAGGGCATTTTTGCAATGAAATCGGCTCCTTTTTTTAATCATATGTTTTAATCTATCATATGTTTAGGGATGTTCCAAGCAATTTTCGAATGAATTAATCAAAAATAATAAATTCCATTCGCATTTTGAAGAATGCGTATTAGCGCGATTTTACTCCAATAATCCTACAAAAAAACTCCTCGAGAAGTTCCCGAGGAGTTCGAAATATTTATTCCAAAAAGTCTTTCAATTGTTTTGAACGAGATGGGTGACGTAATTTCCGTAGTGCTTTCGCCTCAATTTGACGAATACGTTCACGAGTAACCCCGAACACACGTCCAACCTCTTCTAACGTTCGAGTTCTGCCATCGTCCAAACCAAAGCGCAGACGTAAAACATTTTCCTCACGATCAGTCAATGTATCTAAAACATCTTCCAATTGCTCTTTCAACATTTCAGAAGCCGCATGTTCAGCAGGACTTGTTGCTTCTTGATCCTCAATAAAATCGCCTAAATGTGAATCATCTTCTTCGCCGATTGGCGTTTCCAAAGATACCGGTTCTTGAGCAATTTTCAGAATCTCACGAACTTTTTCAGTTGGCAAGTCCATTTCAGCACCGATTTCCTCTGGTGTTGGTTCCCGACCTAAATCTTGTAATAATTGACGTTGCACACGAATTAACTTATTAATGGTCTCGACCATATGCACAGGGATACGAATTGTTCTCGCTTGGTCAGCAATCGCTCTCGTGATTGCCTGACGAATCCACCAAGTTGCATAAGTTGAGAATTTGAATCCTTTACGGTAATCAAACTTCTCAACAGCTTTCATCAAGCCCATATTTCCTTCTTGAATTAAATCAAGAAATTGCATACCACGACCAACGTAACGTTTGGCAATACTTACAACTAAACGTAGGTTTGCTTCCGCTAGACGTTGCTTTGCCTCTTGATCTCCTTGTTCGATCAACAATGCCAATTCAACTTCTTCTTCAGCGGTCAACAGCGAAACGCGTCCGATTTCCTTCAAATACATACGAACTGGGTCGTTGATTTTGACACCAGTTGGGGCCGATAAATCTTCTTTTTGCGCGGCTTTCGCAGTTTTTTCATTTTGTTTTAAACTAGCCTTAGAAGGTTCACCATTTTCATCAACGACACTGACACCAGCATCTTCGACTTTTTGGATCAATTGATCCATTGCTTCTGCGCCTAATTCGAATGGCGTGGCTAATCGATTTGTTAACTCATCGTAAACCACCTGTCCCATAGGTTTCTTTTCCTTAATCAAGGCCGCTAAAGCTTTTTCGTACTCTTTTTTGTTTTTTACATCTGCCATAAAATAAATGCCCCTTTCACTTCTAGGCTTGTTTCAAGCGTTTCGTCAATTCGATAATTTGAACAGTCAACTCTAATTCACGTTGCTGGTTCCCGTTTTTTCTGGCCTCAAGCTGCTCTTTTTGTCGTTGTTTGATTTCTTCAGCAATGCCAGATTGGGAAATAACCCGCATCAAATCATAGATTTCTCGTTCGTTACTATCTTCTGACATGGATATCATCGAGATATTGATGACTAGTTGCCTCATCTCATCTTCTTTTAGATAGTTCAAAAAATCTGCTAAAATAAAATTTCCATGAACCATCATATAACTATCTAAGTAAAGAAGCAATTCTTGATACTGATCGTGGATAAATTGAAAATCCGTTTGAACCAATTGTTCACGAATCGAACTTTCATTCATGCAACGATACAATAACATTTGCTCAGCCTTTTCTTCTTTTGTTAACACTTTTCTTACTGGCTGAACCGGTGCAGGAGAAGCGACTGTCTGTTGTTGACGACGTTCCGTACGTAACGTTTGGCGAACCATTTGCAGCTGTTGCTTTAAACTTTCTCGTGTCAAATGAAATTCGACTGCCAACTGTCCCAAATACAAATCTTGTTCAACCGGAGACTGGACCTTCGCCAAATCTTGCATTACGAACTCAAGATATTTTAATCGATCAGACTCATTATCAAGATTTAACCCCTTCTTGTGATACTGCATCTTAAATGCAAAGGGTGTCTGTCGACCATGTTTCAATAAATTTTGTAACTCAGCTACACCATATTTTCGCAAATACTCATCTGGATCAAGCTTTTCTGGTACAGTAACCGTTGCGAGAGTTAATCGACTATGCGCATCTAGAATAGCCAGTGCACGATCTGTAGCCGCTTGCCCCGGGTCATCACCATCGTAAGCTATTACTACTTGACCAGTAATTCGCTCTATCGCAGCTATTTGCTGCTCAGTCAAGCTGGTACCCATTGAGGCTAAGCCGATTTTGATGTCCGCCTGCCAGGCAGCTAATACATCCATAAAGCCTTCAAATAAAACCGCTTCGCCTTGCTTGCGTATTTCGTTTCGCGCTTTGTCGAAGTTGAACAATACTTGTCGTTTGTTAAACAATTCAGTTTCAGGCGAGTTTAAATATTTTGGTTGATCATTCCCAGGAAATTCTTCTGTTTTTAGCATCCTCCCGGAAAAACCAATCGGCTTTCCCCGAAAATCATTCAAAGGGAACATCACTCGCTGATAAAAACGATCACTAAAGCTTCCATCATCGCGCCGAATAAACAATCCACTTCGTTCCATCAAATCAGCATTTACTTTATCCTGTTGGGCGACTTGAACTAAAAAATCACGTTGACTTGGCGCAAAACCGATCTTAAATTCGCTGATCAGTTCGTCGCTTAATCCACGTTCGTGAAGATAAGTCAAAGCATCCTCCCCGGCTTTCGTATTCATCAATAAGTGATGATACAAATCCCGAGTCCGTTCATGTAAAGCGATCAATTGCTGCTGTCCTGTTGATGTTTGATTGATCGGTTCGCTAGAAATCTCAATATCTAAAGGAATTTGTTCCATGTCGGCAACCTTTTTTACTGCTTCGGGAAAACTAATCCCTTCTAATTCTTGTAAAAAAGTATAAACATTGCCGCCTTTGCCACATCCAAAACAATGAAATATCTGCTTGTCCTCAGCAACTGAAAATGACGGAGTCTTTTCTTCGTGAAATGGACAAAGCCCCAAATAATTCTTGCCGGATTTCTTAAGTTGAACATACTGACCAATAACTTCGACAATATTTGTTTTTTCACGAACCTCATCAATAACCTGTTGGGGAATTCTTTGCACCAAAAACCTCACCCCAATTCCCAAAAATATGATAACAGCCGTAAAAAATCGCCCCAATTCATCTTTCGAACAGCGCGATTTTTTTAGACAATCTTATACGACTATCATTTTAGCATATTTCTTTATTATTACAAGCTTTCCGCTCATTATTTTAACTATTTTGAAACCTTTGAAATAAGTCAATGAATCGCTTGTTCATTTGGACGATTTCGGCATAAAACATGTTACCACCGTTTTGATACAAATAACCGCCATTGTATAACACTGACTGCATCTGCATATACCGATATGTGTGTTGCTGATCGTTTCCATACCCTGGTGATAAAACATCCCTTGAGTACTCTTCCGCTAACTCAACACTATTTTTACCCCCGCGTTCTTGTACGTACTGAATATATTTAGTCCCAAAATTATACGCCTGAATCGCGGTATTAAGATCGCAACCAGCAGCTTTTGCCTGCTTGTAACTTTCCGCAAAATGTTTAACGCCATTCTCGATACTTTCCTGTTGGCTGGCAATTTTCCCGCGACTGCCGTAAACACTTTCGGAACTTTGCATTAGGTCCGTTCCCTTCCCTTTTGATTCCGTGTACATAATCCCTAAAATAACATCAGTATAGTTGCCAATTCCTGCCTGATCTGCCAAGGTTTGCACATCACTGCGGTAACTGTTTACCGTGTTTGTATTCTTGTAGGTTCGAACTGTAAAAATTCCGCCGATTATCAGGACGGAAATAATTGCAAAAGCAATAATTATTTTCAAAAAATTTCCAATTAATTTCAACATAAAAATCTGCCCAACTATCTTCTTTTTTCTTTATTCATACTACAAGAATCGGTTGAACTTTTAAAAGCAAAAAATGATAGCTTTATATTTAATTAATCATTCTAAAGTTTTCATTTTGTCTGGGAATTAAATTAATGTGCAAGATTTAAAAAAATCGGTATACTTATGACTGGTAGGTGATGTTGTGAAAAATGAAAAAAAAATTGCTCAAATGAGCGATGGCTCAGAAATCTATTATGAAAAATACGGTCAAGGACCAGCGCTCTTTTTGCTTCATGGTAACGGCGGCAGCGGTCGATATTTTTCAAAACAATTAAATAGTTTCAGCAAACATTTCAACGTTTATGTCGTTGACAGCCGTGGTCATGGCCGTTCAACCAATACGCAAAAAGAGACGAGCTTCCAATTAATGGCCAACGATCTCGCTACGATTATGGATCAAGAAAAACTTGATCATGCGGATCTTTTAGGTTTCAGTGACGGGGCCAACTTAGCGATGGTTTTTGCACGTCTTTATCCCAAGAAAGTAGATCACTTAATTTTGAATGCCGGCAATACTGTACCCAGCGGTGTTCGCACAATTCCGCATTTGTTAAGCTATGTACAATACGCGATTGTCCGGGTGGGAGCTTTCGTCGATACAGGAATGAGGAACTTTCTTCCAATTTTACGCTTGCTTTTCCGAGATATCGGTTTGACCGCAGAAGATTTGAGTCAGATTCAAGCACCAACGTTGGTCATCGTAGGGAAACATGATTCGATTAAAACTCAACATTCCATGTATATCGCACGATCAATTCCTAATGCAAGTTTTGCGATTGTTTCAGGGCAAGGTCACATGTTCGCACGAAGAAACCCAAAGCGCTTCAATCAGGAAGTCTTACAATTTCTAATCGAGGAGGAGTAATTTGGTGGAAAAGTTAATTGAATGGTTCAAAGCACATCTAAGCAAGCTTAAAATGATTTTTTTGATTTCAGTTATCATCATTGTATTATTTGAATTATCTAATATCGCGAAAAAGATTTCTTTCAGCCAACTTTCAACTATTTTTAGCGAGATCAGTATTTGGAATATTTTATTAATGGGGCTGATTGGGCTGATTTCTGTGATACCTATGATCGGTTACGATTTCACATTAAACAGCATTTTGGAACAAAAGCCCAAGAAATTATATATCTTTGAAACCAGCTGGTTAGTCAATACTTTAAATAACATTGCTGGATTTGGCGGATTCGTAAGTGCGGGATTGCGTTCAGAGTTTTACGGAAAGCAAACTTCTGGGAAAAAAGTTGTACAGGCTTTATCAAAAATCCTTGTTTTCACTATGTCAGGATTGTCTATTTACGCTTTGCTTTCTTTTTTTCTGGTAATGTTTGACGATCATAATGCCTATTTACGTCAATACTGGATTTGGCTGATTGGCGGCGGACTCTATTTTCCAATCATCTTCTGTCTGAGCCTTTTCGGTAAAGGTGAATATCTTGGCGATTTGAAGAGCTCTCACAGACTTGAATTGATCGCTACCTCTTTTCTTGAATGGACAGGTGTGTTGATCAGTTTCATTTCTACTGGACTTTTAATGGGTGTCAACGTCAGCATTCGTGATGTTGTACCGTTATTTATCGCAGCAACAGTCATCGGAATCGTGTCAATGATCCCAGGCGAACTTGGAAGTTTCGACCTGATGATGATTTTTGGATTATCTGCCCTTGGGACTCCTCGCGAGACCGTAGTAGCATGGCTTTTATTATTCCGACTTTTTTACTATTTTATTCCTTTTGCCATCGGTTTAATTCTTTTTTTCAAAAACCTTGGTACGACAATCAATACACGCTACAAAGGAATTCCAGTCAGTTTGTCTAAAGAATTAGCGCACAAACTCGAAAGCTTTCTACTCTATTTTACAGGGATAATGCTCGTTTTATCTGCAACTATACCTGAGGCATTTATTCGCTTGCCATTCTTACAGCGTCTAAATCCGATTCATTCTAGGGTAATCGTTGTCTTTCCAGCCATCCTGCTGGGTTTCTTATTGATTGTTTCTGGTCGTGCAATTTCTGCGCGTGTCAAACGAGCTTATATCCCAACGATTATTATTGTGACGTTTACTTTCCTGTATTCCTTACTTGCAGGTTTTCGTATTTCAACCGGGATCTTCCTCGCACTCTTGTTACTATTTGTTATTTTTTCGAAGAATGAGTTATTTAGGGAGCAACTTGTCTACTCTGCCGAATGGGTAACGATTGATGGAATTATTATGGGCGGTTTGACTATTCTGTATATTATTATTGGTGTGTACAACAGTCCGAAAACTCATCATCGTCATCATTTACCGGAATTTTTCCTATTCCCAAGTGAACAAATTTGGATTGTTGGCTTTGTCGCAATCTTGATTGTCTCTTTCATAATCTTGCTATTAATTCGCTTTTTGAAGAACAAACGCATTCAGGTAGGCGAGACACTCGATGAAGAGCGAGTTCAACATATTTTAGAAACTTATGGCGGTAATCCGGACAGCCAGCTAGTATTTTTAAAGGATAAAAAAGTTTTCTATTATAATGACGGTGAAGAAGATACGGTGTTTTTCCAATTGGCTACCTTTAATAATAAAATTTTAGTAATGGGTGACCCTTCTGGGAAATCAAGCGACTTTGAAGCGGCAACAGAGGCTCTAATCAATGAGGTGGATCGCTATAATTACTTACCTGTCTTTTACGAAAATAGTGAAGAAATGGTCATGATCCTCCACGAGTTTGGCTATGACTTTATCAAGTTCGGTGAACGGGCCCATGTACACCTTCGTGATTTTACCTTGAGCGGAAAGAAAATGAAGGGTCAGCGCGCCAGCTTCAATAAGGTACTTAAAGAAGGCTATCAATTTGAAGTTCTCAAACCACCTTTCTCGGTTGAAACTATGAAGTCATTGAAAACAATTTCTGATGAGTGGCTAGGCAGCCGCAAAGAGAAGGGCTTCTCGCTCGGTTTCTTTTCGGAGGATTACTTACAACGAGCACCTATCGCTGTGATAAAAGACAGCGATGGTGAAATTGTTGCCTTCGCGAATTTTATGCCAACCTATACAAACGAAATTGGCACAATCGATTTAATGCGTCACAGTCCTGAAAAAGCACCTAATGGAACCATGGATTTTCTTTTTATCAATCTTTTCCAATATATGCGCGATGAAATGGGCATCGAATATTTTGATTTGGGAATGGCCCCTTTAGCCAATGTTGGAACATCTCGAAAAAGTTTTACTCAAGAACGAGTCGCTTATTTGGTTTACAACTTTGGTTCTCGTTTCTACTCGTTTGGCGGGTTGAAAGAGTATAAGGATAAATATGCGAATGAGTGGCTTCCAGAATATGTTTTGTATTCTCGTGATAGTTGGATCGGCTACGTTATGATTGCACTATTGATTACCGATAATGCGCCGATTCAAGGTGATAAAAAATACCGTGGCTTTAAACGTTTTATCTTTAGAGATTAGCAGCTTCGTTTTCGAAGTTGCTTTTTTGTCTTGACAAGCCCAAGGTATCCGTCTAGTATTAACAACAATATAAATGAAATCAGTTTGGAGCGCTTATTATGACTCAATTAATCTCTTTACAACTGAATAATTTTTACTTTAGCTATTTTAGATAGGTTTGTATTCATGCTTCGTGGATACAGACGTTCAAGTTTGTATCTATGATGGCTAAGGCTTTTCACGCTGACTTTTCGCCACGTAGATGAAAATCTATTGTGGCTTTATGTTTGTATTATTAAAGCTCATTGTAGATTTTCGAATCTATGATGAGCTTTTTTCTTTGGCGATTATGCGGCAATAAAAAAAATTGGAGGAATATCTATGAACACTGTACCTAAAATTATGATTAAACCAGATGGTCTTGCCGCAATCGGTAGTTACGCAACTTCTTTATGGACAAAACGAAAAGTAGTCTTAATTAGTGATCAGAATAATTTCAACACGTACGGAACAAAGATACTTCAATACTTGACTATTTTTGGATTTGACGTACAAACTTTACTATTAAATGAATCACTATATACCACTAACACTGCGAGTTTTGTCTATGAATTTCTGACAAGGCAAAAGTTCTCCTCATCTGATGGTGTCATTGGTCTAGGGGATGACGCACTCTGCCAGTTAAGTGGCTATATTTCAGCAACTTATCTTGGTGGCCTTTCATTGATTCAAATACCGACTACTTTGAGCGCTCAACTAACTGTTTGTACCCAAAGAAAAGCATGTTTAATCAATCTTGAGGCTAAATCTTTACAATCAGTAATTACAAAAACAGATGGAATCATGATTGATACATCTTTGATCGAAAACTTATCTGATGATGAATTATCCGAATGTCAGGCTCTATTGCTCAGATTAGGAATCTCACAAGATCACGAGTGCCGACATGAACTACGTAGAATGGCTCGTATTGTTGGTCATCAATTAAACCAAGAAAATTTATTTAATTCACTAGCCATATCCAATCAATCTGCTAGTTGGATAAAACTTGGTGATTCCTCGAATACGACTAAAAAAAATCATAGAACGGCACTTTCACTAAAGGTCAAGAAAAATTACTAAAACATAAAAAGTCTAGGACAAGGTGTCCTAGACTTTAATAAACAAAGAATACTGTTTTGAATTAACTTGAAATTACTCTCGTTCTAATTTTTTATTTATTGTTGCCAAATCAAATGGCTTCCAAAGCTCATTACCACGTGAATCTTCCATTGGTGTATCTCCCTTTGCCTTGACGCAAATCGCATGGTCATCGTGCATTTCCTCATTAATGATAATTTTTTCGACTAAGATCCGATGATCCCAGTCACACCCGAAATCATAAATATATTCGATTTTGACGCCTTCACGAAAGTCCTCGTCAATCACCTGTTCTTCTTCAGAAAATCGTGACATCTCTAATTCGCTCGGCCCGATCATTTTTGTACGATCGACAAAGAAACTATGCAGATGACTATCCTCCCAATCAAAAGCAACCTGTAAAATGCGATGCAAACGTCCATACGTAATGTCAGCTGGGATTTGGAGCCTACGCCAAATTGGCGGTTTATATCCTTTTAGATCAACACGTATTAAATAGCTCTTCTCCTGATTCTCCGTATGTTTTTTCTTAGGAAACTTCAAAATATTATTAAGGTTGCTTTTTTGGGGAACTTCCTCAAGTTCATAATCATGATGACCGTCCGTATAGGAGTCTTCAACTTCAAAATTCCCTTCACGCCATTCGTCCATAATTCCTAATTTTGTTTTTGACCAAAAATTTGGACTGCTCATACGTGTCAGAAAGGTCGTTTTGTTAAGATAGATAAAATATTGCATATTTTTGCAATCTTTTTCTGTAATGATTCCCTCATGATAAAGCGCACTATAGAGGTCTAATAAAATTTGATAGGCATAAAAACTTTCGTCAATAAACAGCGGCATATGCTTCGGCATGTGATGAATCAATGCATCTCTTACAATTTTTTCATCCAATAATTTATTACTAAGCTTTCCTTTATCGACAAAACTTAAAAAAAATTCAACTGTGCGAATAAGTCCATCCGGTTCGGCGAGTCCTCCAGCAATAAAATAATGCATCATGTCTCTAGTCATTCGGTCAAACAACTTATCTAGTTTATCCATACGAACCTCCTTCAACACTTATTCTCTTCTTAATAATAGTAAAAGAAAAAAGAGGCTCAATCAATAGAGAATTGATTGAACCTCAAATTTTATTTTTTGCCGCCAAAAGCATCTTTCATTTTTCCAAAGAAGCCTTCTTCTTTTTGTTCAGTAACAGTTTGCCCGCCAGCCTCAGCGAAAGCATACAAAGCTTCACGCTGCTTTTCGTTTAAGTTCTTTGGCGTAATAATCTTCACGGTTACTTGTTGATCACCATTGGTATTTCCACGTAGTCTTGGTGCCCCTTTACCGCGAAGTCTAAATTTAGCACCTGTTTGCGTTCCAGCTGGCACTTTTAATTTTACATCACCATGAACAGTCGGTACGTTTATTTCATCACCTAATGCGGCTTGCACAAAGCTTAACGGCAAGGTGTAATAAATCTCTGCACCATCACGATCAAATATATCGCTTTGCTTTACTTTAAAGACAACATATAAATCGCCGTAAGGTCCGCTATTAACCCCAGCTTCTCCTTGATCAGCCAAACGCATTTGTTGACCATCCTCAACCCCAGCAGGTACTTTAACCTTCACTGTGTGTGGACGTTTTTCGTGACCTGAACCGTGACAAGTTGGACATGGATCTTTAATTTCTTTACCGGTACCATGACAAACATCACAAGTTTGACGACTCATAACACGGCCAAGTGGTGTTTGGTGTTCCACATTGATTGATCCGGAGCCGTGACATTTATGACATACTTCTGGTTGTGTTCCAGGTTTTGCACCATTTCCGTTACACGTGTGGCAAGTTTCTTCACGATTGTATTTAATGTCTTTTTCCACACCAAAAATAGCTTCTTCAAACTCCAAATTGATTGAGTATTGTAGATCTGCACCCTGTCTTGGAGCTTTCGGATCCGCTTGACGCGAACCACCACCGCCGAAGAAGGACTCGAATATATCTTCAAATCCAAAACCGCCTGCTCCGCCGCCAAATCCACCAGCACCTCCGAAGCCGCCTGCTCCGCCAGCACCAAAGTTCGGATCAGTTCCTGCATGACCATATTGGTCATAAGCAGCACGTTTTTGCGGATCACTTAAGATTTCATAAGCCTCAGAAATTTCTTTGAATTTTTCCTCAGCGTCAGCTTCTTTATTAATATCTGGATGGTATTGTTTGGAAAGCTTGCGGTATGCCTTTTTTATTTCATCATCCGAAGCACCTTTTTGCACCCCAAGGACTTCGTAATAATCCCGTTTTGTAGCCATTGGCTTCCCTCCATAATTTCATAGAATCGTTAGTATTGTATCACAATCAAAATCGATACGATACTTTTCTTAGTATTTTTCTAAAGGTTTGACCAATCTTGAAAGAAAAAAGGCCAAAGTGATGACTTTGGCCTTTACCAACGAATCAATTATTTATCGTCATCGTTAACTTCTTCAAAATCAGCATCTACGACATCATCCGCGCCGCCTTGAGCCGCATTTGGATCAGCCTCTGATTGTTGTTGTGCTGCTTGTTCGTAAAGTTTAACTGTTAAGTTTTGAACGATTTCGTTCAGTGCATCACGTTTTTCTTTCATTTGTTCAACGTCGTTTGCTTCAACAGCAGCCTTCAATTCATCGCGAGCATCTTCAGCTTTTTTAACTTCGTCAGCATCTACCTTGCCTTCTAACTCTTTCAATGTTTTGTCAACAGAGAATAGCAAAGCATCAACGTCGTTACGAAGATCAACTTCTTCTTTACGAGCTTTATCTGCATCCGCATTTGCTTCAGCATCTTTTACCATACGTTCGATTTCGTCGTCTGATAAACCTGATGAAGATTTGATCGTAATTTTTTGTTCTTTTTGTGTTCCCAAATCTTTCGCAGAAACATTTACGATACCATTTTTATCAATATCGAATGATACTTCGATTTGAGGAATTCCACGCGGTGCAGCTGGAATATCTGTTAATTGGAAACGGCCTAATGTTTTGTTATCAGCAGCCATTGGACGTTCACCTTGCAAGACATGGATGTCTACAGCAGGTTGATTGTCAGCAGCAGTTGAGAATACTTGTGATTTACTTGTTGGGATCGTAGTGTTGCGATCGATTAATTTGGTGAACACGCCACCCATTGTTTCGATACCCAATGATAATGGAGTAACGTCTAATAATACGACATCCTTCACATCACCAGTGATAACGCCACCTTGGATTGCAGCACCCATAGCTACTACTTCATCCGGGTTAACTGATTTGTTTGGTTCTTTCCCAGTTTCTTTACGTACAGCTTCAACAACTGCTGGAATACGTGTAGAACCACCAACTAGGATTACTTCGTCAACTTCTGATTGAGACAAGCCAGCGTCTTTTAGCGCTTGGCGAACAGGTGCTTTTGTACGCTCTACTAAGTCAGAAGTGATTTCGTCGAATTTCGCACGAGATAATGTTGTTTCTAAATGCAATGGACCAGCATCACCAGCAGTAATAAATGGTAAGCTGATTTGAGTTGAACTAACACCAGATAAGTCTTTTTTCGCTTTTTCAGCAGCATCTTTCAAACGTTGCATAGCCATTTTATCTTTAGACAAGTCAATACCGTTTGCTTGTTTGAAATCGGCAACTAAGTAATCGATGATTTTGTTATCAAAGTCATCTCCACCTAGACTGTTATCACCCGCAGTAGATAATACGTCGAATACTCCATCACCTAATTCAAGGATAGATACGTCAAAAGTACCACCACCAAGGTCAAATACTAAGATTTTTTCGTCTTTGTCTGTTTTATCTAAACCGTAAGCTAATGCTGCAGCAGTTGGTTCGTTAACGATACGTTCTACTTCTAGTCCAGCAATTTTACCAGCATCTTTAGTTGCTTGACGTTGTGAATCATTGAAATAAGCAGGAACTGTAATAACAGCTTTTTCAACTTTTTCACCTAAGTAGTCTTCTGCAAAACCTTTGATGTATTGTAATACCATTGCAGAAATTTCTTGTGGTGTATACGTTTTTCCATCTGCTTCAACTTTAAATCCAGCTTCACCCATGTGACGTTTGATTGATGAAATTGTATTAGGGTTAGTTACCGCTTGACGTTTTGCTACTTCACCAACTTGAATCTCGCCATTTTTAAATGAAACAACAGATGGCGTTGTACGATTTCCTTCTGGATTCGTGATGATTTTAGCTTCTCCGCCTTCTAAAACAGCGACTGCTGAATTTGTTGTACCTAAGTCAATACCAATAATTTTACTCATAGTTGAAAATCTCCTTTTCCATGTATAGTTAGTTTAATAGTTTACTTATTATTGAGCCACGATCACCATTGCTGGGCGTAGTACACGATCATGTAGTTGATAACCTTTTTGCAACACATTAACGACCGTTTCAGGTTTTACATCGTCCTCTGCGGCTACAGTTTGCACTGCTTGATGCAGATTTGGGTCAAAGGCTTCACCTTCGGCTTTGATCTCTGTAATACCTTCTTCTTTTAAAGCAACAGTCAGACTTTCAAGTACCATCTCTACACCTTTTTTCAGGCTGGTTCCTTGATCATCATTAACTTCAGTTGCTAAGGCTCTCTCTAAGTTATCGATCGCTGGTAATAATTTCTTACCAAGATCTTGCGAACGATAGCGAACCAACTGTTCACGTTCATTTTTATTACGGTTGGACATATTTGCAATCTCAGCGCGAGCTCGCAAAAACTTGTCTTCCATTTCATTGAACTTGCTTGTCAGTTCCTCAACTTCAGAAACTTCCGGAATATCAATTTCTTCTGTTGCATTGTCCGTCGTTTCTTCTAATTCTTCTTCGACTTCGTTTTTCTTTTCTTCTGCCACTACGCGTACTTCCTTTCTTTTTAGGAATCGTTTCTAGTGATATAAGTCCAATGAACGATAATAATCATCCAATGCACTGGTTAACTCATATCGAAAGACTTCCAATAACCCAAAGATTTTCGAATATGGCATTGAGGTCGGACCCAACAATGCGATTGTTCCTCGACCATGCCCACGAATTTCGTAATTTGCCTGAATCATACTCAAGTGATCAAATAGGTCATTACCCATCTCTGTTCCAATTCGAACGTGGATATTATTATCAGCTGGCAGCAATAATTGCGTCAGCTCATCGGAATTTTGCATCAATGAGTACATTGACTTCACATGATTAAAGTCTTGATCCGGGTTGAAATTCAAAATGTTCATCCGTCCGCTTACAAACACTTTATCCTCAAAGGCATCATTCAAAATAACATCAAACAAATGACTGATTCCTTCGGTCGTCTGAAAATAGCGATGTAAGATCATCGGAATCTCGGTTCTTAATTTTTGATAAACACTCACCAAGGGCTGCCCTACTAAGCGATCATTGATGATTCGAACCATTTTCTCCAAGTCTTGACTGTCAACATTTTCGGGTATGCGAAAAACTTGGCTCTCAACATTTCCCTTATCAGTGACAATAATGGCCAAAATCTGCCGATCATTCAATGGAACAATTCGAAATCCTGTCAGCGTCCGATCTTTCATTTCAGGACCAAGCGAAAACGCCGTATAGCTAGTAACTTGTGAAAGCATTTTTGCCGACTGCTGGATGATATCATCAATTTCATGAATATCATTTTTCAACGATCTGCGAATCTGTGCTACTTCTTGATTACTCACCTTTGATGGCGTTAGTAGATAATCCACGTAATAGCGATAGCCTAAAGCCGAAGGAATTCGACCAGATGAAGAATGAGTCTTCTCTAATAAGCCTAATTCTTCTAAAGCTTTCATATCATTACGGATAGTTGCGGAACTTGCTTTTACGCCTTCTTCCATTAAACTTTTTGACCCAACCGGTTGCCCCGTGTTAGTAAAGTCTTGGATGATCAAGCTGAGAATCAGTTTTTGTCGTTCTGTTAACATTCTTCTCATCCTTTAGTTAGCACTCTTTCTTTTTAAGTGCTAACTCGATTATTAATATACCACATCTCCTATAGATGTCAAGGGATAAATGCAAAAAATTAGCACTCTCCGTTAGAGAGTGCTAATTTTCCTTATCAAGTAAAAATTTTTCAAAAACATCATTTCCTCGAAACAAACCTGTCTTAGTCAAACGAACCCTCGAATCCGTTTCAGCTATCAACTTCTGTTGCTTTAATTTCTCAATCACATCACCATAAACATCGGTTAACTTTTGATCGAAACGAGATTCGAAAACAGTTTTATCAACACCTGAAATTTTTCTTAAGCCAAGAAACATTTCCTCTTCGATCTGCTCTTTTTGAGATAAACGTTCTTCTTCAAGTATCGGTAACTGATTGTCGGTTAATGCCCTCATATAATGTTGAATTGGCCCGCGATTTTTGTAACGTCGATTTTCGAGATAGCCACTGGCTCCTGCTCCGAGTCCAAAATAATTCTGATTGTTCCAGTAAACAAGATTGTGCTGACTTTCAAATCCAGGTTTGGCAAAATTACTGATCTCATATTGCATCCGCCCTGCTTTTTCCATTGCTTCTATCGTTTCAGCGTACATTTGTGCTTCCAATTCTTGCTCTGGCAGTTGCATTTTTCCGCGACGAACCCAGTTCATGAACATTGTTTGATTTTCCAAAATCAGCGAATACAATGCATAATGAGGTAAATCTAAGGCCAGTGCACGTTCAACTGTATCACGAAAACTTTCTAAACTTTGACCAGGTAATGCATAAATCAAGTCAATAGTTACATTACTAAAATCTTTTTCTTCCAGTAGACGAACCGTATCATACACATCTTTTGCTGTGTGCTTACGCCCGATTTTCTTCAACAAACGATCATCGAAGGTTTGAACCCCCATCGATAGACGGTTAACACCATAGTTTTTCATGACATCTAATTTTTCACCTGAAAGATCTCCAGGATTAGCTTCGACTGTAAATTCTCCCTCATTATATGGAAGTATTTCTCGCAGTCCGCTCAACAAACGATCCAGCTGTGACGCATTTAACGATGTCGGAGTTCCGCCCCCGACATAAAGAGTCTCCATGTTTTTGACAGGATTCTTAATTAAAGACAAACGCGCTTCCTTCAAAAGCGCTTCTATGTATTCATCCACAGGTTGTCCTTCAAGGAAAACCTTATTAAAATCACAGTAATAGCAAATGTGTTCACAGAAAGGAATATGAACATAAGCTGAAGTTGATTGTTTCATTTTACTCCTCTTTCTTCTACCTAGTAGTAACAAAAGGTATTCTAACACAGTTTTCAACAATCACAGAACTAGGCTAACTGACTAAACAAAAAAATAAGAGTGGTTCATCACTCTTATTAACTTCGGACTATTCACTTTCACTAACCAAAAAAAGAGCCTTCACACTAAATGGCCCCACTTACTTATTCCATGCGATAATTTTAAAAACGTCTTTTTCAGCCTCCATCATCGTATAGTTTCCTTGTTCTACAATTATGTTCCAAAAGTCAAACTCAGGAAAACAGCTTTTCAGAATGACTCGCAGCACACCTAGGTGTCCTACAATTACAAAATCCTGATTTTTTCTGAGTAATTTTTTAAAACAACTCCAAATACGATTTTGAAAATCTGTATATTTTTCAGCATTCGTTGGCGTGATCTCAAAAGGGGATTCTAACCACCGTTCCCATTCTTCCGGAAATTTTTCATTAATTTGATCTGCACTCAATCCTTCCCACAAACCAAAGTTCTTTTCATTTAATTCTTCTAATGAAATGCTTGTTTGAGTTGGAAAAATATATTCAGCAGTTTCAATCGCTCTTTTTAGCTCGCTAGTATAGACAGGTGCCTGAAGTGCTAATTTTTTAAATTTTTCTCTCAGTAAATAAGCTTGTTGGATCCCTGTCTCATTTAATGACACATCAGTTGTGCCATAAAATAAATGGCGCCGATTAAATTCAGTTTCCCCGTGTCGAATCAAATATATTTTCATAGAGAACCTCGCATAATAACTAGAGTTAATAGAAACACGACTTGGGAAATAGGAGAACACGCACCTAAAGTATCTCCATTAAATCCCTCTACTTTGCTAATGACTAATTTTCGATAAAGAAAGACGATCACTACGTTAACAATAAAGCAAACGATTCCGACATCTCTCAAAAAAAGTAGCAGAACAAAGAAAGAAACAAGCTGACAAAAACCTATATCTTGACTCTTCACATTTAGAAAGGCTGTTCCTAACCCTTTAGTGTTGCTGCCAGCATATTGCATTTGATAAAACAATAAACTGATTCCGTTTTTTCCAACAAGATTCAATAGCAAAACAATAATTGCTTGAGACGTATTATTAATATGTGAAAGCAATGCAGAAAAACTGAAAATTAAAAATACATAATAGAAGACAATCGCTAATACCCCATTACTGCCTACTCTGCTATCTTTCATGATCTCTAACATTCGTTCCTTTTTGCGTGACGAAAAAAGCCCATCCGCCATATCGGATAGCGCATCCAGATGAAACCCGCCTGTTAACATCACATCAAACAGCAAAATAAAGATCCATGCAATACTAGGCCCAAACAAATGCTGTAGCGGCCAATATACAACGGCCTCGATAAACCCAATCATTAATCCAAACAACGAAAAAAAGCGAACGCCAGAACGCATCTTTTTTTCTGGTTCGTCAATTTCTACAGGTATCGGTATTCGAGTAAAAAATTGAAAATAAAGAATTATACTATCGATCATTTTATCTTCATTGGGATACCTGCTACCACTAGAAATGCAGCATCCGCTTCCTTTCCTATCATTTGGTTGACACGTCCTAAAACATCCCTAAACCAGCGAGAGAAATCATTTTCAGGAACAATCCCCAAACCAACCTCATTGGTTACAATAACTAGCTGACGAGAATTATTTTTTACCGCAGTGAGGATTGATTGCCATTCGTTCAATATTTCTGCTTCAATTACTTGTTTTTCATTCTCAGAAAGTCCTGCAATTTTCTCGTCGATCACTTTAAAATCTTCACCAAACTTTTTTTTCATCAAATGAAAAAAATAATTTGTGGTCAGCATTGTAGCACAATCCAGTAAATGTATTGATAGTTGTGATTGTTCAATCAAATCAGCTACACCTAAGAATATTTCCTTCGTTTGCCAATTTTTAGAACGTCTTTCTTGATGAAGTGACACACGTTTTTTCATTTCATCGTCTTGAGCACTACAATTTGTTGCGATATAACTAATTTTTTCTTCAGTATTAAGTAAACTTTCCGCAAAAGATGATTTACCACTGCGTGCACCACCAGTTATTAAAATTATTTCTCCCAAAATCTATCACCTCTTTTTGAACTCACCAATTTTTTTTAATTCTGAATACTGAGTCAAAATTTTTGATTCTTCTTCTGAACTCACTGCCACCAAAATAACCGTTGCCGGTCCTCCCGAACAATCAAGTTCCTCCTCTGAAAAAAAATCTGCGTAAAAGTCCGACCCTTCCGTCATTAATTGTGCCTCATAACGAATTCCTTTCGAGCCAACAGGCAGCATGTCTAAAACTCCTGGCTCTTTTCTTAAAGATCTCACTAGTGGATAGGAAAAAATTTTTTGTTGGTTTTTTATAACTTTTTCGCCAACATATGGCGTTCCCAACTTCAGCAAGCTGCACACTGCTTGCATTTTGAAGCATTCTTTTGCTTTGACCTCAGCAATAACCGTGATTCCGATACTGCTCGTCTTGGTGGGCATATTCTCTTCTGTACTACCATTGAGAGAAAGATGAGACAGTTCGGCTTTGATTAATTCTTCTCTTATCCCTTTCAACATGTTTTTTCCAGTTGGATCATGTTCATTGCCGATTAGGTCAACAACAGCAATCGGTTCTGCTCCATAACAAAGTAATTCCATTAATGGGACACGCAAACAGAAAGCCGCTGTCACTGCTGAATTGACTTGAACAGCGTCTAACTCCTTTTCACCGATGCCCGCACTAGAGTCACAAGCAATCACCAAATCTTTATCACTGAAACCAGATAAAATTGAAAGATCACGATATCTTTTTGTTAAATTCACAGCGTACTATTCCTCCCGTTTGATTTCTTGTAATAAACATTCATAGAGATGGGGCATGTCATAGACTTCCGGCTGAATTACTACACTTTGGGTCTTTTGGATTGCCCTTGCAGTAACTGGCCCAATAGCCGCGATTTTCAACCGTGACCAAAAGTCAGCAGGAAGTTGTTGGAACTTCTCAACTGTTTGAAAAAAAGATTCCCAAGATGAGGGACTAGCAAAAAGCACATAATCTATGGGAGCATTGAGTATTAGTTTTCTCAATTTTTCTTGATCTTCTTGATAGAATTCATTTCTATAAATCACTTGCTCCAACACAGTGTGTCCTTGACGAGTCAAAGCGTTGTATATCACACGACGAGCTTGATGTGAATGCGGCCAGAAAACACGCTGCTTATGATTTACAAAACTTGACCATTCTCTTACTAATCCTTCAGAAAAACCTTCTTTTGGTTGAAAATCTACATTTAATCCCAAATCTCGTAGAGTCAACGCTGTTTGATTGCCTATAGCCAATATACTTGCCTGATTGTTTAACTGGGCAAAATCAAAGTACTTCACAGCATTAACACTAGTAAAAAAAATCCAGTCATATTCCCGTTCTAAGCTTTGATAGGGTTGAAAGACTGTCCGATTTAATGGAATAGTAATAATTTCAACATCATTTTCTATGAAACTTTGATAAATATCATTCGGCATGGTTGCCTCTCTAGTATATAAAAGTTTCTTTTTGATCGTTCTTGCACTCCTCAATCAGCGTAATTGCACCTTGTTTAACCATTTTTGCAGCGACAGTTTTTCCTAAAACTATAGGGTCATTTCCTTTCATCGTTTCTTTCAAAATAATTTGCCCGTTTTCACTACCAATCATCCCTGTAAGCTCAAATGTGTTTCCCTTCGACTGACAGTATGCTCCCACCGGAAAAGTACAACTGCCATCCAAACTACCTAGAAAAGCACGTTCAGCAGTTACTGCAATTTCCGTTGGTGCATGTTCCATTTTTTTAAGCATGCTAAGCACTTCGTTATTATCTTTTCGACACTCCAAGGCCAAAGCACCTTGCCCTATCGCGGGTAACATAACTTGCGGTGGGAGTTCTTGATGGTAAACCGTTTGATCCAACCCTAAACGTTCCAAACCAGCCAAGGCCAAAACGATCGCGTCATATTGACCTTCATTCATCTTACGAATTCTGGTATCAATATTTCCTCTGATCGGCTGAATATCGAAATCCGGTCGAACATGTAAAAGTTGCGCCTTTCTTCGAAGACTGCTAGTACCAACGACAGCTTTTTTGGGCAATGTTTCTAATCTGACACCAGCCTCTTTAATCAACAATGCATCTGTTGGTGAATGCCGCTTCATCACACAAGCGAGTGTCAACTCATCATGAATATCAGTTGGAATATCCTTCAAGCTGTGTATCGCAAAATCAATGTTCCCCGCACGAAGCTGATACTCTAATTCTCTTACAAAACAGCCTTGTCCCCCAATTGATTGCAGATTGTGCGTAGCTAAATGATCTCCCTTGGTTTTAATTTTTACGAGTTCAACCTCTACGTCAGGAAAATAACTTTGAAAGACATCTAAAGCTTGTCTTGTTTGTGTCGTAGCGAGTTTACTGCCGCGTGTTCCAACTTTCAGCTTTTTCATTTTCTTCCTTCTTTCACTTGAACAGCTCTTTTTCTAGATCATTTCTTCCTATTAAAAACGGAGACACTGTTTTCATATAATATTTCTGGTTGTTCAGCTTGCCCGTTGACCCAGCGAGCTAAAGCAAAAAAGTAGTCTGATAAACGATTCAAAAATTTCAGTGACTCTTCATTAACAGTTTCTTGCTGTTCTACTAAATCTATTGCATTTCGTTCTGCTTCACGAGTAAAACAGCGGCAAAGATGTAAACTTGCTGCAATAATTGTTCCTCCAGGTAAAACAAAACGATCAATTTTTGGTGATTCCTCCCAATAGAAATCAATTTTTTCTTCTAACCATTCAATCATTTGCGGTTCAATCTTATACGGACGTTTTTCATCTGGTGTGGCAAAATCACTGCCACAGTCAAAGATCCATTGTTGAACGTGAACTAGTTCAGCATATAAGGCGGATTCTTGGCTTAATGAAGCGACGGTGAATCCTACCTGAGCATTGAGCGTATCAATCGATCCATACGCTTGTACACGAGGAACATTTTTTTTAACTCTTTCACCGCCAACTAATCTGGTGAAACCTTGATCCCCATAGCGCGTGTAGATATTCATAGATTTGTCCCCTTTTTAATTCATAATTTGATAAATCTTTTCTAAATCAATATTTTCTCGAATCAAATCTGCTAGCTTATCGTATTCTTGATTTTTATATTCCAAATAAGGCATAGCAATATTTTCAATCGGCGAAAGTCCTTTGGATTCTCGAACTTGATTCAATAACTTCCGCCTCCACGTACTGTTATCAAAAACACCATGAAGATAAGTTCCAAGAACTCTCTTATCCAAGCTGACAGCCCCATCATTTCTTGATACAGCTTTTCCATTGGCAGAGATAATCTGAGCAAAATAATGCTGCTCATGATTTTCTGACCTGCCCATATGAATCTCATATCCGCTAATCGTTTCTTCTCCAACTTTTGCCTCTACTCTTGTAGTGGTTTTTTCTCTTTCAAAATAAGTCTCAATATTTAGCAGCCCCAACCCCTGAAGGCTACCATGATTGGACTCTATTTGATTAGGATCATGCAACATTTTTCCAAGCAATTGAAACCCGCCGCAAATACCAATAATCATCTTCCCCTCATTTCGAACGCGAAGAATTTCTTTTGCTAACCCTGAGTTTTCCAGATATAGGCAATCCTCTAAGGTATTTTTACTGCCGGGCAAAATAAGAATGTCTGGACTGCCTAGCTGATCGCCAGGAAAAACATAGCGGACAGAAACATCAGGCTCACTTTCCAAGCTCTTGAAATCGGTGAAATTCGACATTTTAGATAGCCCAATTACTGCAACGTCTAAATCTTTTTGCGTATTGTACAAACGGCTTACCTTAGATAAGGCGACACTATCTTCATCTTCAATATTTAGCTGCGCATAGGGAATAACACCCACAACGGGAACATCTGTTAAATCCTCAATCATTTTTAATCCCGGATCTAATAATGCGATATCCCCACGAAATTTATTGATAATGATTCCTTTGATTCGTTCTCTCTCCTCTGGTTTCAGCAAATGAATTGTCCCGTAAATCGAGGCGAATACTCCACCTTTGTCAATATCTGCTACTAAAAGGACGGGTGCATTGGCAATTTTCGCCATTCCCATGTTGGCAATATCCCGACTATTCAAATTGATTTCCGCAGGACTCCCTGCTCCTTCAAGAACGATCACATCATTTTCCTTCAACAACTCTTGGTACAAATCTGAAATTCTCTCGATCAATTTTGGTTTGAATTCATGGTATTCCACTGCATCCATATCACAAAGAACCTTGCCGTTAAAAATAACTTGTGACTTGCGATCAGAAGTCGGCTTTAATAAAACAGGATTCATGCGTGCATCTGGTTCAATTCCGGCAGCCTCAGCTTGAAAAACCTGAGCTCGTCCCATTTCTTTTCCTTGCATAGTAATATAGGAGTTCAATGCCATGTTTTGTGATTTAAAAGGCATTACTTTCAGCCCGTCTTGATGAAATATACGACATAGACCAGCAACCAAGATACTCTTTCCCGAGTCCGATGCTGTTCCTTGGATCATTAAACTTTTTCCCATTCCGCTCACTTCACTCTCAACTTTGTGTCCATAAATTCTTGTTCATTTTTGACTAACGGAAATCCCAGCTTCTGATGAATCTTGACTAACCAAGGCTGTTCTAATCCTGCAGTTTTCAATACCTCCTCATCTAAAAACACCTGCTCTGGGTCACCTTCTTTAATCATCCTTCCCTTATCGATGACATACAAGTAGTCGCAAATCTCATACATCAAGTCCATATCATGACTGGATAGAATAATTTTTGTTCCTTGTTGGATTAATCGAGTAATGATTTCAATCATCTGCTGTTTACCGGCGGGGTCTAATCCTGAAGTTGGTTCATCTAACAGCAGCCATTTAGTTTTTAGCATTAGTACACTAGCGATCGCCACTTTTTTCTTTTGCCCATAACTTAAATATTGAACGGGTTTATTTTTTAACTGCTCTATCTTCAATAAAGTAAAAACTTCATCCATTCTTTCTTTTATCTGAGAAGGATCTATACCCAAATTTTTTAAAGCAAATGCAACATCATCTTCCACGATCGAATAAAAAATCTGATGTTCTGGTTCCTGAAAAACGATTCCTACTTCTTGTCGGTATTGATAGAGGACGCTCTTCTTATAGTCTAAAGGTTTATTTTCATAGATAATTTCTCCTTGAGTGGGTCGTAATAAACCAACAATCGCAGCAAACAATGTCGATTTACCTGAACCATTGGCGCCTAATACTCCTACGGCTTTATGATCACTAAAATCTAAGGAAAGATGATGAAGTACATCTGCTTGATTTTCATAACTGACACATAAATCTGTTACCCTAAACATTTTAGCTCCCTCTTTCGTTCGATTTTTAAAGCGGAAAATCTCCGTCAAAGAACTTCATTTCAAGCGAAAGGATCATTTTATTAAAACGATCAAACGTTTGAAAAAACAGAATTTTGATCAAAACGCCTAGAGACTGATAGCTATTTCTAATACCTTTGAAGCCAAAACGCATATCCTGTGCTCGTTTGATAATTAAGAATTCTTCGGCAAAAATGAAAATGAAACGATACATCAACATCGTTAATTCAATCAACAATGCTGGTAAATGGGCCTTTTTCATTACCAATAGCAATTGATGAAAGGGAACAGTCAGGATAAAGAAATACGTACAAATCACACAACTGGCTGACCGAAAGAAAAGACGCACTCCTAAATGCAGTGAAGATTCTGTTATACCTATGAAATGATGAAAGACTGAAATATCAAAAATGAACCCATTGGAATTTGAACTAATTGAAAACAAAATCGTTAGAATACTTATTACCAAAAATGGTGCTGGAACCAAAAGCCATTTGAGATATCTTTTGACTTTTACCTTCGCGACATACACCGTTACAGCACCAACGATTACACTAATCACGACCTGAATTATTGGTGCCGCTAAAAAACAAAGAGCTAATAGACATAGGTAAAAAATACTTTTGACTCCCGGAGAAAGTTCGATCAATCGATTTTCATAGACGATCTTATCAATTAATAGCATTTTTCTTCTTTCCTTTGTAATACCCCAAGATATAAGTGATAATTCCAACACCTAGACTTCCTTGAAGTGTAAACAACAAACTTTCAATTTCGCCGCTTTTAGGTTCCAACAATGAATCAAACCAAGGTGTATAATTTGGATTAATTTCCGTAATAACCGTTTCTGCCTCACCATCCGATCCGCCAAATTCGCCCTTCTGATTGATTAACAAAGCACCAATCATCAAGACTACTACGGCCAGTAAAAGAATGATGTTCAAACTAGTTTTTGATTTATTTTTTTCCATTATTCAAAACGCCTCCTTCTTGAAAAGGAAAATTAGCCGAAATCAAGTTATATGCAACAACGGTCAGAAGACCTTCCGCAATAGCGATCGGAATCTGAGTTAACATGAACACACCTGCGAATTTAGCGATTGCTCCAAAAACGCCGGATGACGGATCTGGGAAAACAAGTCCTAGCTGCAGAGAAGTGGTAAAGTAAGTCGCAAGGTCAGCAATAAATGCGCACAAGAATAAACAAATTGAACTGGAAACATTTATTTTTTTTAAAAGAAGATATACGCCATATCCGACAAACGGACCAATTACCGCCATAGAAAATGCATTTGCCCCCAAAGTCGTTATCCCACCATGAGCAAGAAGCAAAGCCTGAAACAATAAACAAATGGTACCTAAAACACTAATTACTCCTGGACCAAAAAGAGCCGTTCCAATTCCTACACCAGTCGGGTGAGAAGTAGAACCAGTTACTGATGGAATTTTCAACGCGGATAGAATAAAGATAAACGCGCCGCTAAAGGCCAATAGAACTTTGTTTTGCGGATTATCAGCAACTGCTTTTCTGATACTGTACAAACCATAAATAAAAAAGGGAATAAATGCCGCATACCAAAACAAACACCACCCAAGAGGTAAAAATCCTTCCATAATATGCATCGCGTGCGCTTTTTGCGGTGTTACTAGAATCAAAAGAAGCAGTGCAAAGAAGATTTTTTGTACCGTTTTTACTTTGGTTTTCATCTTTTTAACTTCCTTTCAATGTTCTATTCTTATAGACAATCATGGTACTGAAATACGATAGATGATCTTGCTCGCTTAACTCGTTGAGTCCAATCACTATTTTCTCTGAAGCCATTGATGAATCACTTACTAAGATCGTTCGTTCTAGCAGTTTTAATTCTGTTAGAAGCTTTAATACTTTAGGCAACGCGATGGAAACTTTCATTAAAATCACTGTAGATAGTTGCTCCAATGCTGTGCGAATAATCTCTTCATTCGCCGTTGCTGGCAGCACCGCATAACTCTCCTCATCTATGACTAATGGGATTTGCAAATTATTTGAGATTTGACAGAAAGAAGATATTCCTGGAACAGTTTCCGTTTGAATCTTGTCGATCATTCGTTCCAATAAATAGCTGTATGTGCTATAAACCATTGGATCCCCTAATGTCACAAAAGCAACATTCAGACCTTTCTTCACATCACTAATTATTTCTTCTGCGATTTCATTCCAAGCATTTCGTTTCTCGTCCCAATCATTTACCATTGGAAAATGACGCTGCTTGATAGTTAGTCCCTCTTTTAAATACGGGCTGACAATTTGTAATGCAAGGCTTTTTCCACCCTTTTTCGGTTCTGGTGTATAAAGACAGTCAACTGTTTCAATAATCCTTTTTCCACGGATCGTCAATAAGTCTGACGCTCCTGGTCCAGTTCCTACTCCATAAAATTTAGCCATTTCTCGTTCCTTCCATCATCACCGCTGCATGTTCTATAAATTGCTGCTGAATTTCCGGGGCTTCTCCCATCCCCTTAAGAACCGCCTCAACAATAAATCCTGCTCTTTCTAATTGTGATTTCCAAGAATCTTCTTCATTTGATGCCATATCATTTGTGGCGTGATCACCGGCTACTAGCATTAATGGATACAATTTAATTTTTTTATAACTGCTCTTCTTAAGTCGTTCAATTAGCAATGAAATCTCAGGATAACTTTCAACCGCACAAATAAAGATTGGTTTCTTCATAAGCATATGATCTAAGCAAGCATATACGGTAAACGCAGAATGCTGACTGCCATGACCCATCAATACGAGAGCTTCATCTTCGGCTAGTTGACCTGCCAAAGTGTCTAACCAAGCGATAACATTTTGATAATCCTCGATACTGCTAAGTAGAGGTTTGCCAACTTTGATTGTTTTTATTTGATTTTTATACCTCATCGCTTGGTGCAATGCCTTAGAGTATTCACTTCCACTAATAATGTGCAGCGGTTGAACGTAAACTTCTTCATAACCTTCAGCAATCAATTTTTGCATTTGCTGATCCACTGTTAAAATTGTCAGGTTTTCCTGCTCTTCGATTTTTTTGATTACTTTATTCGAAGTAAATGCTCGAAAAACATCAAAATCTGAAAAAGTTTCTGATAGTCTCTTCTCAACTGCCTCAATCGTCTTTTGTCTAGTTTCTGGGTAACTCGTACCAAAGCTGACAGCTACTAACGCAGGTTTCATCGCTTCATCTCCTCTTTCAATTTTTCTACGACACTCTCATAACTAGGTTCTGCTGTCTGGATCACTGGAATCTGATACTGGTCAAAAACCTCTTTTGTTTTCTGCCCCATAACAATAATCTTTTTCTGCTTGGCAATCGTTACTTCTTCTTCGTTCAAAGCGGTTAAAAAGAGCCGAGCAGCTTTTGAATTGGGAAAATACATAAAATCAGCCGTTTGCCATAAGTCAGGTATTTCGATGATTATTTTCTCATCGTGGCTAAGCAACATTTCACCTGCAATATTTTGGGCTTCCAATGTGTCCTTCATTAATGAATCGCCCAAAAATAAGGTATCCGAGGTGATGGTCAGCTCTTGTAAGCAATCCGCTAGATCAGTAAAGTCCGCGTCCATTTGAATTCCAGCTTCTTCCAACCCGGTTCTAGTGTGATGTCCAACTGTGATAAATTGCCAATCAGCTAGTTTTCTCCAATCAGTTTTGTGCATTTTCATTGTTCTGATAAACATCTCAACGCTCAGTCGATCCGTGAAGATTACTTGACGCGGATTAGTAAAATTAATTTTCCCATCAAAAATCTGTTGACTGCTCGGTGGCAGCTCTATGATTTCTGCACCTAAATCGGTTAAACGACTAGCCACTTTTTTCTTTTTTGTAAAAGGAATAGCGATACTAATTGAAAATAGCGGCCGTTCTTCAAAGAAATTTAGATCTGATCTGCGTCTGACCGTTTCTCCAATAACAATTAAACAAGGTGGTTGTAACCCTGCTGCATGAGCTTTTTCGAAAATTGTTTCCAGTGTTCCTTCTACTGTTTTTTGCTGCTTGCGGCTAGCCCATTGAATGATCGCTGTTGGTGTATTTTTGTCTTTGCCATGCTTGATCAACTGTTCCGTAATTTCTTTTAAACCCGACATTCCCATCAAAAAGACTAAAGTTCCCTCGACTTTGGCAGCTGTTGGCCAATCGATTTCCTGTTCTGAACTGTTTAAGTGTCCTGTGTAGACATGGAAGCTTGCTGCCAAATTTCTGTGGGTGATTGGAATTCCCGCATAAGCTAATCCGCCAATCGAAGAAGTGATCCCTGGAATAACTTCAAAAGAGATTCCAGCTTCTCTTAGTGAAGCACCTTCCTCACCGCCTCGACCGAAAACATAAGGATCTCCGCTTTTTAAACGAACCACGTTTAATCCTTGCTGGGCTTTTTGAATCATGATTTCTTGAATCTTTTCTTGTGGGACAGGATGATAGTTGGGCCGTTTGCCTACATAAATTTGATCACATCCAGCCTTGCAAGCATTAAGAATCGCAGGATTGATTAATCGATCATACACAATCACGTCTGCTTGCTCGATTTTTCTTAACCCCTTAACGGTTAGTAGTTCTGGATCGCCCAGACCGGCACCGACTAAAGCAATTTGTCCAATCATTTTATCGCTCCTTTATTCGATCAATGAGATTTTGAATAGAAGAAAACTTTTCGGGATAATCTACTTGTTCACGTGTAAGTACCACGCACGGAATATCTAGTTCTTTACAGGCGTTAATTTTTTCTAGGAAACCACCCGCTTGACCACTTTCTTTTGTGATCATCACTCCAGCGTGATTATGAATCAGTAACTCTCGGTTCAGTGCCTTTGAAAATGGACCTTTTACAGCTTCAATTTGATCAGTTGTTAGTCCCAATTTATCAATTGCGGTCAACACTTCAACCGTAGGCAATACTCTAACTATGACACGCTCTTTGGGGAGATATTTTAGAAATTCTTCTAGGGTTTTACTCCCCGTTGTTAAATAGATGTTGCCTTCGTATTCCCGCGCCTTAATGCTGGCCGCTTTTACTGAGTCAGCAATCAGCATTTCTTCAGCAATGAGTGATGGTCTTTCAAAACGAAAATAGTCAATTTCAGTCTGTTTGCATGCAGCCATGGCATTCTTCGAAACTTCTACAGCATATGGATGTGTCGCATCAATCAAAAGCGTAATTTCCTGATTTTCGATAAAATCGATCATTTTTGCAACAGTCAGGCGTCCTTTAATGACTTGTTTTGCCAGTGTTGCCGCTAATTTTTCTCCGTAATCTGAAACAACGGACAAATAAAAATATAAATCGTTTTCATTTAATGCCTCAGCAATTTTCAAACTATCGGAAGTTCCTCCAAGCAGCAAAATCATAGTCGATAACCTCTGGGTGTAATCATCCGATTATTCTCTGTATATGTTTCTTTATTGCCAATTAATACGACCGTCGTCATGTCTACCACTGTTTCATCCAAATCTGCTATCGTCGTGATAATTGCTTGTTCCTTTTCTCGTCCGACATCCTTGGCTAATCCAATAATCGTATCTTCTGATTTATATTGTTGAATGATTGCTAGTGCCTTTTCTAGATGTTTGGGTCTGCCTTTACTGCGCGGATTGTATAAGCAAATGACAAAGTCAGCACTTGCTGCTGCGTGAAGTCGTTTTTCGATTATTTCCCACGGTGTCATCAAATCACTCAAGCTGATATGACAAAAATCATTCATTAGAGGAGCCCCTAATAATGCAGCTCCAGCGATACTAGCAGTAATTCCTGGAATAACTTTAACTGCAAGTTCTTCGTTCATTTGACTGATGAGCTCTAAAATCAGTCCCGCCATGCCATAAACTCCCGCATCTCCGCTAGAAATTACTGCAACAGTCTTTCCTTTTTGAGCGAGCTCAATAGCTTTTCTACAGCGATCAATTTCTTGCTTCATTCCGGTACTGACTATTTCTTTCTCGCCAACTAATTCCTTAATTAGGCGAACATAAGTCGTATAACCCACGATTACTTCCACTTTTTTGATAGTCTCAATGGCCTCAAGCGACATTTTTTCCTTCTCGCCTGGCCCCAATCCTACAACGTACAACATCTGTCGCCTTCATCCTTTCCCAATGCAAAGGTGACTCCTTGATTAGCATAACGCTCTGTCACCACTTGACCATTACTCGCTAGATCAGCTGCAGCCAGACTTACACTTCCTACGCCCGTTATCTGCTTTACAAACTCTGATTGCGGATATTTCGCTGATACTTTTGATAATTCCTTTGATGTATATGTTTCGAATGGAACCTCAAGCCATTCTGCCAGTTGACAAATTCCAGATTCCTTTTTTTTTAAATCAATGCTGACAATTCTTTTTATGCTTTGACAATGAATATCTACCGATCGGCAAAAATTCAAGTATTCTTCTTTAATAATCGAGTAATCAGTGTTCTTTTTTGCCCCAATACCTAAGACATAGCGCTTCGGAACAACTTGAATAATCTTGTCAGATCGTTGCTCTAAATTCTTGTCAGAAATGAATAAAATTGCTTCGAAGGAATCATAAGAATCACTTTCTTCAAGCAACGTTAGACCTCGCAAATCCTTTACCCATTCTTTTTGCTGAATTAACCCTACTTTTTGATGATTTGCCAAAAGTCGATTGACTCTCTTGGTTGTTTCTTTAAAATCGGCATACCACCCATTAATGTCTTTACTTAATAAATCAAGGGCAGTAACATTTTGTACATCCGTTGCGGTAGTAATTACTGGACTGCTGTTCAATAATCTGGCGATTTCCAATGTCAACTGATTTCCGCCGCCGATGTGACCGGACAAGAGACTAATCGTATGCTGCCCTTTTTCATCAATCACTATAACCGCCGGATCATTTCGCTTACCTGCCAATACTTCAGCAATGCTACGAACTACTATTCCGGTCGCCATAATACAAACCAAAGCATCGTATTGCTTGAAAAGTGCTTGAATTCCCGTGTTGAATCTACCTGTCGGAAAAACGAATAAGTCTTCCTCTACCTTATCTTCAGAAACAAAGATAGGTATGTCATCATCCCAAGTCATTCGCAGCTTTTTGGCCAACTCAATCCCAGTTGGAGTCAGTGCTAAAATCGCAATTTTAGTCATCGCTTTTCACATCTCGGTACTCATGCTTAAATGATGCATCATATAATTTAGAATAATGGAACTCGTCGCCTAGAAATTCTCCAACCATGATTAAGGCCGTTTTGGTAATATCTGCCGCCTCAATTTGATCAGCAATCTTTTCTAATGTACTAACCACCTTCTTTTCTTCTGGCCAGGTAGCTTTATAAATGACTGCCACTGGTGTTGATGGCGGGTAACCACCTGTCAGCAATTCTTCAACTACTCGTTTGATTTCTTGTACAGAAAGAAAGATCACCATCGAGGTTTGATGTTGAGCAAAGGAACGCAAGCTTTCTTTTTCAGGTACTGGCGTTCTCCCAGCCATCCGAGTGATAATCACACTTTGTGATACTTCTGGAACGGTGTATTCCACTCCTAAACTAGACGCTGCACCTAAAAATGAACTAACACCCGGTGTACAGGTAAATTCTATTTCACGTTTTTTTAGTTCTTCAATTTGTTCGCGAATGGATCCATAGATAGAAAAATCTCCGGTTTGTAATCGAATAACCTCTTTATTTGCACAGACCCCGCGCTCCATTTCGTCTATAATTTCAATCAGATCCATGGAAGCACTGTTGAAAACCTTACAGTCTTTTGAACAATAGTTTAGAAGCTCAGGATTCACTAATGAACCCGCGTAAATGACCACATCGGCTGATTTCAACAGCTGATAGCCCTTAAAAGTAATCAATTCGGGATCGCCCGGACCCGCTCCAACAAAATGTACCTTCGCCATACACTTATTCCTCTTTTCTCGTCTCAATAATAATCACTGGGTTTTGCGGTTTGAAATAATGACCTTTGCCTAACTTAGTGTATTGACCTGCCTGTAGCTGAATGGCTTGAAAACAATGGTGATTACTCTCCAACCACTCAATAGTTTCAAGGGCATTTTCAAGTAAAATAAAATTTAATACTAAACGGCCGCCGACGTCTAACCGCTGAAAACTCCAGCTAAGTATTTCGTTCATATTTCCTCCCGTTCCGCCAACAAAGATCGCATCAAAGTAATCGTTTAGCTCTACGGGAGCCTTTCCTAATAGACTATGAATATTTTTCAGTTGAAACTTTTTCTGATTCTGTTTCAATACATCCAAAGCGGTTTGGTTCGAATCAATTGTGGTCACCTGTAACGTTGGATAAAGACAGGCCGCTTCAATTGCGATGCTTCCCGTTCCTGTTCCAATGTCTAAAAACTTCTTTGCTTCTCTTAAGTCAAGCTTTGCCAAGCTAACGCTGCGAACCTCTTCTTTCGTCATAGGAACATTGCCGCGAATAAAACAATCATCTTTCATTGATTATCACCACCGCATTCATTTGATAGTCTTCATCGGGAACTTCTGGAGCTGAATAGCAGCGAATATTTTCGTTTGGATAGCTGAGATTTTCCCCTATATAAAAAGTCGGATTCTCACCTTGCATAATTGCTGCTTGTGCCAACTGATAAGGTCCTATCACTTTATCCGTAACGATTCCGACCTTTGGTAATTTGAAAATTAAGGTAAAATCAGGCTTTTTACCATGAGAGCTGGCAATGAAACAGTCTTCCATCGGTATATTTAGGCGATTAAACAAATAATGTAGAGAGCTGATTCCTGGTAAAATCAATAATTCATTCGATGAAAATCGCTTAATCAACCAATTCCCAATTCCATAAGTTAATGGATCGCCAGAAGCTAAAAGAACTATTTTATCTTCTATATGGTCGTTTAAATACACCGCCAGATCATCTAATTTACGTGGAAGTCGTTTGCAACTATGCTGCTTATTTGCAGGAATGATTTTCAATTGCCGTTCACTTCCGATAATCAAGTCGGCGGCGGCGATTGCTGCTTGAGCCTTATCAAATAAATAATCTTCCGTGCCTCCTGGCCCTATCCCCACAACGGTAATCATCGCCACTCCTCCTTCAAAACATCCAACGGTATGGTAGATGCTAAATAGCCTCTTTGAGAGGAAAACAGAACGGCCTCGATACTGGGTTCATGTTTTCGATATTTTAATAAATCTTCAGAACGCCTTTTGACTTTTTCTGCGATAACCTGATAAACCTCTTCATACCCTGTTCTAGCAATAATTTCTCCTGCCGCCTCAGTCATCAAACATTTCTGGATTTCTTTTAGCTGATCCACAGGCATTCTCAGCAATGCTAAATTTGCAATCAAAATTTCCGTCCGTGCATCAGCATCTTTGCTATGAGTCGAAAAAATGCCCGCGGAAACTTTGATCAACTTGCCTAAATGCCCGACCATCAGCACCTTTTCAAACTCTAAACGCTGAACCTCTTTTAGAACATAGCCCACAAAATTACTCATAGAGACGATCTTTTCTCCATCAAGTTCCAGTGTATTTTGGGCAAAATCTTCTCCATAGTTGCCTGGACAAAGAATCACAGCGGAATGCCCTTGACTCTTCTTCATTTCGAGTTCTAAAGAAATGGACCTTTTCCACCCTTCCTCAGACATTGGAGTAACAATCCCCGTCGTCCCAAGAATTGAAATCCCGCCTAAAACACCCAAGCGTCGATTCATCGTTTGTTTGGCTATAGTTGTTCCTTCTGGAGCAGAAATCGTTATTTTTGCTCCTCGGTTTGGACCAATCACTTTTCTAACTGATTCTTCAATCATTTTTCTTGGAACAGGATTAATAGCTGCTTGTCCAACGGGGATCTGTAATCCCACTTCGGTCACTCGCCCAATCCCAATTCCCCCATCAATAACAATCTGTTTCTCAGTATTCTGAGTGACCTCTGCGCCGATCAGCATCCCATCAGTCGCATCAACATCATCTCCGCCGTCTTTAATAACAAAAGCTTTACAACTATCATTTATTCTTTCAATCGAGTCGATAGGAATCAGCAATTTTTCTTTATTTGGCAACTGGATTTGGACTGTTTCATGAGTTTCCCCTTCAAATAGAAGAGCGGCAGCCGCAATTGCAGCCGCGGTCGCACAAGAACCTGTTGTGTAACCCTTACGTAATTTTTTCCCATTATAGAAAACGAACTCCTCCATCAGCTTTCCCTTCCTACCAGTTGATAGAGCATCGCATTGATGATTGCAGCCGCCACGTTACTCCCGCCTTTGCGTCCTCTAGCCACAATTGCCGGAACATCGCCTTCAAATAGAGCTTCTTTCGATTCCGCTGCACCGACAAAACCAACGGGAACCCCAATAACTGCTGCCGCATCCAAGTCTCCTTTTCCAACCATTTCTAGCAATTTGAAAATTGCTGTTGGAGCATTTCCGATAACAAAAAGCTTTGGTCCAGCAATCTTAGCCGCGCGTTCGATCCCAGCCATTGAACGAGTCATCCCTTTTCTTTTTGCTTGTTCTGCAACTTCTGGATCAGCGATATAGCATTCGTATTGAATACCTAATTGATCTAAAATACCTTTATTAATGCCACTAAGAGCCATGGTCGTATCTGTAAAAATTGTGCCTTGACCTGCCGCAAAAAATTCTTCCAGCCGTAAAATGACATCATTCGTAAAGACAAGATTTTTCAAATAGTCAAAATCGGCACTCGTATGGATGACACGCTTAACGATTTTTTCCTCTTTGGGACATGAAAAAACATAATTAGGAAATTCTTGATCAATAATTTCTTGAATAATTGTGAAGCTTTCCGTTTCAATCAATTGAGGATTTCTTATATAATCCACACGTTCCCCTCTTCTCAAAAAAAGTAATAGTTGCTGATAAAGGCAATGATACTGAATACAATCAAACTTAAAATGGCCGTGGTATATAATAAAGCATTGGCGGTTAAGATATCCTCCGGTTCTGCTGAACGCAGAGGTACGCCAATAGTCGGTTTATATATTTCGACCCCATGGTAAAGGTGCGTTCCGCCTAATTGAATTCCTAATGCTCCTGCTACAACCGCTTCTGGATAGCCGCTATTTGGACTTTTGTGATTACGGCAATCCGTTTTCCCTACTTGCCAAGCATTCGTGGTGTTTAGCTGCAACAGTTTGGTAGCTGCTAATAAATATAGCCAAGTGAGACGAGCAGGAATGAAATTCCATAAGTCGTCCATTTTTGCAGAGAACCAGCCGATTGCTTTATATTTTGGTGTCACATACCCAACCATTGAATCTAGCGTATTGACGGATTTGTACATCATCGCCAAAGTAGGCCCTCCTAAAAACAGGCACATTAAGGGAGCAATCACCCCATCGCTTGTATTTTCTGCAACAGTTTCAATCGTCGCTTTAGTTATTTCTTCTTTCGTTAATTCATCGGTGTCCCTTCCAACGATCATCGAAACCTGCTTGCGAGCATCGGTTAAGCTGCCATATTTCAGCTTTTGATAAACCTTTTTCCCTTCCAATGACAAACTTTTAGCAGCCAACGTGGTATACGCTAAATAGATGTAACAAAGAGTTCCGATAAATGGATGGATTAGAAAACTTAGCTTTAAAAGGCAGTAGGTTACTAATCCTGATCCCAACACTGTGATCAGCCACAAAAGAATACCCAATCGATATTTCTCCTGCTCGCTTTTCATTTTGGTAAACTTCTGCTGGAACCAAGCGATAAAGTTGCCGATAATTTTTATCGGATGCGGCCAACTATAGGGATCACCGATTAATAAATCCAGTAAGAACGCAGCAATAATCAAATGAATCATGGTCCATTCCTCACTTGTTCTAGTAGATTCTGTAAAAAGTTCTCACTTTGATAAAAATGAAAATGTAGATAGCTACCAAACGTGTTTTTTTTCTGATAGCCGCCCGTCCATTTTTTTACCACCTCACCATCGCGCTTTTTTGTCATTTTCAACATTGTCGGCTCTAAACTATCAAATCTCGAATGATGAAATTCATGTCCAACCACAGTTGTGCCTTTTTTACCGATTAACAGATCTTGTTCAAGCTCGCCATAACAGTATCCGAATCGTTGAAGTCTCGAAGTCATCTCACTGACACCTTCGAAAATTCCTACCATTGGATACAACTGTTCAGCATCTTTAAATCCATCGCATAAATACATCAGACCTCCGCACTCAGCCAGGATAAACGCTCCTTGTTCATGCTTTTCCTTGATGCCTTTTCGCATCTCGTGATTCTCAGCAAGGTGTTGAGCGAATTCTTCAGGATAGCCGCCTCCAAGATAATAGAGATCAGCTTCCGGAAGTTGATGGTCCCTCGGCGGACTGAAAGGGATCAGCTCCACACCATATGCCGTTAATAACTCAAGGTTGTCCTGATAATAAAAATGAAATGCCTCATCTAATGCGTAGGCCACTTTGAGACCAGTGAACTGTGGAAATTTTGGTGACTGATAGAATACTTTTTCGTCTGGCAATTTTTCTAATAAACTATTTAAATCAACTGTTTCCTCTAAGGATTCTGCTACTTGTTGAATCTTTTCCGTTACATCGTTGATCTCTCTGTCTGGTACCAACCCTAGCTGTCTTGAGGGCAATTCCACACCCTCTGCTCGCTTCAAGTAGCCGAAAACAGGAACATCTGTATAAGTTTCTATAGCTTTTTTGATCAATTGATAATGCGTTTCTGAGGCAACCTTATTGATGATCACCCCGCTAATCATTACTGCTCGATCAAACTCAGCGAACCCCTTTACAACGGCTGCCACCGATGTCGATGCTGATTGACCATTGACCACTAGTAAAACTGGACAATTCAACTGCTTGGCAATTCCGGCACTAGAACAAAAATCTTTGTCTACACCCAATCCATCAAAAAGACCCATCACCCCTTCAATCACACAAATATCAGCATGTTGTGCCTCTTTTGCAAATAGTGATTGCAAGCGAGTGCTATCCTGAATCAAAAACATATCCAAATTTCGTGAGGGCTTTCCAGTAATCCGAGTATGGTATTCGGTATCAACATAATCGGGCCCAACTTTATAAGGCTGAATTTGATACCCTTGATTTTGCAGAAGCTTCATCAAACCAAGTGTTATCGTTGTTTTTCCTGAGCCGCTGGATACTGCGGCAATCATCAGCTTTTTCATTGATTTCCCTCGCTTCTATCAGCTGTACGCCTTGGTAGCAGCTTTGATGAACACTTACTTTCGAATACCAGCTGCTGAGGCTGGACTGTTTAATCGTCTTTAAAACGGCGGGAATTTCTTCTAAAGTTTCAATCATTATCCCGACAACGGAACCGCTGTGAGCGACGTTTATCCCTAACCATTGATAATGCTGCTGGAGTTTTATCAGCTCTAAAAAATACGGTTTAGGTAAAATTTTCTGATTCAATAAAGCACTTTGCATAGCCGCCTCACCTAATCTTTGCAGTGATCTCTCTTTTATTGCTAACAAATAGTGTTGATAGATTTCCGCAAAAGAGGCTCGCTGCTGATAGAATAATCGGTCATTTTCCCTTGAATGGAATGCTTCTGTGGCAAGTGTTTCTTCTGGCTCCAAAACCACTACATAAAAATGTGGTGCCCATCCGCTGGCCTCTCTTACAGTGCCATCCTTCTGCTCAAATAGTGTGAGTGTTGGAAAAAGGATACTGTCGGTTCGTTCAATCGTTAAACAAATAGCTATAATTTCATCTCTCGAGAGTTGTTTTCCAAAATAGGCCGCCGTTGCTTGACAGGCTGCAGCAATATCTGCCGTACTACTGGCCATTCCTTTAGCAGTTGGCAAGTCCGAGTCAATCGTAAGCGAAACTCTTTCGATTGGAAGATCCAATTGCAGCATAGTTCGTTGTACTGCTTCTTGAGCCTTAGATTTGACTGACTCAAAAGGTTCTTTATTATCAATCGTTACTCGCGAAAAGCAGTCAATCCCATAACTAACTAGTTTTTGAGAATCACCGAGCCAACCTTGAATGATCTCTCCGCATGATCCTGGGCAGGAAGCTGTCACTCGCATAAAATCGCCTCCAGTGCATCAAGTAAAATTTGGTTCTCCGTTCGTGATTTAACGGCTATTCGGTAATACTTATGGTCTAATCCATTGAAGCTATTGCAATTTCTGATCAAAATATTTTTTTTAATCATTTCTGCTTGCAGGCAATCCGCACCATGGTAAAGAAAGAACAGAAAATTCGTCTGGCTGGGAAATACTTCCAGCTCTTTAAAATTGGATAGACCGTTTACTAAAAATTGCCGTTCTTGTGTGATGTACTGTTGGCTATCCTTAATAAACTGATCTTCTTGCAACGCTTGCTGTCCTGCCAAATCGGCAAATGTATTGATATGCCATGGAACGGTTTCCTCCTCGATCGCTGCTAAAACCGATAAATTACTAGTCAGTAAGTAACCTAGCCGTAATCCTGGAATCGCAAACATTTTTGTCAATGAACGAAAAATAAATAAGTTCGGATAGTCTTTGATTTTCGAAACAAGAGAGTGTTCTTCCTTCGTGAAATCAACAAATGCCTCATCAATGATCAGGACCAGTTCATTTTCTTGGCAAAATATTAGTAGTTCGTCTAGTTCAGACTGCTTTATCAGCTGTCCCGTTGGATTATTAGGATTGCAAAGACAAATTCCATTTACCTTCTGCTGCTTTGCGGATTGGTGCAACGCTGAAAGCGACAATCGAAAATCATGTTGTTCCAAATTGAAATAGCAGAATTCTGTCTTTTGCTGTCCAAAAGCTGCTTCGTACTCCATAAAGGTCGGTGCAAGCAAAAGTAATCTATCCAGCTTCAATGTTTTTCCCAACATAAATATCGCTTCAGCCGCACCATTCGCTGGGTAAACAAAATCTTCTGAAACCTCGTGAAAGCTTGCGATCGCTTGAGTTAACGCACGATAACGAATATCCGGATAATGGATCAGTTCCTCTATTCCTTTGCTCAAAACCTTTTTAACCCCCTTGGGAATACCTAAAGGATTAATATTTGCACTAAAATCAATCAAGCTATTTTTATCCTTTTGATAGGTTTCACTGATTTCTTGAATATTTCCTCCATGCTTGACTACCATAACAACGACTCCGATTCTTGATTATTTTAAGAAAATCGCTTCCTTATATTTTTGGGGAATTCCCAATATTACAACCTCAGATAAGCCCAAATTTACGACTGTCGCGACAGTTAATGGGACAAAAAGCATAAATACAACTGGTCCCATTAATGGATAAAGCAGCAGTAAATCTAACGGGACATTAATCATATAACCGACAAGCATAGAAACTACCGATGCGACAATTTTGTTTTTAGCCAATTTCCTGCGTGTCCAACTGTAGAAGAACATGCATGCTCCCATCAAAACAGCAATGATCAAATGAATAGGCAAAGTATTTGGGAAGCCGGACAGTAAAGCAGAGATCATGTGTCCGAAGAAACCTAAAAATGCCCCGGCAAATGGTCCGAGAATAATGGCTCCAATAAATGCCGGAAATGAATCTAGTGCAATTGACCCTAAAATTTTGATGTTCGCACCAATCACACAGAGGGCTAGCAGTATCGCCAAGGTCGCCAATTTCTTTGTTGAATACTTCATCATCATTCCTCCTTAAAAAAATAAACGCAGCGAGTCCAAAAAGATGGGCTCGCTGCGTTTTTTTATTTGTCCAAAGATACCAAATAAAGCGTCAGCAAAATAATCTTCCCAATCCAATTATTTTTAATCCCTGAACAAGGTATCCTGACTTTGCATCAACTTACTTTCTCGCCTTCCCTAAAAAGTGGCTTTTTGAGAGTTCATCCGCATATACAGTAGAAAGGGGCTGTTGAGGATTCTCACCTCAATTCCCTTGAACAGTTATTAGTTATTCACTTTTCACCATTATAGCAAACGTTTACAGTGAGACTTGACCTTCGACGGCAACACAGCCACATTGTGCTATTTTTGAAAGTGAGAGGACAAAATTTTACTATATTTTAAAGAGAACAGGCTGAAAATCACCTTTTTGACTTGATCTGAAATAGCTCATAAACAAGTAGTCAATCAAAATTGAACAGGTAAAGAAAAATTGTTGGAATTGTTGATGAAGGATAGCCAAATTTTGTTATTTTGGTAGAAAACAAAGCAAGATATTGTTATCAATTTCTTTTACGATCTTAAAATCATTGATATATCAATCTTCTTCGATCACTTAACTGATCTCCTCTTTATAGAAATCAACACATTTTGTTCACAAACACTCTTGTCTTTTTTTTTGAAAGAAAATATGATGGAGAAAACGACTACGAGGAGCGGACAATGACTAAAAAGGGCCCTTCGCAAAATTTGATCTTGATCATAACAACCACCGTGTATTCATTTTCCAGTATGATATCAGCCTTTTTTATGCTGGGAAGCCAATCACTGATTTGGTTTTTTATTAGTGCGCTTTTTTACTTTATTCCTTATGCTCTGATCGTCGCCCAATACACAAAAAAATACGCGCATCGTTCAGGAGCAATCTATGATTGGCTGAAAGAATCGCTTTCTCCAAAAGCGGCTTTTACAACTGTTTTTTTGTGGTATAGTAGTTATTTTATTTGGATGATCAGCTTATTCATGAAGATTCTGATTCCCCTCTCCATTCTTATTTTTGGAAAAGACAGAACAGCAACAATTGACTGGTTGGGATTTTCTCCGCAATTTTGGTTGGCGCTACTTTCAATTCTGGCAGTGCTTTTTATCACTTGGATGAACAAACGCGGGTTTCAAGTAATTTTTAGATTTTTGCATATCAGCGGCTATGCGATGGTTGGTTTGCTGGTACTTTCATTAGCAGGAAATCTGATCTTGATCGTAAGAGATCCCGCTCAAGTATGGATAAATATCCATCACAGTGTCTCCATTCCAAGCTTTTTCCAAGAGTCTTCCAACCGATTATTGTCTCAACTGCCCTTTTTCATTTTTTCAATTACTGCCTTTGGTGGTTTGGATACTATTGCAAGTCTTGCTGACAAAACAAAAAAAAGCCGAACCAGATTTCCGCGAGCGGTAATCATCAGTTCGTTTGTCGTGTTATTATTATATGTTAGCGGTATCATCATTTGGAGTTGTGCGAATAATATTGAAGGCTTGCGAAATACGACTTCTCTTCACCTCGGAAATTTAATGTACGGTGTCATGGACCAGTTGGCAAAAACGTTAGCCGTTAGTTTCAATCTATCTGCTAAACATACCTATCTATTATCACAAATTTTTATTCGCTATACTGCCTTGACGATGGGACTGGCCTATATCAGTCTGCTTAGTTCTATCAGTTATGGTCCATTAAAGAGTTTAATCAAAAGTACGCCTAAAGTATTTTGGCCAAAATTCTCGGCACTAAATAGCAATCAAATGCCCGAAAATGCTCTTTGGATTCAAGCAATTCTCATCTCATTATTTATTGGTCTGCTTTCTTTCAGCAATACCTTTCTGTCTGAATTGTTTAATCAATTAACTTATATGACCAATGTTTCAAGAGCAATCCCATACTTTATTGTTGCTGCCAGTTTTCCCTTTTCTATTAAAAAGAGGGTGATTCAACCATCCTCGTTAATTGTCAAAAATAACTATTTGAACTACAGCCTGTCTATCAGTGTATGTGTTTGTATCTTTGTCGCAATTGCCTTTCAAATTTACGAGCCTTTGAAATTAGGAAATTACCTGAATTTTTCTACATTGCTTTTAGGACCAGTATTCTTTGGTATCCTCTCACATTTTATCTATTTTCGATTTGAACAAAAGAAAGCGTTGATGCTACTTTCAAAACAGAATGGAGACAATCGGTGATTGGATCTTGATTGGTAAAGGAGGGAAAACATGTACCCCATTTTGATCGATATCAAGCAGTTTTCGGTCCTAGTGATTGGCGGCGGAAAAATTGCCACCCGAAAAGTTTGCGGATTGATTGAGGCAGGTGCAAAACCAACTGTAATAGCGCCGAAATTTTCGGAGACATTGTTGAATGCTAAAAGGAACGGTTCTGTCATTTTACGAGAACGGTCCTTTCAATATGGCGATACAGCTGGTTTTCAAATTATTTTTATTTGTACAGATAATCAAGCGGTGAATCGAGCTATTTTAAATGAAACTACTCCTCGGCAGCTGGTGAATGATACAACGAAGCAACAAAATAGCAATTTTTTTAATATGGCATTTATAAAAGAAAAAGACTTCGGTATCGCTCTAACGACAGCAGGCGAAAATCCAACCAAGACGAAACTGTTGAAACAAAAAATTCGTGTTCTTTTAAAAAATATTTCTTTGGATTAACTTATTAAGGCAAAAAAAACGTTTGAATACACGCTTTTCCATTGATCGGAGAAGTGATATTCAAACGTTTTGTTCATTTAAGCCTTCAACAAATTGGGAAACAGCCTGAGAAATAAAGTGCTCTGCTTCTATTTGGTACTGTTTCTTATTGGAGTAAGCATGTAAAAAGGCAAAACCGATCATACTGGAGAAAATAACCTCAGCAGACGCTTTGGCATCACTGATCTGAAGTTTTTCTCTTTCTTCCATCGCACGTAAATAATCTTCTAACAGTTGAACAAAGGCCGTTGGAATTTTGTCCACATAAGGCATTGTTTCCTGATAAATATCCTGTGCGCGAAGCCCTAATGAGAATCGAACAATTTCTGGTGTTACCTGTTCAAAATAGTCCGCCATAATTACACGCAGATCCTTCGCTAAATCCCATTGAAACTGGTCAGAAATACCACTGCTTGCTGAAGGAATCCAATCTGCTTCTCGTAATGTCGCCAGCAATAATTCTTTTTTACTGCCAAATTGGCGAAACAGCGTGGCTTCATTGACATTAGCTTCTTTTGCGATATCCTTCGTCGTCATATCGCTGTAGCCTTTTTCCACGATCAGTTTCTTTGTCGCGGCCATAATATTGGTCCGAGTATTTTTCATACAACTATTTTACTCCTTTGTAAGACTAGAAATTGCCACACTCCCGCCGCGAATTACTTCAAATTCCTTTGAGACAAACTCGTGAATACAGTCGATCAACTCATTATTTTCTTTCTCACTAACGATACTCTCAATCAGGAGTTCCTCGTCAGATTGATCAATCATCGAAAAGCTGCGATCTTTTTGTATTAAAGCCAGTTTCTTTTTTATTTTTTCGGAATAATTAAGCTTTAGATACATGACTTCTTTGGCATGAATCGGGATAGTTGTATAATCGATCACCTGAATCACTTCAATCATATTACGAAGCTGGTGTTTAACCTGTTCAAAGGTTCGATCATCGCTGTAGAGACTAATCGTCATGCGCGAGGTATCCGCAGATTCTGTTTCTCCGACAGTTAAACTATTTAAATTATACAATTTTCCTGAAAATAATCCAGAAACCCTTGCCAATACCCCTATTTCATTTTCAACATACACACTCAACCATCTCTGTTCAGTTTTACTCATAAATAATCATTTCCTTTAAACTTTGACCCGGTGCAACAATCGGCAGAACTTTTTGCTCTGTCTCCAGCATGAATTCCAAAACCACTGTTTTTTCTTTGACCGCTTTCGCTTGATTGAAGGCTCCATCAATTTCTTCTATTCTGGTTATTCTATGACCTTCAGCGCCATAACTGTGGGCTAACGCAACGAAATCAGGAACATACTGTGACGTCTCCTTTTTTAGCATGGTATAAGAATAGCGTTTATCATAGAACATCTCTTGCCATTGTCTGACATTGCCCAAGCAGCCATTGTTGAAAATACAAACAATGATTGGAATTTTTTCCAGCATTGTCGTGGCAAGTTCTTGCAGATTCATTTGAAATCCGCCATCGCCAGTGATCGTTAGAACATCCATTCCTGGATTTCCTAATTTTGCTCCGATGGAAGCGGGAAAACCGAATCCCATTGTCCCTAACCCGCCTGAAGTCAATAATTGTCTATCTTTAGTCACTTCAAGAAATTGCGTCGTCCAAAGTTGATTCTGCCCTACATCGGTTACAACGATGGCGTTTGTAAAATGTTGATTGATTTTCTTGATAATGATTTCTGGTGTCAATCCTTTTTCTTTCATGTGAACTGGAACGGATCCGTCCATTTTTTTTACTTCTTGCAGCCAGCAATTGTGATCCTTAACATTCAGCGATTCGGTGATCTTTGGTAAAACAGTTTTTATATTGCCGACCATTCTGATAGAAGCATCCACGTTTTTGTCTATGATCGCAGGATCAATATCCAGATGAATCAGCTTAGCTGAACGACAGAAGTTCGCTGGATTTCCTGTCACACGGTCGTTCAAACGCGTGCCAAGAGCAAAGAGGACATCACTATTTATGATTGCTTGATTTGCGGCATAGCTTCCATGAATTCCTACGTTGCCAATGTAACTTGGATGGTTACTAGGCAGCGCACCTTTTCCCATGATCGTAGTAACAACGGGGATTCCGCTTTTTTCAACAAAATCCATTAATTCTTTGTGGGCCTTTCCACGATGCACACCGCCTCCAACGAGTAGGACTGGCTTTTTTGCATTGTTTAATAGTTCAACAACAGATTTGATTTCACTGGTCGGGATTTCCTGTATTTTCTGACCGCCGCGAATCGTGACCTTTTCTGGATATTCTTCTGAACCAAGCTCTTGTTGAACGTTTTTAGGGATATCTACCACAACGACTCCCGGTTTTCCTGATTGTGCGATCACAAAGGCCTTTTTCAGAATTGTGCCCAGTTCCACTCTTTTTTTGACAGTAACCGCATATTTGGCAATTGATCGGCTGATTCCAACCATATCGACCTCTTGAAAAGCGTCCTTCCCAATCAGATGTGTCGAAACCTGTCCGGTAATACAAACCAAAGGTGAAGAATCATACCCGGCTGTCGCAATTCCTGTGATTAAGTTAGTCGCCCCCGGTCCACTTGTGACCATACAAACGCCGACTTTTCCTGTTGAACGGGCATAACCATCAGCGGCATGGATCAGTCCCTGCTCATGCCTTGGCAATACTACTCGAAATTCTTCCCGCTGATAAAGTGCATCAAACAAATCAATCGCCTGTCCGCCTGGATATGCGAAACAAACTTCAACCTTCTCATTTACTAATGCCTTAACAACCAATTCAGCTCCCGAAATCATTTTACACGCCTCCTAATTAATGCAAGTGATTACTTGCATTCTATCATAGAACCGTCATTCTCTGTCAATTACTTTTTATAAAAAGAAAAAAGACCGTTCCTATTCGAACGATCTTTTTCGATCTACCATTTTTCTAACTTCGCAGCCATTTCCCAAAATGCGTATTCCATTTTACTGCTGATCACAAAAGCGTCGATCATTTTTTGCTGCTCCTCTTTTGGACTTTCCTCGTATAAACGATCTAAGAGAGCACGTTCCTTTTTGATCCCTTCAGCAGCGTCTTCACCAGCATAGGTTTCGATCCATCGCCGATACAGAGGGTGCGGTGAACCCGACTCAATTAGGCGAACACCAATCTCTTGATAAAGCCACGCACACGGCAGCATTCCCGCAAAAGCCGTATTTGCCGTGCCGTCGATCAGTTGCCGATACATATGAGAAACATAGTGATAAGCCGTTGGCGCAATTGGTGTTTCCTGAATTTCTTTTTCGTCAATCGCTAATTCTGAAAAGAATTCCTCCCGAATGGCCATCTCGCCTAACTTAAGATGTTCCGCATTTTCTCGCAATTGTGCCTGAACCTCTTCGTCCTTCGTCTGTTCTGCGATATAGCTATAAAGCTTGCTAAAATGTTCAAGGTAATAACGATCTTGCAGCAAATAATAGCGGAAAATCTCCGGTGCTAAATCTCCCGTCGCTAGTGATTGAACAAAGGGATGCTCAAAACTCGCCTCCCAATAATATGCCGCTTCTTTTCTTGCCAATTCTGTAAATGTCATGCCTATTCTCCCTTCTTAAAACCTATCAAAAACAAACAACTACTTTTTAATGCAACATAAAAAACCTCCTTGATTCTTAGTAGAATGAGCAGGAGGCTCTATGCCTAAAATAGACAGACAATAAGAAAACCCGGCCACAAATAAGCGGTCGGGTACAAATTTCTTAACATTACACATTCCCTGCGCCAGTCCTAACTGTTTCAGGTTCAATGGGTATAATCTCAGCTTCAAAAGCACCCCTAGTGTCATTCAATTGATAAAAGTATAGCATACCTATTTATAAAAAACGACTGCTATTTAACCGGTCGCGGATTATTCATCAAATATTCTTGATTCTTTTACGATTGTTTTACTAGGAGTCACAGTTGCTTCTGCGATTGTTTTGCCTGTATTTTTAAGATACGCTTTTACCAAATGATAGCCGATCGTATAGCCGGCATTTCTTGAAAGACCGACTGGTTGATATCCCTGCTCCTTCGCGACTTCATCGCCATACATATAAGCCGATACCTGATCAAATCCTCTGGCCTCACGCCCATTTTTCATTACTTCGATCGTATATGCCAGTTCTTCCGCATCGTATTCCTGCACCCACGGCCCGCGCTGATCAACTCCATATAAATCTTCCGCAAAAACTTCGGCTAACCCTTCAATAACTAAATAATCCTCCACGCTGACATCTCCATGATTGAAGGGTTCATAGGTAAAACGAACATTATGATTGAACTCATGAGCCAAGGCTGATTTCAATCTTGTTTGATTAAAGTCATTCGGGACGACTAGCAGCATAATATATCCCGGTATCCCGCCAAATCCGCTATACCCTTCACTTGCCATCAATACACCGTTTTCCGGATCACCTAATAAAATGTTCACGATAAACTCATCGACTGGAATCTGATAGCCGATCTCACTAAAACGTTGCGCACTTTCTTTGAACACTTGCTGATACTCGGAAAAGATATTGGTTCTTCTTAATGCTTCAATTTTTGTTTCAATCAAATCAATACTTTTGCGCGGTGTCCAAATTCCCATCATTTCTGACGCCATCACCACATCGTATCCCCCTGGTGTTTTCGGAAAAAGCGGTGCATTTAAATACTGCCACATTCCTTCCAGCGGCTGCATCATTTCATAACGAAACACATTCTCGTCGACAGATTCGCGAAGACATTTTTGATAAAACGCCAACGAATCAACGAGCGTTACCTTAAATTCGTTCATAGTCATCTCCCCCTTCTCTTTCATCATAAAGGTTGACGCCGCGTGAAGGTCAAGGAAAAAAGAGAAAAAACGGCTTAATCAAATACCAATATCGCAATCGTATTTGCAAACGTTTTATAATTATGTTAGCATTTATTCAGGAGGGATATTATGGAAAATGAATTGAAGATTGAAGAGATTAAAAAGGGCTATTCAAAAAAAGGCGATTTTCTTTTTCAATGTTTGTATTGCGATCAAACGTTTGATGATCGTTTCGTGTATCCAATCAATGGCTCAAACAGTCAGATGGCACGGGCTGAAGGCGCGATAATCTATCATTTAAAACATGAACATGATGGTTCCTTTAACGCGCTGCTGAACCTCGATAAAAATCAAACGGGTTTAAGCGATACGCAAAAGAACTTTTTGAACTTGTTTTCTAAAGGAATCGATGATCAAGAAATCGCGGAGCAGCTGAACATCACAACTTCCGCTGTAAGAAATCACCGCTTTAAATTTAAGGAGAAGAAGCGTCAGGCAAAAATTCTATTGGCCCTGCTAGAGTCGATCGATGAAAAGGAACAGAGTAATTTTGCCGCGAACTCTTTAATTGATTCCGATGAACGATTTGTATCCACTAAAAAGGAAAGAGAAAAAGTCTTCAATGTTTTTCTTGACGAACAAGGAAGAGCCACACAAATTCCAAAAAAAGAAAAGAAACGGATTATTCTGATTCAAAAATTGGCCGAAAATTTTGTTCCTGAAAGGCACTATACAGAAAAGGAAATCAATGCGATCATTTCTGAAATGTTCACAGATTATGTGACGATCAGACGTTATCTCATCGAATATGGAATCTTGGGTCGAACCGTAGATGGAACGACTTATTGGAAAATATAATAGGATTTTTTAGAAAGGCGGATTAGGAATGGTATTACCGATGAAGATCGATCATATGCAAGTTACAGTGAGAGATATTAATGAAGTTGAGTCATTTTACGATGGGCTGATGGAAGCTTTAGGTTTTGATTTGAAGAAAAAAATCAAGGTTTATTTAGCAGAATTGGATATGAATGTCATCGAATACCTCGACGGCTCCTATGATTTCGGCATCTGTTCCGCGCTGAAACCTTTTGAAAACGACACTGTACATCGAAGAAAACCTGGAGCGATCCATCATATCGCCTTTAGAGCCTCCTCCATAACCGAAGTTGATCGTATCTATCAAAAAGTTCTTGAGCTCGGCGCTGAAATTTTGGATGAACCACAGATTTTCCCTCAGCATGGTCCCAACTACTATGCCGTTTTTTTCAATGATCCAGACGGAATTAAATATGAGATTGTGAATAATGATGATCATTGTTGAACAAAAAAAGTCAGCACTCGCTGACTTTTTTCTATTCACTAAATATTTCTACACTCTCCAACGTTCTCCGCAGATTTATCGCATCCCATGGTAAATGTTCGCCAATACTAAATCCGACAATCTCAGTTTTTTCGGAAACATCCTGAATGATTCGTCCGATTTGATCCAGTGTCATCGTTCCGATCGGCGCTGGGAATTTTTCTAGGTCTAAGTAGGGCTTGCCCGGATTGATCGAACGAAAATCCTGCGGTGATAAAACATCCAAATCAAAATGAATCGCCAACTGTTTGAACTGATTCTGATTGATCCACTCGATAAGTAATTGACTATCTTCAGCAAGTTCGGCCGGTGTTAGATAATTCATTTTTAAATCATCGACTTGATGATCACATGGGCGGAGCTCCTCGTATTTGAGTCCCGCCAGCATAACCTGCTCGACTTTGAATGGATGTTGAACTTTTTCCGCAAACTGCGGTGCTCCATGTCCTAACAAATTTCCTAACACCATCATGTGGCCTCGCGTACTATCCTTGATCGTTGACATATCCGAGTGGGCATCTAGCCAAAGGATACCCAATGATTCAGGATACCTTCCGTGTAAATAATCAAAAGGCGCCTGGGATATGGAGCAATCCCCTCCTAAAGTAATCACTTTCTCTGGTGCCTTTTCTACTAAAATCCGCTCAGCTTCTGCCAATTGTTCTAACAGTCCGCTTTCACCGATCACGCCATTTTCCAGCGGCAATTCTTGCGAAAAATCTTTCTCAACTGCAACTCGAATTGTTTCGGCCTTATTGCTTTGCGGCACGATATGACTCAATAGCTCGGAGCCAAAAACATAGTTTGGATTGTTTCCTCCTTGCCATTGGGGAAATACTAATCTGAGTGTTTTGCTCATAGAACGTTCCTCCTTCATGCTAACTCCATTGGGACATTGAAAAAATTTCAAACCGATACACCATTATTTAGCTTAAGTATACTAAATTTTCAATCGGCCGAGGCAATCGTTCTTGAGGAGATATTTGATCTCATACGTATAGATCCGTAAACGGCAAAAAAAGGACTAGCAATCTAGTCCTAATTCTTCATGTACATATAAAAACATCTCTTCGTTTTCGTCTATCAAGTTATAAAAGTAGTTAAGCTGCTCTTCTTTTCTAGCTGCAACGAAGGCCTCCTGCAAGTCCATGCATTTTTGGATGGCGAAAATCCAGATATCTGCGATGAACTCATCACACATTTTTTGATGAATGATGTTGAGATTAAAAGTATTCACTGGCATATTCTTCCACCTCCTGTCTCTCCTGCTCAGACCGAAAGATGATGACTAGCCCTTTGGTGTCCGCTGATAATACCATATCAGCGCCTTTGATTTCATTACCGTATTTCAAGGCATGATAATATAACTGGTCCACACTCCAGCCTTTCGCCGCAAGCGTAACCATTTCTAAACACAATTTATCTACTTTTGCTTCAACGTCTGGTGTTGCATACACCATCATGGGTGCGTAGCAACAGATGTTTTTCAATCGATCCATCACGATCATCCCCTTTTAAGTATAACAAAAAACAACACCCATTTATTGCCATTATTGCTCCAACAACTTTTAAAAAATAAAAGAAAACACATGGAGCTTACTCTCCGTTGAGCTTTCAGCTTTTAAATAATAATAAATCTAAACTATTCTTTTTATTAATATTTTGTGCTGAATTCAAATCTGAACTGACTACGCCAAAAAATCTCCTGCTGAATCAGCAGGAGATGGAATGTTCGATTAATTCACTACTTTTTTTCAAATATTCACCGGTAATCGTTCCACTCTTCAACAAATCCTCGGGAACACCGCTAAATACAACTTCGCCGCCCTTCACACCGCCATCTGGTCCAATATCAATGACCCAATCAGCTTGCTTGATGATTTCGCTGTGGTGTTCGATGATAATCAAGGTATTCCCTTTTTCTACCATTCGTTGGAACAACGCGTTCAGCTTCTTGATATCTGACAGATGCAGCCCGGTGGTTGGCTCGTCCAAAACAAACACGGATTCATTCTGTGTGATCGCTTTAGTCAGCTTCAAGCGCTGGCGTTCACCGCCAGAAAGAGTCGTCAATGTGCGGCCGATCGGTAAATAAGTTAGACCCGTATCGATCATCGCCTGCAGTTTCTCAATCATTTTTTTACTGCCGATCCCATGATAGAATTCCTGCAGCTCTTTAGGAGTTTTCGCCAATACCTCTAAAATTGTACATCCTTTCAGCTTGTAGCTGAGCGCTTCATCAGAGAAGCGTGTGCCGCCGCATGCCTCACACTCATTCACGATCGGATCCATGAAGACCAGCTCGACAACGGTCTCCCCTTTTCCATGACAAACTGGACAGGCTCCTGTTGAGTTGAAGCTGAACGTGCCGACCGGAACTTGATTTGCTTTGCCGAAGGTACGTCGAATTTCGTCATAGATCCCCAGATAAGTCGCTGGAGTTGCTCGATTCGTTGCCTTGATTGGTGCTTGATTGATGATGGAAATCTCGTTGGGGTACTGTTCTGGCAGGATTTTTGTGATTAAAGTCGATTTTCCTGAACCGGCCACACCGGTAACTACTGTTAAGACATGTTTGGGAATGTCCACCGTCACATTTTTCAAATTGTGCAAGTTCGCTTCGTTGATCGTCATTTTTTCTTGCCAACTACGGGGATGAGTATTGATCGGCAATGTCTGACAAATTTCTTTTCCTGTTAAGCTGTCTGACCGCAGCAAGGAAGGATAATCTCCGCGAAAGATGATCTCTCCGCCTTGTCTGCCCGCTAACGGACCAATGTCGATCACTTCATCCGCCACCGTAATCACATCTGGATCATGTTCCACAACAAAAACGGTATTTTCTTTGTCTCGTAAATCTTGCAGCAGTCGATTGATTCGAGAAACATCGCGTGCATGCATCCCGGTACTAGGTTCATCAAAAATGTAAAACATTCCATTCAAGGCACTTCCCATATACTTCACTAATTTTACTCGCTGGGCCTCACCACCTGACAAGGTGGGAGTCTGCCGATCTAGCTGCAGGTAATCCAGCCCAATATCGATCAAGCGCTGAACTTGTCGCTTGATTTCACTGATCACCTCGTTCACTTCCGGATAATCCAAATCATTTAGAAACTGAAGCAGTTCGTTCATATCCATTTCCACACAATCCGCAATCGAACGACCGTCGATTTTTACCGACAGCGCTTCTTTGTTCAGACGGCGCCCTTCACAATCTGGACACGGTGCTTCAAACAATAATTCTTTTAATTTTTCTTCATACATTTTACTGTGACCAGACAAGTCGCGCTTCAAAATAATCCGTTCGTAGTTCCGACAAATCCCTTCAAGCTTCGGGTTGACTGGTGTAAGTGCTTGTTCTGGATGTCCATATACTAATTGATTCCATTGGGAAGTGGTCAATTCTTTAAGCGGTTGATCATTATCAAAGAAGTCCGCCGCTGCGTACTGTTTCCAATACCAATTTCCAACGGCATAGCGCGTGTCTAACACAGCTCCTTGATTCCAAGATTTTTCACGGTCGATCAATTTGTCCACATTAATTTGATTGACCCGACCTAAACCGGAACACTTTTGACACATCCCTTGAGGATTGTTGAAAGAAAATTGACCGGCTGATCCAATCTGGGGCTGACCTACGCGTGCGTATAATAATCGTAATAAAGAATAGGTTTCGGTGATCGTTCCGACAGTTGAACGTTGATTTCCGCCTAGCGGAGTTTGATCGATCACAATTGCCGGATTCAGATTTTCAATCCGTTCCGCTTTCGGTTTGAGGAACTTAGGCATCCGATTCCTTACGAATGCGGAGTAGTTCGCATTCATTTGCCGCTGCGCTTCCGCCGCGATCGTGTCAAAGACCAAACTGGACTTTCCTGAACCTGACACGCCTGTAAACACAATCAGCTGGTTCTTTTCGATCTCCAATGAGAGATGCTGCAGATTGTTTTGTGTGAGACCGATTAATCTTAGTGGTTTCATCTAAATTCCCCCTTACCTATCCAGTCTAAAGTCTTCCGCAACTGGAGAGTCAAGGAGAATTCTGCCTCTTTTTAATTCTTTTTTTATAGAATGGTCCCTAAGTTGGATGGCTTTTTTGTTTTTTCCTTCTATAATTAACTAAAACCTGTTACATATAGAAAGGTCGTCTATGAAAAATTATCGCATCGGATTTTCTCCCATCGGGTTATTGACCGTCTGCTTAGTCATGCTTCCAAATCTTTTGTTTCTTTTTATTACGCCTCCAAACAATGTTTTGAGTCAAAATGAATCGAGTTTCTGGCTCTGGAACCTGTTGGAGAACGTTGGTCGTTTCGGAATGATGGGCTCACTTTGCTTTATTTTGAATCGAGCACCCGCACGGAAGAATAACGTTTTGACTATGAGTGCATTGGGCTCATTAATCCTTTATTTTTTACTTTGGGGCTTTTATTTTGCCGGAATTTCTAATGGGCTGATGCTGGTTGGATTGTCAGTTTTGCCCTCGATCTTTTTCCTGCTGACTGCTTGGAAACTGCGAAATCCCTTTGCACTTTCTTTCGTGGCACTTTTTGCATTGACTCATATCACAATAACCGCCAGCAATTTTTTATTTTAAATTTTTCGCACAAAGAAACCGGCCCATTGGATAAGCCGGTTTCTTTTTATAAATATTTGGCTGTTTTCAATTCTGCTTGTGCGGCTGCTAATTTCTTCTCATTGACCAATACAATCGGTCCTGTACAGCCCATTCCGCTTTCAGCATAAATATCTGCTTCCCACAAAACTTTGACCGCATCCTCCAGCTCCATGATCTCGATTCCAGCAATCTCGCTAGTGACAATTTCCTTTGGCAGCGGCTCGATCTCTTTGACTTCTGTCGTTGGCACTGCGCTCAACTCCAGACAAATTGGCTTCAAACCCGCTTGATCTGCTTTTTGATATTCAGTCTGACTGATTTTTCCAAGTTTCCCCTTCGCGAGTTCATACGCATATTCCAACGCATTAGCAATCACTGGTGCACCACTAGCACGAGAAATAATGCAGATGTTGCGTTCATAATTCCGACCGATTCCTGGCCCATAGCCCGCACCGACAGTCTCATAATTTCCGCTGCTCGAATAGGCTGAGAAAAGCTTCATCAAAAGATTGCCTGTTAGACTATCACAGACCACGACATCGACGCTGCCTAAAAGCAAATCGTTGCCGCGTAAAACTTTGCCGCCGTCCTCCCGTTGACTTTCACCAAAAACAAGCTCATACCCGTTTTCTTGCAAAGTAGTCAACGAACGTTCAACCGTTTTTGCACCTTCAATATTCAAAATACCGATTGTCGGTTGCTGGATACCGCAGGCCTTCGCCGCAGCGATACCATTAATAGCATTCAGCACCATCGCTTCATTTCGAATACCGCTAGTTGTCCCAGTTGTAGTTGCAATAAAAAGCTCACGTCCCAATGCAGGTGTCACTACCTTGCCAACCGTAGAAACGCCGATCGGGAAGTTATAATGCAGCGTCACACAGCCTTGCAGTTCGCCGCTGTCCAACAGCTCTTCCATCAGCTCAGCAGAATCTTTCTGGCAAGCGGTCGTTGAATAATGCTCGAAGTCCGCTGCCCAGTCAACATCCTTTCCAATTAAAACCAAATCAAATAGGTTCTTTTGTTTAATTGCATAGGCTGCTTGTTTCATGACTTCTGTACCTAGTTCACTGCCGTCAATGGTCAAACCGATCTTGATTCTTGATTCCATTCGTCCCGTTTCTAAACTAGTCGCCAAATCTTCAAAAACTTTTTTTACCGTTTGTTTTACTTGATCAGACATAGCTCCACCTCTATTCTGCTGAAAGATTGGCAGCGAAACTTCTCAATGCCTGCGCAACTTCTCGCTTCACCAGCTCTTCTAAATCTTGCTGATTCTCATCTGCAACCTTGCCGTTGTTGCGCTCAATCAAAATCGACACACCATCAAACAGGTTGGTCATCCGCCCTAAGAAAAGTGAACCTTTCCCAACGATCATCGCGCGATTTTTGTCGCCGCTGACTAAGTCTTCTGCCGCAAAACCTAAATACGGAATGCCGCTCGGAATATGACCCTGGGTTGGTGCCCAACCAACAAGCGCCTTTTCATTAACAAAGGCCATCAGATCTTTTTTCTCGATCTCCTTACGTAATACTCCGATCGCTCCGATCATTTTCAGATTGGCCAACGGTACATCGCCGGCACCAGCCGGTTTAGTGATATCGGGATTTTGCATTTCGACAGAATAGACATCCACATCTTTGATCGTTAATTGGGCTTTTTCTAAAATACTTCCGATCAACGCAGTGGTGACTGCTTGCGGGCTCGATCCGCTGCCAACTTCATGTTTACCAGTCAAATCATGGCGTAAAATTGGACTTACTCCATCATTTTCACTGATCAAGGCCGCAAAACCGCCCAAAACATCTTCTAAAATCGGCAGTCCTTTACCAACATGGGATTTACCATTCATACCTAATTTAGCGGTTGCCCCGCCTGCTACAAGTACGACATTTTTATGAGTACCTGCTGCTACTAATGAAGCCGCAGTGATCAACGCATGAGTCGGTCCGGCACAGAAACTGCGAATGTCTGAACCAGTCGCGTGTTCGCATCCGCATAATTCAGCGATGGACTTGGCAAAATTTCCGCCGCCCCGCTGATTCATATCTCCGCAAGCTTCCTCGCTGCATTCAATTACGTAATCGATCTCTTTTGGGTCAAGCTGGTGTTTAGCGATTAATTGCCGTAACGCTAAGACTCCGCTAGCCTTCACCACTAGATTTTCCAGCATCACATGCGCGTTCAAATTCACGTCGATTTGATGTGCTGGGCTCACACAACCAACTAACTGGCGGTCATAATACAGACCTTCTGCATGATTTCCGGCCAGATCCTTTTCGATCCAGTCTAGCGGTTTGCCCTCCTTGATTTTTTTCACGTCATCCTTGAACAAAGGATGGTTGCTTAACGCCTCGCGAACTTTTTCTGCAAAACTTTCTTCCAGATGAACCAGTTCAAACACATCAACAATCTGCAACAAGCCATAAAATTCCAATTCCGGCATGATCTCGCCGAATTTGCCTTCACGTTTACCTTCGATTGATTGATGGACCCACGGTTGTGGAATTTCTTTTAATTCATGATAGTCCATGTTTCCAATAAATGTCTGATTAGGCGCATAATTGACTACTTCCTCAAAGCTGCGCAGGTTATCGTACAGATTCGCCAAATATGGACTATCTGGTGTCGTGATCTTTTCAGTTGTTTGGGTCGTGCCATTATGTTCGATCATATCTGGTGTATGAACTAAAACATAGCTCGCCCCGCGTAAAGTCGAATAGTTCATGGGCATTCTCCCTAAATGTATTTCTGAATCATTTCTTCAATGGATTCTTTGGTACAGTCATCTTTCGCTACTTCGTCAACTTTTTCACCATTTTGGTAAATTGAGATAACCGGTAATCCTAGTATTTTATGCTGAATACAGAAGCGGCGTACTTTTTTCTGTGATGTGTTGAACTTCGTAAAAAGGATTTTATCGCCATATTGTGCATATAGTTCTTCCACATCAGGCATCAAAGCCAAACAATTTTCACAGGTTTCTCCCCACCAGTCTACTAAGACTGGTTTGGCTTGCTCTGTAACTTCGGCAGCAAAATTATCAACAGTTAATTCAATCATGTTGTTGGTACCTCCCTTTTGATTTTCTCCACATATTTTTGTGCTGAGAACGCGGCAATTGCCCCGTCACCAGTAGCTGTAACGACCTGACGAAGCACTTTTGGCCGCATATCTCCTGCCGCAAAAACACCGGGAATTTGCGTGCACATCGCTTCATCAGTAATTATATAGCCGTAATCATTCAATGGAATTTTTCCTTGGTAAAGTTGCGTACTCGGTACATTGCCGATAAAGACAAAGATCCCAAATAGCCCATCGTCTTCATCCGCTTCAAAACGGGTTAATTCATCTGTCTCTGTATTACGGATAGTCATCGCCTCTACCATGCCGTCGCCTTCGATACTTTCCACGACTGAATCAAAAATATACTCGATCTTGTCATTGGCTTTCGCTTGCTCAACCGCAATCGCATCAGCGGTCAGATCGCTCAAGTTTTGAATGATCGTTACTTTACGTGCAAAGGTCGTAATGAACATCGCTTCCTCGACCGCTGAATTTCCGCCGCCGATTACAAATACTTCCATATCTTCAAAAAAGGCACCGTCGCATGTCGCACAATAAGAAACACCTTTTCCTGCCAGCTCACGTTCCCCAGTACAACCGATCTCTCTTGGAAATGCACCATTGGCACAAATCACCGCATGGGATTCGAAAACGCTACCATCTTTACACGTTATTTTTTTGACCGTTCCTTCTAATTCCAAATCGGTAACTTCTTTACGTAATTGAATCTCCGCACCAAACTGCTGGGCCTGATCCGCCATTCGTTTGATCAATTCCGGACCAGAGGTTTCTTCTTCGCTCGTCTTGATCGATCCTGGAAAATTAGCGATTTCATGTGTGGAAACAATTTGTCCGCCTAATTTTGTTTTTTCTAAGAGCAACACCTTCAACCGTGCTCTTGCATTGTATAGAGCTGCCGTTAAGCCGGCTGGCCCGCCGCCGATAATAATCACATCGTACATATCCTTAAGCTCCTCCCATAAATAAGAAAATACTTTTTTCCGTTCTAAGTTGCCTGAATGAACACTCACTCAGGCAACTATCAATTATTCAAATACGGTTTGTTCGTCCACTGGAGTCGTCATTGCCTTCAACGCATTTTCAACAATCCCGCGACGAAGTTTTTTCTCTTCCTTCAAGCTTAGATTTGGATTTCCTAGTGGATGAGGAATCGCAATAGCTGGAACAATTCGATTGGCTCCAACTGTTTGCGAGATTGGGACTACTGTACAGATATGAACAACAGGTAGACCGGTTTTCTCAATTTCTTTTACCATCGTTGCACCGCAACGAGTACAGGTTCCTCAGGTGGATGTCAAAATGACAGCATCGACACCATCTGCTAGTAATTTTTGAGCGATTTCGGCCGCATATTTCTTGGCATTCGCAACAGCCGTTCCATTTCCGACTGTTGTGTAGAAATAATTGTGCAGGCTGCCGATCAGCCCTTCTTGTTCCATCTCTCTCACTATATCTAATGGCAATACTCGGTTTGGATCTTGGTTTGCATAAACAGGGTCATACCCACCGTGAGCCGTTTCATAAGAATCCGCACACAAAGTATCGATATTCTCGATTGAATACGTTCCATACTTTGAAGCACTGCTGGATTCGATACGATCTGGATTGCCTTTAGGAACAATTCCACCAGAAGTCACAAGCGCGATTCTCGCTTTAGATAGATCACTTATCGCTGTGGCTGGCGCGACGTTATCAAATTCAGGCATAGGAAATTCGGTCGTAAATTCTTGGTCATTCACTTTCTTGACCAGCATCTCCACGGCTCGTGCTGAACCGCGTTTTTCATCCTGAAAATTTTTCCGATAACGAACAAAGTATTTATCTGCTTCTGGTGAAACCTGTTCCTTTCTCAACAATTTCAACGCGAGATTTGCAATCACAGGTACTGCTTTTCTCATACCTGCCGCGCTATTTCTAGTCGGCACGATATAGGCACCCTTTTTGTACATTTCTACTCCAGGGTTTTCTTCGTACATCCCGGTCACTGCCGGAATGCCAAGCTCAGTCATGACCGCTTGAGCTACTTCGCCACAAGCGATTCCATAACGACCGGCATTAAACGCGGGGCCTGCAACAACAATATCTGGTTCAAATTGTTTGATACGATCTAATACATCCTTTTTGGCACTATCCAAGTTCTCATTAAAGAAACTATCGCCGCACACAACGGTGCCGATGATTTCTGCTTCATCGCCAAATGATTTCATGTAAGCAAGACCTGGTCCTACTACTTTGGCTTCTGAAAATGGTTGGATATCCGCCTTTTCTTCACCACCAATTCCAGCATAAAACTGGTTGATGTAGTGAACAACTTTAAACTTAGTCATAAGACGCTCCTTTACTAATTAATATTTGGAGTATTGATTCCTCATTTCCGACACTTCTTCAATGATGTCATCAACATCTAAAACCATTTCCATCATGCCGATTTGCTCTTCAAAAACATCTGGGTCGACAACTTCTTTAAATTCTGGCTCTACAGCGTGATATACAGCTAAACCTAGCTGTTCATTGGTTAATGGACCGGCATACGTAGGGTCTCCGTTCGTTACAGTTTCAGCAGCTAAACCAGCTGCTTCTCCTTCGGCAGCACCGATCAGAACAATAACATTCTCTGCTCCGAAGTTTTCTGCCGCTTCTTTTACTCTACGTTGATTTTCTAAGTCCATTGCCCCAGCGGCCGTTCAGACGAAACATTCTGTGGATGAGAATATTACTTCTGAACCAGTACCCTCGATACAAGCTTCAATTGCTTGTCCTGGAATACCGTCACGGTCGCCGATCACTAAGACTTTTTTATTTTTAAAATCTAAAGTCATTAGTATTTCCTCCCTATTTAATTTTAAACGCCTTTTGCAGACATTTTGTTAAAACCTAGTTCATTGGTTGCACCGGTAATTGCCTGGATTTCAACTTCAATCGTGCCATCGTCTTTCAAGCTGCCATCAAAGCCGCCTGCGATCACATCGACATAATCTAATTGTCCGATCAAGCGATCCATTTTTGGTAATCGGATCGTTTCATTGGCATTTCCGCCAGTCACTACAGCAGTTGCTAATTTATCCGCATCCGCCAACGACTGACTAGCCCCGTCTCTTCCAGCATATTCATCTGTTACAATCACTGTTTTGATGCCTTTTTCTTCGACCTTTTTACAGTTCATGATCAAGTCCGTATCCGGATTTCCGAATCCTTCTTGAGAAATGATCACTCCATCTAAGCCTAAATACTCAGTTAATTTCGCAACAAAGTCACTTGAACGATGTTTGTCTTTCAAATAAACCGTTTCGTTCGTAACAATCACACCTAAGAAATTGATTTCTTTGCCATGTTGCTTGTACAAGTCTGCGATTACCGGATTATTCAAATGGTGATAAGTCGTATTCTTATCACAGGCAGACACACAGTTTCCGCTGATGATCGCCCCATCCATCACTTCTGTTGGGTACAATATCGTTGGAACGATATGTTTAGCATCTGTTCCATACACATACGTGTCATGAAGCAGCCCTTGTGTTTGGAGCATGTAGACATACCCTATTTTAGGCAGATCCGGATATTGCTGAATCTGTTCTAAAAGCGGCAGTGTCTCAAATGTTTCAACCTGATCCGGCACAACAGCTTCCCCAAATTTGCCGATATAATCGGCGGTTTTTAAACCGGCAAAGCGAGCCGCTTCTTCGTAAAGATGCGGATCAAGTCCTTCTTGCGGTTTTAAAACTAAACAGATTTCCAGCAATTGTGAAAATGGGGTCAGTTCAGAACCCGGACCCTGCATATCCACAATACCTTCTTGAAATCCGACAATTTTTCCAACCGTCATGACGGCACAGCCCTTCAATACATGCGTCCGGCCGCTGCCAACAATATCCACTTTATTGATTACCCCGGGAAAAATGCCTGTTGTTGAATCAACTTTACACCTTGGTTCGATCACATCTTTGACTGGTGTAATGCGAACGCTGTCCCCCGGTTTGGCGATTTCGATCACGCAATCTGCCAGACGATCATCGCTTAAAACTAATTCTTTGATTTTCGCTGGATCAAGATAAAGCGTGCCCCCCTCAATCTTTTCTTCTTCGCCTAAGACAACTTCCTTGATTTCGATGTTTCCAATTTCGAGTTTCATTTATTCACCTCAGTTCTGATTGGTTGCAAATCGTTGAACGCTACCTCAGCACCTCCATTCTGTCCAACGTGCTTTGCGCGATATAAAAATCTACGAAGGCAAAATCCTTCAACACCGCTAAGGACCAATTAGGGCGTTGTTTATTTTTGATAAATTTTTCGTAGACCGCTATCGCTGATTCAATATATTCTAAACTCTCAATATCGATGTATTGAGAAGTGGTCTCTGTGACAAAAATTGTTTTGTAATAGGTTTCATTTGGTTTGATGCTGCCGCTTAAAGGATGAGAGAGCAAAACAACATGCTTTTCGATAATTTGCTGCTTTACCTCAACCAGCACTTCACCGTAAGAGCCGTCAATAAAGCTGAGAAGACAGGCTTGATTGATCTTTTCTTTAACCATTGGATTGTTTGTTATAATAATCATCTGCTCACCACCTGTCTTGTGTTTTATTTCACATGGCGTTTGTCAATTAAACCTCTGATTCACAAAAAAGAGGACAACAGCACACTGTGCCGCTGTCCTCTGTCACTAGCCTGAAAGATTCGCTCTATTTCTAGAGTTTGCTTCTTCGGCGCATTTCTGCTCTTCAGAGTTCAATCCAATTACGGTCCATTTACCTGAGATGTTCACTGTAAAATCAGCATGTCTCACAGCTTATACCTTCGGTGGCAGATTCATCTGCACTCTCCCGCAATCTTCACTTTATTTGAAAACGCTTTCTACAAATTGATAGTAACAAGTTCGCTTGAAAAATACAACCCGATTTTCTTCTTATTTTCGATAAAATGGGGTAAAGCTTTTTGGTTCGACAACAGAAACAATTAAATTCGAATTGTTATTTTTAAATTATTGATAGATTTCGGGTAAACAACTCATGGCAAAGTAAATAGACCGGACAATTCCTTCGCTTCTGTTCTCCTCAAAATTTACCTAACTCGTTATTTTCCTCAATAGATTCCTAGTAATAATTATTGATCAGTGTTAACTTCCACTACCATTACTATCTTTGCAGGATCGACGGCTTCATCAAAATAAATATCTTCAAGCGTTCCGCCTTCTGGCATAACCGCCAATACTAGTGATAGTGTCTGTTCCTCATTTATCTCATTAGGATCTATCCCCGCAGGTAATTCAAATCTTTGTTCTATAATACCTGACTGGATGACTCTCTCTTCTACCGTTATCTCATGAAGGAGTTCTGCCGAATTCGCTTCGGAGTCCGCTATTTGCGAGGTTGATCGCTCTGATTCTGTTCCGGTATCGGGCAATGACGGTTCTTTTGATTTATCAAATATTGGTGTTACCGTTCTTTCGACAAATTTTGCGCTGACAACATCTTGAAATAAGCCGACACCTTCCTTTTCGAATAGGTTGATCGCCGAGAGCTTTTCTAACGAGGTTTTGATTTCCTCTGGCGATCTATTCGGGTCAGCATTCTTCATGCGCCAACGATGCTTCTTATCAGCACTATTTTTAAAAGTTGCGGCGAGACTCAACATAGTATTCCCTTCTTCCATTTCAAATTTGCTTTTCTATCTGTCATGAACCTGCCAGACTAGCTAGTGGTTCCTTAATAAACTGCGTAAATAACTTTTCTAGTTTTTCTACCACGAAAGAGAGCGCTGTAAATAGACGCGCTGTTAGCAGCCGCCATTCTCTTTCAGCAAAGTACTCTTTAAAATATATATAGTAACGGCGTAAAGAACGCGTTGATTTTGTTTTTAAAAATAGATGTCTTACTAAATCCTTGCGGAAGAATGAGAAATCATCTTCACTCAATTCATCACGCACTTGAAGCGCTATCAAAATTTTAATTGTTGAATTTTCATCACGGGTTTCTTCATAATAGTTCATCGTTCTTTTTTCCAACGTAGCTCTTTTTAACGAGAATAGCTGTTGCGGTGTAAAGGGTTGATTGCTCATTTCATTCTTCCTTTCTTGAATTTACTTGTGAATATGCTTTGACTATAATCCTCGAAAATAACCATTGTAAAACGAGTTTAATCATTAAAAGTAACATTCACAAATGAGCAAACCTTGGTAATACAATACTTACAGACATAAATTAACTATACTTTTTCTTTTTTTGCTTTTATCTTTAAAAATAAAAAAATTCCGGCACTATATCTCGTACCAGAACTTCACACTTATTGAATTTTCTTGAGTAATTGCTTCAGCTGCTGCTGTTCTTCTTCTTCAAGAGAACTCGTGATTTGATTTTCCAAGTCACGGAAAATTTGTTGAATTTCCTTAATCAAATCCTGTCCCTTTTCCGTCAAATATAGCTTTTTCTGCCGCTCATTATCCGCAGGAATTTCGCGATAAATGTATGCCTGTTTTTCCAGTGTCTTCAAAATATTTGTGACTGTCGCATCTTGCTTACCTAAATATACAGCCAATTTTTTTTGAATCGTTCCTGATGAATTCGCAATAAAATTAAGGGTCCTTGCCTGATGTGTAGTTAGCCCAATCTCCTTCAACCTTGTTTCGATATACTTTTGCTGCATAAGCCCTGCTTGATAAAGATTCTCCGATAAATTATCTGCATTTGTCTTCACTGCCAACACCCCTTCTTGCCTATCATAACATAAATCGAGCATCATTACTTTTATCTACAACAGTTTAATTGACAAATATTGCTCCAAAGCGTATGATGCAGGTAAAGTTGTAAATACAAGTTTTAATTTGCTATAGAAAGTTGGAAAACAAATGAAAGAACGAATCGTTTTAGTCACAGGCGGAAGTACCGGATTAGGCTATACTGCAGCAAATCGGCTAAAAAAATTGGGTTATCACGTCTATATTTCTTCTCGCAATGAAGAAAAGGCGGCAAAAGCAGCCGCTGAGATTGATGTTTCTTATATCGCATTAGATGTTACTGATGAGGCCTCAGTAATTGCGGCCGCTGAAGCTATCAGAGCCAAAGAAGGTCGTCTCGATATATTGATTAACAATGCTGGAATTCCCGGCGGTTATGCAGCTCCTGCAGATATCGACGCAGAAACAATGCGGCATGTGTTTGAAACAAATGTTTTTGGTTTAGTTTCTGTTACCCATCACTTCATAGACCTATTGAGTCAATCAGATTTTCCCGTTATTGTGAATGTCAGCAGCGGTCTAGGTTCCTTCGGTCAAGTTCAAAATCCTGATAAAATCGAATCTAAAGTTAATTCTTTAGCCTACAGTTCTTCGAAAGCTGCCGTTTCTATGTTAACTGTTCAATATGCAAAAGGACTACCCAATATAAAAATTAACGCCGTTGACCCTGGTCCTACCAAAACCGGAGACAACTTCAGCAATGGTATGCAGACTTTGAAAGAAGGTTCTGATGCGATCGTAAAATTAGCAACCATCGATGAAAATGGCCCCACAGGCGGCTTCTTCAATCGCGAAGGTGTCATTCCTTGGTAATAATTCAAGAAAGATGTTCTCAATTGAGACCATCTTTTTTGTTTTGAATTTACAAGCATCTGAATCATCAATGTTTCAAACACATGCTATGATTAATAAAAAAAGCAGGTGATTCCTTTGACAGAAGATCGCTCAGAAAAACTTTGTAAGATTTCGCAGCTTGATAAGGCGCTTCAAACCTTTATCTTGAAATCAGATGGGCAATTAAGCCAACAGTCGCTGATCTCTTACACAAGTCTTTTGAATTTTCGGATTCAATACCTCAGCCAACAGTTAAAAAAAGAAGATACCGCTTCAAAACAATTTGATCATGAACTGAAACATAAGATTCGAACCGAACATGCCCATACCAAAAATGTGAACGACGCTCTGAAATTAAAAGAAACAGTTGGTCAAAGAGTCGCCGACGGCATCGCAAAATTTGGCGGAAGCTGGACTTTTATTATTTTGTTTATTTTAGTGCTAATTGCCTGGATCATTCTAAATACCCTACCGTTATTTTTCGAGCCTTTCGACAAATTCCCTTATATCTTATTGAACTTAGCACTCTCTTGTTTGGCTGCGATTCAAGCACCCATTATCTTGATGAGTCAAAATCGTCAGGCTGATCGTGACCGTGTTGAGGCAGATAATGACTACGAAATAAATTTGAAATCCGAAGTCGAGATTCACCTGCTCCATGAAAAAATCAACTATCTGATGGATACAAAATGGCAGCACTTGATCGAGCTACAACAGCTCCAAATTGAACTTTTGCAAGAACTGGCAGCAGAACAGCAACATGCTAAACAAACACAGGAAGAGTAGAAAAAACTGCTAAACACCCATTAAAGAGGGTGTTTAGCAGTTTTTTTAACTATCAAATGGATCAATAATTTTCCAAAACCTTTTCGATTTCCTTACGCATCCGCACCTTCATATATTCTGGTTCAATAATTTCAACATGCTTGCCAAAGGACAGTAAATGTCTGACTAGCCAATCATTATCCGCGTATTCGTAAGTCACGTGAAAATAGCCTTCTTGGTCCACAGTCATGCACGACTCATCATATTCATCAAATAAGCGATAAGAAATTTCCGGAGAAAATTTCAGCACAAAGGGAATCATCTGATAGTGATCTTCATAATTGGTCTTTATTGTTGTACCTTTGGGCGCCGCGCGTACAAATTTTTCGTCCAGCAATGTTAAATTCTTTATGCGGGATGCACGGAATAAACGAAAATTAAGTTTATACTGACAGTAAGCTTGAACGTACCAAGCGTTATTTTTAAAGATCAGGCGAACGGGCTCAACGGTTCGTTTATTCTGCTTAAGTTCTGAAGTAAAATAGTCGAAGGTCGCAACATTTTTATTGATAATTGCGTATTGCAGCTGAGAAAATTTCTCTTTTTCTTTCTCTTGACTGCCAAAAGAAGAAAAATCAATCTCCAACCAATCAAAACGTTCATTGGAACTAAAAAGAACATCTACTTTATCCAACAACATCTCTGTATTAGGGATTTGAGTTGCCTTTAACAGCTGCAGTCCGTGAAGAATTTTTTCCTGCTCTTCCTGCGAGAATACTGTTTTGTTGATCGTGTACTGCTCCATGATCCCTACTCCGCCTTTTCTGCCCTTCAATGTAAAAATCGGAATATTTGCCATTGAAAGTGTTTCGATGTCTCTAAGAATCGTTCGTTTTGACACCGCGAAATAATCCGCCAACTCCTGCGTCGTTATTTTTTCTCTACGGATCAATAAAAAAATCATTTTCAATAAACGTTCTACCTGCACCAAAAGACCTCCTTCAAATAAATACTTATTAGTGACAGCTAGCTGTCACCATTTCTTTTCTATAGTTAAGTATACATTATTCAAGGAGGCTGTTATGAAGCATCAGACAAACATTTTTTATTCAAAAGATTTTTTGATTTTAATTTTAGGACAGGTCATCTCACTTTTTGGAAACGCGATTCTGCGATTTTCGATTCCTTTGTATTTGTTGTCTAGCAGCGGTTCAACCATTGCTTTCAGTCTAAATCTTGCTATTTCCGTTTTACCGATTATTTTTCTCAGTCCGATTAATGGTTTGATTGCTGATTTATTTCCTAAACGAAACACGATGATTCTATTAGATTTAACGACTTCATTGATTGCATTATCCGGACTTTTCGTTTTAAAAAGCGCTCAGCCTTTTTTTCTTTTTACAATAATTACTCTATGGCTCTCAATTATTCAAGCAATCTATCAGCCAACCGTTTTATCTAGTATTCCGCTTTTGATTCCTAAAAGGGCAGTCGGTAAAGCCAACGCGCTAGTCAATCAAGTACAGTCTCTAGCGAATATCATTGGACCAGCCTTAGGCGGCATTCTATTTCATTCTTTTGGAATTCAATCAATTATTGTGCTGGCAATTATCAGTTTTGCTGTTTCAGCGCTGGTTGAATGCTTTATGCAAATTCCCAAGTTGGAAATAAAAAAAGGCAATTCATTGTTTCGTACAATCAAAGAAGATACGCTCGCCTGTTTTGACTTTTTTAAACATAAAAGGATTCTTCTAGAGATTTCTTTGCTGGTAACAACCTTCAATTTATTTTTTGAATCAATGTTACTCATTGGCATCCCTCAGATTATTTTAAATCTGCTGCATTTAGATAGTATCTTTTACGGTCTGACACAAGCCGCCCAATCACTTGGCGCGCTTGCAGGCGGTCTGATCCTAACGATTTTTATTGATCGATTTCAAATAGCTCTCAGTTATTGGTTTTTCGCAAGTACCTTGCTATTTCTCTTGCCGATTCCGATCGTGATGCTTTTGGAGCTTCCAGCTATTTACATAGCCGCTGTCATCTGTCTTTGCTGCTTTCTTTTTATGATATCCAGCACGATTTTTAGTATTATGATGATCAGTTTTATCCAGTCGATCACACCACATCACTTAATGGGTAAAATTATCTCCTACGTTTATGCATTAACGACTTGTGCCCGGCCGGTTGGTCAGCTAATGTATGGCTATCTATTTGAGGCTTATTCCAATTACGCAGCGTTTATCTTATTCGCGACTATCTTGGTCAATGTCCTCGTTTCTTTTTATGCGAAAAAAATTCTATCAAAAATAAGAACTTAAAATCATAAAGAGTATTCCCTTTAATTTCTTGTAATCCATTTTTGCTAGATAATAAAAAGACTAACGAACATCTACTGAACCGACCCCCAAAAGTTAGACCAAAAATCTAACTTTTTGGAGGTCGGTATTTTTAT